>JBBITK010000030.1:6222-11567 GCA_037440805.1 Arcobacter sp. | reverse complement strand
TTCTATGCGTTCAAGGGCTTTTGCTTTTGTAATTGATGATTTGTTAATTACATTTATAGTTATGGCTATTTTTTGGGAAAGTATAGTTGCTTTGAGTGATAATCCAGAAGCTTTAATGGTTTTTATAAAATCTGATTTAGTTACTCCTTTGATTATGATAAAGGTTATTTACCAAACTTTTTTTGTATGGTACTATGGAGCTACAGTTGGTAAAATTATTGCTAAAATAAGAGTAATTGATGCTAGTGAATGGAATAGGGTTTCTATTTTTGGCTCTTTTTTAAGATCTGTTGGAAGAATCTTTTCTGAAATGTTTTTTTATATAGGATTTTTAATAGGTTTCTTTAATGAAGGAAGAAAAACTTTTCATGATATTGCTGGTAAAACGTTGGTTGTAAATGCATAGTAAAATATTAGCTTCATTATTAATTACTTTTTCAATTTTACACTCTCAAGATGTTAAAAATGAAAAATTCCAACTTATTGCAAAAGATGTAACTACACAAGATAATATTGTTATTGCAAAAGGTGATGTTGTAATATTTTCTCCAACTTACTACTTTAGTGCTGATAAAGTTATCTATAATAAAGAAAAAGATACCTATGAACTTTTTGATAATGTTTTTGTTGTTAAAGAAAACAAAATTCAAACTCAAAGTAATTATGCTTTTATTGATTTAAAAAAAGATTCTATTGTTCAAAGTCCACTTTTTTTAATGGAAACTAATCAATCTATTTGGATGAATTCAAAAGATTCAAAAAAACTCGGAGATAAGATAGACTTAGGAAAATCCATAATGTCATCATGTGATTGTGATGATCCTTTATGGAGTATAAAAATGTCTTCAGGGGATTATGATTCAAAAGCTAAATGGGTAAACGCTTATAATACAAGATTATATTTCAAAGCTGTTCCCGTAATGTATTCTCCTTATATGGGTTTTTCAACCGATACAACTAGAAGAAGTGGTTTGTTAGTTCCTACAATGGGTTATTCACGAAGTGAAGGTTTATACTATGCTCAACCTATATATTTTGCACCAGCTGATAACTACGATTTAGAATTTATACCTCAAGTTAGAAATAGAAGAGGTTATGGAGAGTATACATATTTTAGATATGCTGATTCTCCTTATTCTACTTTGAAAATGCAAACTGGTGGCTTCAAAGAGAAAAAAGATTATCAAATAAAAAACTCTTTAAAAAATCAAAAACATTATGGTTGGAATGTTGATTATAATAGAAGTAAATTATTCTCAAATGGATATGACCAAGATGGTTTATTTACCTCTTTAAATTGGATGAATGATATAGAATATAAAACTTTGGAAAAAGAAGAAGATAATATATCTACTGATAAAAATGTTGAATCAAAAATAAACTATTTTTATAATACTCCTGAGTATTATTATGGTATGTATGCAAGATATTATGTTGATACATCAAAAGAATCAAATGATGCAACAATGCAAGAACTTCCGCAATTACATTTTCATGATTATTATAAGCAAACTTCTTTTGATAATATTTTATATTCACTTGATACAAAAGCATATAATTATACAAGAAAAGATGGTATAACAGCAAGAATTTATGAGTTAACTGCACCTTTGAGTTATACAAAATATTTTATGGATGATTATCTTTATTTGACTCTTGAAAATAAAACCACAATTAGTAAATATGATTATTCTAATACTAGTTCTAACATAAAAGATGGAAACCTAATACAAAATGAATCATCAGTTAGTACGGGAACAGATTTGATAAAACCTTATGGTAATTATACACATACAGTTAATTTAAATGCAAAATATTCTATTCCAAAAAATTTAGAAGAGAATGGTGATTTATACAAAATTACAACTGATACCAATTCAAGTGAAGAGAGAGAATTGAGTTATTTTCCTATTGCTGAAAAAGATAAAAATATAAATTTATCTTTGAATCAATCGGTTTATGGTCAAAATAGTCTAAAACAGATTGTTAATCACAAAATGTCTCAATCAATTTTATATAATCAATTAAATGAGGCAGAATTTCAAGATTACAAAAATTATGCAAAATTTAATCATGATTTTGGTTCTGTTAGTGGAAAAGTTGTTTACAATATGCAAGATAATGAACTTGTAGAAAGTACTGCAGATACCACATTTGACTATAAAAAAGGTTCTGTAACTCTAGGATATTATAAATCTAAAAAAACTGAAAATTCAAATAGAGAAGAGTTAGAATCTTATGGAGCAAATGCAAAATATAGACTAACAAAAGATTATAGTGTAGGATATTATGAATATTATAATATTCAAGAAAACATTTTAAACAAAAGAGGTGTATCTTTAAATGTTGATGATAAATGTTGGAATTTAGATTTAAGATATGAAAAAGAAGTAGTTCCTACATCTAGTACCCTTGACACAAGTACTATTCAAAATATAGTTTATATGTATTTGGAATTGAAACCAATTGGTGGAATTAAACAAAAATATAAATATGAAAAAGATAAAGAAGTAGAGTAATGAATACAGATAATATTTTTTTCAAAAATAGAGAAATAGCTGCGTATAGATTGTTGGATGTTTTACCAATAGAGAGTATGAAAATGGATGAGTGGATTGTAATTTCAACTTCTTATGGAGGATTTGAAATTGCAAAGATAGTTGCTTCGGCTTTAGATTCAAAAGTAGAACTTATGTTTAGTGATAAGGTATATGCTCCAAATAATGATGAGTGTGAAGTTGCCGTTGTTACAGAGCATGAAGAGGTTTTAATTCACGAAGAGTTAGTTAAATCTTTTGAAATAAGTCTTGATTATATATACTCTAAATCTAAAAGTATTTATGAGAATGATTTAAAAAGAGTTGTTAATAGATTTAGACATGGAACAACAATAGCTAATTTAGAAAATAAAAATGTGTTACTTGTGGATGAGGGTATAAATACAGGACTTACAATGATGGCTTGCATAAAAACAGCAGTTAATTTGAAAGCAAAATCAGTTAGTATTGCAACACCTATTCTTCCAACAGCTATTATTCCTGCAATAGAGGCTATTGCAGACGATTTGTATTATGTTAAAAAGTTGGATCATTTCGTTGCTATAAATTTTTACTATGATTCATTGGATGATGTAGATTTTGAAAAATTAGAAATATTAAATAAAGGATAAAAATGTCAGTAGTTTGTGAGTTTGAATTAAATGGGAAACAAGAGGTATTTGAGTTTAACAAAGTTGCTAAACAATCAAATGGTTCTGTTTTAGCAAAATTAGGAGATGCGGTAGTAATAGCTACTGTTGTTAGTGAATTTGACAATCCAGTAAGTGAAGATTTTACTCCATTAACTGTTCAATATATTGAAAAAACTTATGCTGCTGCTAAATTACCAGGTGGTTTTGTCAAAAGAGAAGGAAAACCTAGTGATTTTGAAACACTAACATCAAGAGTAATAGATAGAAGTTTAAGACCTCTTTTCCCTAAAGGTTATGTTTACCCAACTACAATAACAGTTATGGTTTTAAGTGCTGACAAGAATATTGATTTACAAACCCTTTCTTTAAATGCTGCAAATGCTGCACTTTATACATCAAATTTACCAATTAAAAAATCAGTTAGTGGTGTTAGAGTTGGAAAAATAGAAGGAGAATATGTAATTAATCCAACTTTAGAACAAATTCAAAACTCAACTTTAGATTTATTGGTTGCTGGTTCTAAAGATGAATTATTAATGATAGAGATGAAAACTATCTCTTCAAGTGAAATGGTAGAAGTTGATATAGAAGCCTTTACAAAAGTTCACAGTGCTAATGAATTAGCAGAAGATGAATTAGTAAATGTTATCGCATTTGCTCAAAATGCCTTAAAAGAAGCAAATTTAACTTATGAAAAAGCTTTTGAACAAGTTAGTAAAGAAGTAATAAATGTTGAGTTAGTAGAATTTACTATTGAAGAAAGCATTATAAATTATGTTAGAGAAAATTATTCATCTAATATAAAAGAAGCTATTAAAAAATTAGCTAAAAGTGAAAGAGCTGTTGAATTAAAAGAAGTTGCAAAATTAATATCAAAAGATGGGTATTGTTTAGAAAATAGCTTGGAGTATACTACTGTTTATGAAGCTGTTAGTATTGTAAAAAGAGAAATAGTAAGAGATATGATTGTAAATGATAAAGTAAGAGCTGATGGTAGAGGTTTAAAAGATGTTAGACCTATAAATATAGAAACAAATATTTTACCTTCTGCTCACTCTTCTTGTCTATTTACAAGGGGTGAAACACAAGCTTTAGTTATAGGAACAATAGCTGGTGTAAAAGATGGACAAATGTTTGAAACATTAACTGATAAATCAACTTCTATGGAGAGATTTATGGTTCATTATAATTTCCCAGGATTTTCTGTTGGAGAAGCTAAACCAATGTTTGGAGTAGGAAGAAGAGAACTTGGACATGGAAATTTAGCTAAAAAAGCATTGGAAGCTACAATAGATACAGATTATAATGAAACAGTAAGATTGGTTTCTGAAATCCTTGAATCAAATGGTTCTTCTTCTATGGCAACAGTTTGTGGTGGTTCTTTAGCTTTAAAAGCTGCACATATTCCAATATCAAATTTAGTTGCTGGTGTTGCTATGGGAATGGTTGTTGAAGGTGATAAATATTCTATATTAACTGATATTATGGGATTAGAAGACCATGATGGAGATATGGATTTTAAAGTTGCTGGAACAAAAAATGGAATTACAGCTTTACAAATGGATATAAAACTTGGTGGTATTGAATTATCTGTTTTAAAAGAAGCATTAGATCAAGCAAAAGAGGCTAGAGAACATATTTTAGGACTTATGGAAGAGGCTTCAGAACAAATAATTCCAAGTAAAGCTTTACCTTTAGTAGAACAGTTTTTAATAGACCCAAGTAAAATAATGCTAGTAATTGGGAAAGCTGGTTCAACAATAAAAGAGATTATTGAAAAATTTAAAGTTTCTATTGATTTAGATAGAGATTCTGGTGCAGTTAAAGTAAGTGGTGGAGATAAAGATAGTATTTTAGGTGCTTGTGAACACATCAAATCTATTTCAAATAACGCAAAGAGAGAATCTACAAAAATATTAGATTTTGAAAAATTATACAAAGAAGAAGAAGTTTTAACTGGTAAAGTTGAAAGAATTGTTGATTTTGGAGCATTTATATCTCTACCTCAAGGTGGAGAAGGACTTCTTCATATCTCTAAAATATCAAAAGATAAAATTGCAAATGTTTCAGATGTATTAACAATAGGTCAAGAAATAGCAGTTAAAGTTCTAAAAGTTAAGAAAGATAGAATAGAACTTTGTGGAAATTAAAAAAG
>JBBITK010000030.1:0-6212 GCA_037440805.1 Arcobacter sp. | reverse complement strand
TTTATTCTTTTTTAATTTATAATAAAAAATAACTAAAAAATTTCTTTCTTCAAAATCTCAAAATAATTTATTTAAACACACAAAAATATTCAAAAATATATGCAATTTAAGTAGAATCTATGAAAATTAATAAATTTTCTAATCCTAGATTAATAATTTTTACGTTAGTATGATAAAAATAATTTTTTAACAATGAGAAAAAGAGAGGTTTTATATGGCTAAACTTTTAATAGTAGATGATTCTACGATGCTAAGAGATATGTTAAACTATGCATTAAATGAAGGTGGTTACACAGATGTAACTGAAGGTGTTGATGGTGTTGATGGATTAGCAAAAGCAAAAGCTAATGATTTTGATTTAATTATAACAGATGTTAATATGCCTAATATGGATGGTTTAACACTGATTGGTGAACTTAGAAAACTTCCTCAATATGCAAGGAAACCTATTTTAGTTTTAACAACTGAAAGAAGTGATGAAATGAAAGCTAAAGGGAAAGCTGCAGGTGCGACAGGATGGATTGTAAAACCATTTGTTCCTGATCAATTACTAAAAGCGGTAAATATAGTATTAAGTAGATAAGGAGTTACCATGTCTTTTGATATTTCTAAATATAGAGAGATGTTTTTAGAAGAGGCTGAAGAGTTATTTGAGTCAGCCAATAATGTTCTTTTAGCAGCTGAAAATAATGGTTCATTAACAGATGAAGAGATGGGGCAACTTTTTAGGGATGTACATACATTAAAAGGTAGTGGTGCTTCTGTTGAGTTAACTTTATTTGCTGAGTTTACACATGATGTCGAAAACTTAATGGATAAATTAAGAAATCACAAAATAGAGTTTATTCCTGAAATGGCTGCAACTTTAATTGATGGTTTGGATGTTATGAGAGAAATACTTGATTTAGAGGTATCAAATCAATTATCTAGAGATAAATTTACTGAACTTACGAAAGAACTTCTTGAAGAGATTAGAGCTTATTCGAATGGAAATATGCCTAAGAAAGTTGAAACTGTAGTTGTTGCAAAAAAAGAAGAGCCGAAAAAAGTTGAAAAAATTGAGATTGAAGCAAATGATAATTTTGGTTTCTTTGATGATGATCTAAACGAACAAAGTTACAATAGTAAATCTTATGGTATTTTCGCTGATGATATAAATGAAGAACAAAAAAATTATGGTTTTTATGATGAAGGTTTAGAAAAACTATCTGCAAACATAAAAGATAGTGATTTTAAAATAGTTCATGAAGACAATGATAATTTTGGTTTCTTTGATGATGTTCCTACTTTAACTCCAAATTCAAAAATGGAAATTGAAGAAATTACAGTTGAAGATAAAAAAGCAGTATCTGTTGTGGAAACATCAAATTCTGAAACTTCTAACGCACCAGCTAGAGCACCTAGAAAAAGTAGAGAAGATAGTGAAGAAGATGCTAACAAAAAAGCTTTAGCTAGTAACAATAACATTAGAGTAAATCTTGATAAAATAGATTTATTAATGAATAATGTTGGAGATCTAGTTATTACAAATGCTATGCTTACTCAATTTTCATCTACAATAGAGGAAATTAAAACTAGAAATGCTGGTTTAGAAAGACTTGGATTACTTGAAAGACATATTAGAGATATGCAAGACTCTATTATGAGTATTAGAATGGTTCCTATGGAATCTATTTATTCGAAATTCCCAAAAGTTGTAAGAGATATTTCTAAAAAACTTGGTAAAAAAGTTGAGTTCAAACACTATGGTGACAATGTTGAAATCGATAAAGCGATGATAGAAGGTTTAACCGATCCTTTAATGCACATTATTAGAAACTCTTTAGATCATGGTATTGAAACAACTGAAGAGAGAGCAAAAACAAACAAACCAGAAATAGGTTCTATTACAATATCAGCTGAACAAGCAAATGGGCAAATGATTATTACGATAGAAGATGATGGTAGAGGTATTAATGCTGAGAAAGTTGCTCAAAAAGCCCTTGAAAAAGGTCAGATTGATGATAATCAATACAACTCTATGAGTGAAAATGAAAAAGCAATGTTGATTTTTGGAGCAGGTCTATCAACGGCAGATGTAATAACTGATATCTCTGGTCGTGGGGTTGGAATGGATGTTGTTAAAACTAATATTCAAAAACTTGGTGGAGCTATAAAACTTGATACGCAATTAGGTCATGGAACAGTTATAACTATAATGCTTCCATTAACTCTTGCTATTCTTGATGGTCTTGATATAAAAGTTGGAGATCAAAAATATATTTTACCTTTAAGTTCTATTGTTGAATCTTTACAACCAACTTCAGATATGATTAAAAAAATTGGAGATGGAACTCAAGATTTATTAATGTTAAGAGAAGAATTTATTCCAATAGTTAGATTACATCAATTATTTGGTTTAGGAACGAGTTTTGAGAAATTAGAAGAGGGAATGTTAATAGTTGTAAAATCAGGAAATACAAAAGTTGCATTATCTATTGATGAGTTCTTAAATCAACATCAAGTTGTTGTTAAACCTTTAGATAAAAACTTTAGAAGTGTTGAAGGAATAGGGGCTGCAACAGTTAGAGGTGACGGAAGTATAGGACTAATTCTTGATGTTATTGGTATTATAAATGCTCAAATAAAAATTGAAAAAGATGCAATAAAAAGAGCTTCATAATTATGCAATATACAACAGAAGATGTACATAATAAGGTAAAAAAACTTCTTTATTCTTTGACAGGTATTACACTTGCAGAGAATAAAGATATTATGATTTCAAATAGAATTGATAAGTTAAAAAGAGATGCTAGATTTAATGGTGACATAATGGAACTATTAAAAGTAATCGAAAATGGTGATTATGTTACTGAATTTATTAATTCTTTTACTACAAACAAAACTCATTTTTTCAGAGAAGATTTTCATTTTGTTGATTTAAAAGATAGAGTTCTACCAAAATTTGCTGATTCTAAAATTAGTATGTATTGTTCAGCTTCATCTACAGGGGAAGAACCATACTCTATGGCTATGACAGTTTTCAAAGCTGTAGAAGAGTTAAATAGAAGTATATCAGCTTCTATTATAGCTACAGATATTGATACTAATGTTCTTCAATATGCGGCAAATGGTATTTATAGATATTCAAAATCTTCAAAAGAGTTTCCTGACTGGATAAAACCTCAAAAATATTTTAAAAGAAGAGTTCAAAAAAACTTAGTGGGAGAAGAGACGCTTATTAAAGTTAATGATGAACTAAAAAGAATGATAACTTTCCAACAAATGAATTTAAATGATAGTGCATATCCTTTTGCAAATAATCAATTTGATGTAATTTTTTGTAGAAATGTTTTGATATATTTTTCAACTGAAGATCAAAATAAAATTTTAAAAAAATTATTCAAACATCTTAAAATAGGTGGAACACTATATTTAGGACATTCAGAAAATCCACAAGATTTAATTAACTATGTTACAAGGGTAGGTCAAAATATTTTTGTAAAAGAAAAGGAAATCCATTGATAGTAATTGGACATAAAGATGGAAGTATTGAAAAAGCTTCTTTATCAAGATTTACACAAAGAACAAAAGGACTTTTGACTCATACTGTAATAGGTGGTGAATTTGCAGTTGGTTCAGACAATGATGAAGTGGCTTTTAAAACATTGCTAGGTTCTTGTGTTGCAATTATGTTTTATGATAGAGCTACAAAAGTAAAAGGTATGAATCACTTTTTATTACCTAAAACTAATAACACAAATGATGATATGAAATATGGATTGTATTCTGTTGAAGCAATGCTAAATGAGATGTATAAACTTGGTTGTTCAAAAACTAATATGATTGCAAAAATTTCTGGTGGTGCAGATATTATGCAACTAAATATCTCTTCTCAATCTATTGGATTTAGAAATGTTGAATTTGCAAAAGATTTTTGTAAATCTGAAGGTTTTAAGCTTGTTGGAGAACATACAAGAGGAGAACATGGAAGATTAATTTTACTTGCGAATGAATTTGAAACATTTATTAAAGTTACTCAAAAATCAGAAACAGATAATAAAATCTTATCTGAAGAAAAAACTTTACAACAAGAAATTACAAAAGCACCAGTTATCAAAGAGTATGTTGGTGGAGTGGATCTATTTGGTATGGATAATAAGATTATTGAACCACAAATGGAAATTGACTTATTTTAATATATAAGGGTATATTTTGTTTACAGTGCTAGTTATAGATGATTCTCCTTCTATGAGAAGAATTATAAAAGATATGATAAATGCGATTGATGAATTTGAAGTTATTGGTGTTGCATTTGATGCCTATGATGCTAGAGAAAAAATCAAACAATATGAACCTGATTTAGTAACTATTGATATTAATATGCCTAAAATGGATGGTGTTACTTTTTTAAGGAACCTTATGAGACTTCATCCTATGCCTGCCGTTGTTATTTCAGGTGAGGGTGTAAGGGGAAATGATATTTTTGATGATGGTGCAGTTGGATTTGTTCCTAAACCAGAAGCTGGTGAATTAATGCAATCATTTCAAGAAAGAATTAAAGATACACTTTTAAATTTAACATTCCTTTTAAAAAGATATACTTTAAAAAAACCTAAACCTTTGATTGAAAAAAAATCAATTTTATCTGCTCCAATAGAATATAAAATTCATCCTGATGAAGTGATACCTTTGAAACCTTCATTAATGCCTGGTATGAAATTAATAGCTATTGGTTCATCAACGGGTGGGGTAGAGTCTTTATTAAAAGTTTTCAAAAGATTGCCTTCTGGACTTCCTCCTATACTTATAACACAACATATACCTTATGGTTTTTCAAACTCTTTTGCTCATAGATTAAATGACAATTCTCAAGTTAATGTTTGTGAAGCTCAAAATGGTATGTTGTTGGAAAAAGGTTGTGCTTATTTAGCACCTGGAAATATGCATTTAACGATAGAAAAAATAGGAAGTGAATACTACACAAAATTGTTAGATACTAAAAAAGTAAGTCAACATAAACCAAGTGTAGATGTACTTTTTAGATCAGTGAATAATAGTGTAGGTGGTTCAGCTATGGCTGTGATGATGACAGGAATGGGTGATGATGGTACAATAGCCATGAAAGAACTTCATGACAATGGAGCCTATACGGTTGCACAAAACGAAGAGAGTTGTGTTGTTTTTGGGATGCCAATGAAAGCTATACAAGCAGGTGCAGTAAAAGATATAATACATCTTGAACAAATAGCTGATTATATAGTTGATTTTTCAAATGGGAAAAGAAGATAAACTCTTTTTTTCTTTATCTAAAATAAAATTTGAAAATTATAGTTTTCAATACTAAAATAAATTAATTGGTGGGATTATGAGATATGAATTAGATTTTATGAACTCTTTTGATAAAACTTTACTTTTTTGGATAGAGAGATTTTTGCGTAATAAACTTACAACATTATCAAATAGACAAGTAAATGAAAAAGATAAATTAGCAAAAATTTTGAATTCTTTAGTTAAAGGTACAAAATCTATTGAAGAATTGTCAATAATAATAAAAGAAGCTAGGAATATTGGTTTAACAGGTATTAATACATATTTTAATCCTCTTTTTAAGCTATACAATTTTACTACTGATCTTGGTTTAGCTTCAATGAAAGAGATAGATGAAGAGTTGCTAAGTGATTTTTTAGCTAGTCAAACTGCCTCTTTATCTGATGCTTCAAAAAAGAACCATAGAATCGCCCTTCTCTCTTTTTTTTCATATATTGATAAACAAAATGAAACAAAAGAAGGAAATTCCTATTTATTTAAGATAGAATTAAAAAATTGGGGTGGTTTAAGTGGAAAAAGTGGTTCAAAATTACCTTCATATATGAATAAAGAGGAAATAGATAGATTTTTAAAAACTATTGATGAATATATCTTTACTGATAATACAGGTTATAGAAATAGACTTATTTTAAAAATTATAATTTATACAGGAATTAGAGTTAGTGAAATATTAAATTTAAAAATGAAAGATATATTCAAGGAAGATAATTTATATATTTTACAAATTAGAGGAAAAGGAAATAAACCTAGGATTGTAATGATTAAATCAGATTTAATAGAAAATGACATACAAAATTGGTTAAATATGAGATGTTGTGATAATGATTTATTTATTTGCAATCAAAAAAACAGTAGATTAACACAAGCTTATGTTAGTAGAATTGTTGAAAATATCTTAATAA
>JBBITK010000029.1:0-23763 GCA_037440805.1 Arcobacter sp. | reverse complement strand
TATTCTTTGATGATTTTGGAGTCTATATTCATATTTTTTTTACTTAAATTTTGTGTATTTACGATGTTATATTCACCAAATAGTTCTAATTCTTCCTCTTTTTTTTCTCTAATTATCAAAGCATTAATCTCATATTTTTTAGCTATTAAATCAAAATTTGGCATTTGCAAAAAATCCCCAATAAAAAAAATCATAGATTTTGCTTTTATATTTTCCAAAATAAATTTTTGTAAATTATCATAATTTACACTTTTTTTTAATCCTTGACAATCAAGTGCAAAATCATAACTCAAAGGAGTAATATTTTTGTTTTTATAATAAAAATTCAACTCCTCTTCATCAAAAAAGAGTGTTGAAAAATTATCATTGGAGTTTGTAGCAATAAATCCCAAAGCACTCAAAAGTGTAATTGCTAGATTTTTTTTGCTATTTTCAAAAAAGTGTAAACCGCCACTATTTAAATAAACCAAAACTATATCCAGTTGTCTATTTTCATAAAAAATATTCACACTAGGTTTTCTTGTTCTTGCTGTTATTTTCCAGTTTATATGTCTAATATCATCATTTATATTATATTCTCTAACCTCATCAAATTCCAATCCATTTCCATTAAAAATTGATAGATGTTCCCCTTGAATATTTGAAAAAAATGCTTTTTTTGTATGAAATAAAATATCTTTTAGGGAAGCTAACATTTAAGGTGCTTTTATTACTTCTATGATTTTATTTATAATATCTTTTGTTGTAATGCCTTTGGCATCGGCCTTATAATTTAAAATCATTCTATGTTCCAATACTTGATGGGCAACTTCTATCACATCATAGGGAGTTACAAAACTTTTATTATTCAAAAATGCTCTGGCCTTACTTGCGTTGTGTAAATCTATGGTTGCCCTTGGACTTACTCCATAAGAGATATATTCAGCAAACTCTTCTAAACCATATTTTAAAGGTTTTCTTGTGGCAAAAACTATTTTTAGAATATATTTTGAAATCTCATCATCCAAAAATACCTCTTTACATTTTTGTCTCAGATTTTGTAAATCATCTAAATTCATAATCTGATTAATCTTTTCAAAACCTATATTTGTAGCTCTTTTTGCTATTTCAAACTCCTCTTCAAAACTGTTGTAAGAGACTTTTACTTTTAGCATAAATCTATCCAAAGAGGCTTCTGGGAGTTCATAAGTTCCATCTTGGTCTATTGGATTTGAAGTTGCTAAAACCATAAAAACATCTGGAAGTTTGAAACTATCTTCTCCAATGGTTACTTGTTTTTCTGCCATTGCTTCCAAAAGGGCTGATTGAACCTTTGCTCCTGCTCTGTTTATCTCATCTGCTAAAAGTAAATTTGTAAATATTGGTCCATGTTTGATTGTAAATTCATTGTTTTTTAAATCTAAAATCTCATTTCCTGTAATATCAGATGGCAATAAATCAGGGGTAAATTGCACCCTTTTAAACTTCAACCCCAAAGTTTGAGCCAAAGAATTAACAGCTGTTGTTTTAGCAACTCCAGGCACTCCTTCAAGTAAAATATGCCCTTGACTTAAAAGTGCTATTAACATACTATCAAGAAGATTTTCTTGCCCAACTATTACTTTTTTTATCTCTTGTTTTATACTGTTTATCATTTATAAATCCATAAAAATCTATTTTTTGAAACTATTCACAACCACAGCTATTGCAAATCCACCATCGTGGGTTATGGAAAGATGTGATTTTTTGATTTTAAATTTTTCTCTAATATGCTTTTTGTATTTGATTTTTGGATTTCCCAATTTTCCCTTTGATATTTTTATATCATGAAAATTACAAAACTCTCCAATCCCTGTTCCCAAAGCCTTTGAAGCAGCCTCTTTTGCAGCCCAAAATCCTGCTGCTGTTTGGGGCTTTTTTACAAGTTCTATCTCTTTTGGATTTAAAAACTTTTCATAAGCCTTTATTCCAAATCTTTCATACATTTTTTCTATTCTAACTATGGAAGTTATATCTATTCCTATCATTTAAACCTATCTTTTGTATAATCCCATTCATGAAATTATTTATTAAAAAAACATTATATCTTATCGTTATGCTATTTATAATAAGTTTGGTATCCTTTGTGGCTGTCAACTTAGCACCAAACTCATTTTTTGCAAGTGGTGAACTAAATCCAAACATAACACCTGAAGCAGTAGCGGAATTAAAAGCGGTCTATGGTCTTGATAAACCTCTTTATGTTCAATTTTTTTCTTGGTTTGGCTCTATTATAAAACTTGATTTTGGTATCTCATTTTCTATGGGAACGATGGTAAAAGATGAGATACTTACAAGACTTCCTGTAACTTTGGCTATAAATATTATTTCTATGTTTTTGATTTTTGTTTTATCTTTATATTTAGGTATAAAATCAGCTCTTAAAATAAACTCTAAATATGATAAATTTATAGGTCAATTTTCCCTTTTAAGTTTTGCAATGCCCTCTTTTTATTTGGCATTATTATTGGTTTTAGTTTTTGCTATAAATTATGAGTTCTTCCCCATAGCTGGACTTCATAGTGTTCCAAATGATGGAAGTTTGAAGTACTATTTGGATTATGCTTGGCATTTGGTTTTACCTATTTTTGTAATTGTTTTTGGTGGTTTGGGAAGTTTGATTTTATATATTAGAAGTTTGACTATCGAAATTTTAAAAAGTGATTATATATTTTTTGCAAAAGCTAGAGGTTTGAGTCAAAAACAGATTTTAAAATATTATATTTTACCAAATTTATATCCACCAGTTATTACACTTTTGGGGCTTTCTCTTCCTGGAATTATTGGAGGTTCAGTTATACTTGAAACAATATTTTCCATAGATGGAATGGGACTTCTATTTTATCAAAGTGCTTTAGCACACGATTATCCAGTAATTATGGGAATACTTATAATTGGTGCTTTTTTGACACTAATTGGAAATATGATAG
Source organism: Arcobacter sp. (assembly GCA_037440805.1). Lineage (GTDB taxonomy): Bacteria > Campylobacterota > Campylobacteria > Campylobacterales > Arcobacteraceae > Aliarcobacter. The sequence goes on along the minus strand of JBBITK010000029.1, from coordinate 20,815 downwards.
CTGATTTGATTTTATTAAAATTAAATCCAAATTATGAAGAGAAATAAATTTTATAGAAGGAAAAACTGCGTTGGAAATTTTAAAAACTATCCAAGAATTACAAGAAGTTAGAAAAAATATAAAAGGAAATGTTGGTTTTGTACCAACAATGGGTGCTTTACACAACGGTCACATATCTTTAATCAAACAAGCAAGAGCTGAAAATGATGTGGTTATTGTATCTATTTTTGTAAATCCAACTCAGTTTTTACCAGGTGAAGATTTGGATGCTTATCCAAGAAAAGATGAAGCTGATAAAAAAATATGTGAAATATGCAAAGTTGATTATCTTTTTATGCCTGAAATTTCTACAATGTATGGAAAAGAAGAGGTTTTAATCAAAGCTCCAAACAAAAGCTATATTTTAGAAGGAAAAACAAGACCTGGGCATTTTGATGGTGTTTTAAGAGTTGTTTTAAAACTATTTAATCTAACACAACCAACAAATGCCTATTTTGGAAAAAAAGATGCCCAACAACTCTCACTAATAACTCAAATGGTAAAGGATTTGTTTTTACCAATCAACATTGTTCCATGTGAAATAGTAAGAGAAAATGATGGATTAGCACTTAGTTCAAGAAATGTTTACCTAAATGAAACACAAAGAAAAGATGCTTTATTAATATCAAAATCTTTATATATGGCTGGTTCATTAATAGCAAGTGGAGAGAGAAATTCACAAACAGTAAAAGAAAAAATCTATGAAATTATGAAAACTTTAGATGTGGAATATGTAGCAATTGTAGATAAAGAGTTCAATGAAATAGAGATAATAGAGCCTAAAAATACAGTTATTCTAGTAGTTGCTAGATTTGGTAATACTAGACTACTTGATAACATTTGGCTTTAAAAAGAGATTATGATAAAATCCGAAAAAATTAATTTAAAATAAAGAATAATATATGAAATTTTCAACACAAAAACCAAAAAAAACCCTTCATATGGTAAGCCTTGGATGTACAAAAAACCTTGTAGATTCTGAAGTAATGCTTGGAAAATTAAGCGATTATGAAATCACAGATGATGCACAAAATGCAGATGTTATCATTGTAAATACTTGCGGATTTATTGATAGTGCAAAACAAGAGAGTATTAATACAATTTTAAATCTTCACGAAGATAGAAAACAAGAATCAGTTTTAGTTATGGCTGGATGTTTAAGTGAAAGATATAAAGAAGAATTACAACAAGAATTACCAGAAATTGATGTTTTCACGGGAGTTGGAGACTATGATAAAATCGATTTACTTGTAAATGAAAAAAGAAGTAATTTCTCAAATGAAGTATTTTTAGCAAATGAAAACAACGAAAGAGTTATCACAGGTTCATCATATCACGCTTATGTAAAACTAAGTGAAGGATGTAATCAAGCTTGTTCTTTTTGTGCAATTCCATCATTTAAGGGAAAGCTTCACTCAAGAACTTTAGAATCGCTGACAAAAGAGGTAAAATCTTTGGTTTCAAAAGGTTATGTTGATTTTTCATTTGTATCACAGGATTCATCATCATTTTTAAGAGACCAAGATATAAAAAATGGACTTGAACTTCTAATAGAAGAAGTTGAAAAAATAGAAGGGATTAAAACAGCTAGAATTTTATACCTTTATCCATCAACTACTACATTAAGCTTAATTGACAAAATAGCTGATTCAAAAGTTTTTGTAAACTATTTTGATATGCCTTTACAACATATAACTCCTTCAATGCTTAAAATTATGAAAAGAGGAAAAGGCGTTGAACAACTAAATGAACTAATGCTTCATATGAAATCAAAACCAAACTCTTTTGTTAGAACAACTTTCATTGCAGGTCATCCAGGAGAAACAACTGAAGATTTTGAAGCATTATGTCAATATGTTGAAGATTTTAAATTTGATAGGGCAAATGTATTTTCTTACTCAACGGAAGAAGGAACAACGGCTGCACTTTCAAAAGATATGGTAGAGCAAGAAATCATTGATGAAAGAGCTGAAATTTTAGGTGAAATCATAGCTCAAACTACACAAGAATCACTTGAAAATGAAATTGGTCAAATCTTTGAAGTATATGTTGATGGAGAAAGTGATGAGCATGAATATCTATTAAGTGCTAGAAAAACTATTTGGGCTCCTGATATTGATGGGGAAATTTATATAAATGATAATGAATTGGGTGAAGGAGAACAGATCAAATTTGGGCAAGTTTACACTGTAAAGGTTACTGAACTTGTTGGAGATAAACTACTAGCTACAATTATTAAATAGTTATGAATTTAGATTTTAGTGCAATTAAAGAATCAAAAAATCTTCTAGCTTTTTCAGCAGGAATTGATTCAACTGCACTATTTTTTTTACTTCTTGAACAAGACATTCCTTTTGATATTGCTATTGTAAACTACAATGTTAGAATTCAATCACTCGATGAAGTAGCTTATGCAAAAGAGTTAGCTTCAAAATACAATAAACAGATTTTTTTAAAAGATATAAAACTAGAATCTATTTCAAACTTTGAAAAAACTGCTAGAGATATAAGATATGCTTTTTTTGAGGAGATTATCTCAAAAGAGAAATATGAAAATCTTATTACTGCACATCAATTAAATGACAAATTAGAGTGGTTTTTGATGCAACTAACAAAAGGTGCTGGAATAAGCGAACTTCTTGGATTACAAAAATTTCAAGAGAAAAATGGATATTTTGTTAGTAGACCTCTTTTAGATATTTCAAAAAACGATTTATTAAACTACTTAAAAGAGCAAAATATAAAATATTTTATAGATAACTCAAACTATGATGAAAAATACAAAAGAAACTATTTTAGGCATAATTTTTCTGATGAATTAATAACTAATTTTCAAAATGGAATAAAAAACTCTTTTACTTATCTACAAAATGATTTAAATTCTATGGAAATAGATTTTAAACCTATCTATGAAAATAACAAACTAGAAATATTTAAAAACCTTGGAGATGATAATTTAAATATAAAAATTATAGATAAATCTTTAAAAAAGCGTGGTTTTTTAATAAGCTCCGCACAAAGAGAAGAGATATTAAAACAAAAGAGTATTGTAGTTTCTCACAAAATATCTGTAAATATCGAAGATAAATATATTTGGATTTCGCCTTTTTCAAGTATCACAATGGAAAAGAAATTTAAAGAATTATGTAGAACAAAGAAAATTCCACAAAATATAAGAGCTTATTTATTTGAAAAAAATATAGAGTTAAAAGAGTTAATTTTTTAAGAATTGTCTCAATTTTTTATTTTGAATCATATCTTGTCTAGTAGTCTCTTTATGAACCTTTAGAAATTCAATACATTTAAAAAAAAGTTCTTCTAATCTTTTTAAATCATCCAATTCTAAGTCAAACTCACTAACACCATGATTTTCTATATACTCTTTATTCCATCTAACAAGAGCATCAGCTTTTTCATAAGAGTCTAAAGAGTCAATGTAAATCAACTCTTTTAGAGCTTTTAAAGACCTGTTTCGTCTTTCCATGCGTCAATCAATCCTTGAGTAACTTTCATCACTTGATTTATAGAATTTAAATTATCATGAATCCCTGCGCTAAACAGAGTCTCAATTTGATACAAATACAAACCATCTAAATAATAAGCAACTTCTCCACCATCAAAATCAAGAACATTCCTTAATTCATCAAAAATTGCAATAGTCTTATTTATATAGTTAAATTTTGCTTCTATATTACCATCTTCCATAGCATTTTTAACAAATGACAAATATTTAATAATACCTTCATATAGTTTTAAAACTAAAACATAAGGATCATCAGATACAGCACTTTGTTGATTATATACTTCAATTCCCATCCTATTGACTCCAAATAACCAAATTTATAAAAGAGTATAATATATGTTAGCTTAATTCTTTAAGTCAGAGAGAATAAATAATTTTTATCCTCTCAAAAAAGTTAGTTAGAAGATGTTGATTGTTGAATCATCATTTTTAATCCAGAAAATGATGATTCAAATTGAGTTATAATACTTGAATAAGCAGAAAATTGTAATGCAAGCTGCGAATACTTTGCATCTAAGGCTTCTTCTGCTTTTGTTTTTTCATTATTTAAAGTTGTTTCTCTTGTGTTTAAATAATTATCAAATAAAGTTAATGCACCTTTTGAATATGTCATATCATCTATTATCTCTTTTAGTGATGTTCCTAATCCTTTTTTTTCAGCAACACCAATAAATAAATCTTTTAACTCTTCTAGCCCTGTGGCACTTTCTATAGTTTCATTGAATTTTGTAGTATCTAAGGATAACACACCCTCTTTAGATAATTCAAACCCATAATTAAATATTGACTTATCATCGTTTGTTCCATAAGTTCCGAATAATTTTTCTTTAATTTGTGCAACAATATCCCTAAGAGCAGTTCTATTTGTAATTTTAGAGTCAGCACCCGTTGCATCATCAACTAAAGTTACCAACTCATTATATTTAGTTATAAAATCTTGCATTTGAGTTGCAATGTTTGTTTTGTCATCAACTATATTTATAGAAGAAATACCTTCTTTTAAAGCAGTAATTTTTAAACCATCAACTGTTAAACTATTTGAAGAAATATCATAAGCAACTCCATCTACTGTTGCTTGCATATTTTGAGCTTCTTGAATATGATTTGGATACACAGTTTTTGTTATAGGATCTCCATTTCCATCTACTTCTCCTGTATCCACTTCTTGTGAAGTGTTAAATCCAAAAAATGTATCAGATGTACCAGAAATTGTCAATTTATTATCAACACCTGTTTCTTTACTTTTAATAACTAATCTATAAGAATCTGTTCCTACTTGTTCTAAAGATGCAGTTATATTTGATTGTTTTGCATTTATATCTTTCACTAAATCATCATAACTTGTATAATCACTCATAGAATATGTTTCTTCAGAAGTTCCAACTTTTAAAGTAAGGTCACCTGTAGGACTAAAGGTTGATTTATCTGTTATTTTTTCTGACTGATAAACATCTTTTTGTGCCAACTGAGATACATTTACTGTCATAGAACCCTGATTTAAAACACTAACATCTGGAGCATCAAAAGTTACAGAATCCCCTGAAGTAGTAGCTGATTTTTCATCAAATGCCGTTGCACCACCACTTACAAATAAATCAAAAGGTTTTATTGAAGTTAACAATTCTTTAACTTTTGTTTCAATTGAAGCAAACGTCTCTTTTTCTGTACCTAAATCTGTAATACTTGTTTCAAATGGCTCAACTCTAGCTTTTCTTTCTGCAGCTTTTAGCTTATCTATTAAGTCTTGATTCAAAGTTGCTGCTTGTCCTGAACCTAATCCTAAAATACCTGTTGCCATGATTTATCCTTTATCTTTTGATACCAAGTAATGTATCAAGCATTTCATCAACTGTTGTAATAATCTTTGCATTAGCTGTATAAGCTGCTTGAAACTTTATAAGATTTAACATCTCTTCATCTTTATCAACTTTAGTTAATTGGTCATAACTACTTTGTAATGTTTGTCTAATATTTGTTTGTGTTTCAAGCAAAAAATCATTATTCTCTTTATCAGAAGAGATATTTACTCTTAATTCTTGAAAGAAACCAGACAAAGAATTAGAAGTTTTTACAGCTGCTTTTGTTGTTGCATCAACTGGTTGAGAATATCCATCAAATGAAATATCCGTTTTCCATTGCAAAGTAGCCAAATAATTTAAATCTTTTTGTGTTAAATCATTTACATTATTTTCATTAAATTTCAAACTTTTAACATCAGAACCACTAAACAAATTTAAACTTACAATATCATCTGTTTTACTAAAAGCAGCGTTTTCTCCATAAATATAATCATTTTGAGATACTTCTATATATGCAGCACTTATGTCACTTAAAGCTTTTGCTAAAGAATCTAACTTATCTTTATAAACTTGGATTTTATTATTTGAAGAAGTTGAAGTTAAATTATCAATTTGTGCTTTAACACTTCCACTTTTTAATGTAACTTCTCCATCATAAATTGAAAGATAAATTTCCGAAGAAGCATCTGTGCTTTGATAATCATCTCTAAAAATTGTACTTCTTGCACCAACAGTAGTTCCAGTTTGCTCAACAACTGAGATTTTAGAATCAAAAGAATTCCCAATTCCCGATTTATCAGATTCAATTCTTAAATAATTATCAAGACTATTATTAGTAATTTTATTTCCATTAGAATCTATTGAATAATCACCATTATATGCTGTTACTAAATCTTTTGTGTTTACATTTGTATTTATCTTATATACTAATGCTCTTAGATAATTAGAACTATCAACAACATTACTTCCATTACCTAAATCTACAGCATTACCATTTAAATCAGTTATGGCTTCACCAAATTTTACAGATATATCAAATTCATTGTTCAATGAAAAAGTTATTGTATCATCATTATCAAATGTACCACTTGGGAACTCTATACTTGAAGTTACACCATCATCTTTTTTATACTTATCAACTTGTGCAACATTCTCTTCTTTTAGTTCTATTTCTCTAACATTTGTATTATATCTTACTGCAACTACTCCACCTATTTTAAGTTCATAATCTTCAGTATCTCTATTAATCTCAACATCAACATATTTTGATAATTCTTGTTCTAATTGATCTCTTTTATCTAATAAATCATTTGAAACAACATTATATTGTCCCATTCTCTCATTTAAAGCACCTATCTCTTTTAAAATACTATTTATGCTTTCCACATCTGTCTTTAAAGCTGTTTTCTCATAAGCTTCTTGTTTTTCAAGACTAGAATATACATTTTGCATTGATTCAACCAAAATATTACCTTGATTTTTCAATGTTGTTCTATATACTTGAGAATATGGATCAGCTCTTAAATCTTCAATAGATTGAAAATATCTATCTAAATCTGAAGAGAAACCACTCTCCTCTGTTTCTCCAAAAACAGCTTCTACATCACCTAAAATACTAGATAACTTGTCATAATAAGCACTTTTTGTATTTTCATCTATTAAATTATCATATAAGTAATAAGAAGTGATTCTATAAACATCATCGGCAGAAACACCTCTTCCTGTAATACTAGTTTGAGTTTGTTCTATTTCACTTAATTGAACAACTCTTCTTTTATATCCAGCTGTACCCTCATTTGCGATATTATTCGAAACATTCTCAACAGCTATTTTTGCAGCGTTAAGCCCTGTTTGAGAGACATTTAACGAACTAATCATGAGAGACTCCTTCCCTTTTATATTATTTTGATTATTGCATTACATTTCTTAAATTTAGTTTAAAATGGCCAGATCTTTCTTAAGAATTTTGTTCCCCAAGGTGTTTCCAAAACATCTGCTTCTACACCCTCTTTATCATACAAAACTTTTAGATTTGCGATTTGCCCAGAATTAACAGAATTATCAGAAGTTATATCATAAGGACGAATAACTCCTGTAACAATTATCTTCTGTTTTTGTCCTTCTATTAATAACTCTTTTGAGCCTTTTATAAAATAGTTACCATTTTGATATGTCTCTTCAATAATTGCAGAAATTGTTGTAGAAAAAGTTTCAGTAAATTGAGTCTTTACAGTACCCTTATCTGCACTAGAACTCTCTGTATTAAAATCTATTCCTAAATTTCCATTTAATTCATTTACTGCTTTATTTGGTAATCCACCCAATGTATTACCATTTGTTCCTGTAAATAATCCACCACCCAAACTACTACTTCTATCACTTGATAACTCTCGTTTATTATTACTATTTGACTGCAGATCTTCACTAATAATAATTTGTATAATATCTCCTATTTGCAAATCTTTTTTATCTGCAAACAATGAAGCACCTTGAACAGAATACAAAGAACCTTTATTTCTTTTTACTTGATTTACTTTTTTAGGAACTTGAATTTCCGGTTTTTCAAAACTTATCTCTGGTTTTTCAGGAGTACATCCTGAAAATAGAATAGATAAAGATAATAGACTTAAAATGCTAGTTTTTTTTACCATTTAATTTACTTTCGATTACATAATTTAGGTTTATAGCAACTATTGTTTCATTTAAATTCTTTTTCACTAAAGCCATAGCTCCATATCTAACTTTTAAAGCTTCAAGATTTGTGTCTGATTCACAAATAATAATTACATTATTATCTACTATTTTTATATGTCTTATATACTCTTGCCCAACAATATCAACTATTTTTTCAATTTCATTTAAAACAGTTTTCTCTAGCTTTTTCTTTTTTTCTTGTTCTTTTTTTTGTTCTTGTAGCTTAGCTTGTTTTAATGCTTGATCCCTTTGTTCTTGCTCTTTCATAGTTTTACTCATATGAAAATAATAAGCCCCAAACATTGCCACTAAAATTACCAATACAACAATTTTAATTAACTTCTTTTTTTTATTGGTTTTTACTGCTACTATCATCTTATTTTATTACTAAGGCTGTAAATAATACTTTTTTTACATTATTTTGTTTAACATCTTTATTATCAGAAGTTGCATTATTTACAATTTTATTTATCTCTTCAACTAACTCTTCTTTTAAAAGATTTTTACCTCCAACAGTTAAAAGTTCTTCAGAACTTCTTGAACTAACTTGAGCAATAACAACATCTACAATTTCAGCTTTATTTTGTTCAACAATAGCAGCTATTGTAGGTTCAACACTCTTTATTGAGAAAGATAATTTCATAAGTTTTTCATTACCTTTAGCGTTAGTAATATTTAAAACCAAATCATTGATATCAGCTTGAAACTCCTCTCCATCTCCAGCTTCTTCTTTTTTTACTTTCTCTTTTTCAGCCTGTGCTTGTTGATCTTGAGGTTGTTGATTTAACATTCCACTTGATATAACATAATAAGCTCCACCCCCAATTACGGCTATAAGTAAAACAATAACCACAATTAATGCGATAAGTAATCCCTTACCTCCAGATTTTTTCACTTCTTGGTTATTTTCATCAGCCATAATTACTCCTTTTTTTCTTTATCAACACTATAGTTCTCTAACATTTGGGTCAATAATGCAGCATTTTGAACGCTTAAAGACTTCATTATTAAAGTTACATTTTTTTCTTTTAATCTTAAAATGATATCAAAAACATCATCAATTTTGCCTTCAGTTATCATTTGATTAAAAATATCAGCTGCATCTTTTGGCTTCATTGAATTATAAATCTTTGAAGTTTTAGTCTCTATAGTCTCTTTAATATCTTTTAATATTTGAAGATTTTTATCATGTAAATCTTTAATTTCACTCTTCTCTTTTTCAACCCTAGCTAAAATTGCATCTAACTCTTTTTTTCTATCTTGATACTCTTTCTCTTTTTCATTATAAAAATTATTTAATTCTGTTTTTAGTTCTTTTAGCTCTATTTTTTGTTTCATAATAGCAACACTATCTTCGGCAAATAATCCTGTATATAAAAAAATTATTAATATGATACCTATTCTCAAAATCTATCCTTGATTACTAATATATTTGCTTTGAATAAACTCTTCCATTGCCTCATTTTCCAATCTAATTTTTTCTTGGAGTCTCTCTTTTTTTTGTTCATCGAGAATATATTTGAATTGTTCTGTCTCTTTTTGATACTCAATTATATCTTTTACCAAAATTTCTAACTGCATATTCAAAATATTTTTCTGATTTTCGAGTTCTTTTATATGTTCTTTCATTGTATTTTTATGTATAGTCAAAATAGTAAAATCAGAAATAGCTCCAAATTTTTGAACCCTTGCACTATCAATACTATTTTGAGTCAGCAATATTTCAATATCAATTTGTTCAATTTTCGATAAAAGTAAACCTTTTTCCATCAATTTTTGTTCAGTTTGCATTTTTTTTAAATTGTATAATTTATCAATCATTTTTCAATTACCGAAACTTAAAATTATTTGCCATAAATCTTTTGTATAAGTCTCTATATGATCACCCATCCAAGGAAGAGAAATAACAATAAATATAGATACTATAATCATTTTAGGCACAAACGATAGAGAAGCATCATTAACTTGTGTTACTGCAGAAAAAATTGATATAACTAAACCTATTATCATACTTACTATCAAAGAAGGTAACCCTAATAATAATATAATCTTTACTGTTCCTTCTGCAATAGCAATTAAATCCATATCTACTAATCTTTTATTTTAATAGTAATCTCTAAAGTTTTGTTATTCAACAACTGCGTTAACAATTCCATAAGTGTTTTGCTATCAGTTGTCCCTAAATCTAAATCCATTTTAGAAGCAGATATTGTTGGAACAACCTCTTTTTTAACCTCTTTTTCTTTTTTTGGTTCAGAATAAGAGATACTTCCTAAAGCATCTAAAACATCTTTTTCATTTAATAAATCTAACTGAGAAAATTGATCTTCCATATTATCACCTTCTTCTAAATTTTTTTCCATATTTTGATGGGATACATCCACATCTATATTTTCATCAAACTCTATTTTTTCCATCTTCAAATCAGAATTTTCTACTTCTAATTTTTCCGTAAAATCTTCCTCTTCTTCAAATGGTTCAATATGTTCTTCCATGTTTTCTAAATCTTTTAAAAAATCATCTATGTTTCCATTAAATTCTACAGATTTTTCTATAAATTCATCTTTATCTTCTTCTATTTTAATATCCATCGATTGAAGTTCTTTTATAAAATCATCTTCCGTTTCATTTTTACTTTCATTTTCGTGGTCATAATCATAAGAGACATTATTCAAACCAAAATCTTCATTAAAATCAGTTAAATTAGTTAGTTGTTCAAGGGATTGGTTCTCAACTTTTGTATCATGAATATCTTCAAGCATAGCATCAATTTCATCTGTTTGTACTGGAGAAATAATATTATTTCCCTCGTTTTCATAAATATCTTCTACATCACCCTCTTCAAGAGTATTCTCTTCATTATCTATAAAAGTATCTTCTTGAATTCCACCCTCTCCACTCTCCCCAGAATTCTCATCTTTTGATAATAACATTGCTAATTCATCATCTAAAATTATCTCTTCATGCTCATGAATGTTATCTTCATAAGCTTTATCAACTATACCTATAATAGACTGCTGTATCTCACTATCGATAGCTTTTACTTGTGCATATTTTCTTAAAATATATTTTGGTAATTCATCAAATGAATTTACATGAACTTCAGGTATATTATTCTCTTTTAGAAATTGTTCTTCTATCCCATCTTTTGGAGCTAGAAATTTTATTTTTTTATTTATAGCGTTATTTTTTATAATTTTTTCATCATCAATTAGGTAAATATCATCGGGATTATTTTTAATTGTATTTTGTAACTCTTTTAAAGAAATAATATCTTTTATTGTTCCATCTGAACCTATTTTAAATTTAATATTAGCATGTTCTAAAGTTCGATGAATTTCCTTTTTGAAACCAGAACTACCATAAATATAAATATTCAATTAACTAACCTATAAATAATTTTTTCAATCCTTTAAATTATACCTATTTTTATTAAATTTAGGATAAAATTGTTTTACTTAGATAACGGAGAATAATGTTGCGATTTTTTTTATTTTTATTTTTATTTACTAGTTTATACTCTCAATCCATAAAAGATATTTCAAATGTTATTGGTATTAGAGAAAACCAATTAATAGGTTATGGAATGGTAGTTGGATTGGCTGGAACTGGAGATAAATCAAAATTTACTATGCAATCATTACAAAACTTACTTAGAAACTCTTACATTAAAATTCCCGCTGGTTCAATTAATTCAAAAAATATTGCTGCTGTTATGGTAACAGCAGAACTTCCTGCTTTTTCAAAGCAAGGAGACAAAATTAAAATTAAAGTTTCAACCATTGGTGATGCAAAATCTATTGATAATGGGGAACTTTTAATTACTCAACTAAAAGGTGTAGATGGAAATGTTTATGCCCTTGCACAAGGTACTATAACTGCAAATGGAAATAACAAAACAAGTGGTTATATCTATGATGGAGCAATAGTAGAAAATGAAGTTGATTATGATTTAAATCAAGAGAATTCTATAAAACTTAGTCTATTTGAGAACTCTGCTAGAAATGCTGATTTAATAGAGTCAAAAATAAATGAAACCCTTGGAAATAAATATGCAACTGCACTGGATACAAGAACAGTTGAAGTTATGAAACCAAATAATATCTCTATGGTAAAATTTATTTCAATGGTTGAAAATATTCCATTGGATTCAAGTTTTAAAAAGAAAATTATTATAGATATGGAAAAAGAGACAATAGTTGCGGGTGGAGATATTACTATTGACCCTGTTACTATAGCAAGAAACAACTTCACAATAAAAATAAGTAAAACGGGTCTAAATGATGAACAATGGCAAGACCCAACGAGAAATCCAGGTGTTGATATTGGAGATAATGTAAAAATAGCTAATAAACCAGTTATCGATATTCAAAATGCAATGATTAACACAAAATCTGCTCCTACGGTTGCTGATTTAGTAAGGGCGATGAAAGTTATGAAAGTACCAATGAATGAAATCATAGACACTCTAAAAATGGTAAAAGAGATGGGTGCTATTGATGTTGATTTCGAAATAAGAGGTTAAAAATGGCTGAATTTTTAAGTCAAGATGAAATTGATGCTCTCTTAGACATTGCAGAGCAAGGAGAAGATATTGATAATTCTCCCATACAAAAGGTTATTTCCAAAGAAAAAAACTACTCTATTTATGATTTCAAAAAACCTAACAGAATTACAAATGAACAATTTAAAGCATTTTCAACTATGCATGATAAGATGCTAAGAGATTTTATTAATGACTTATCTTCTATGCTTAGAAAAATTGTTGATATTAAATTATATTCAATAGAGCAAATGACATATGGAGAGTTTATTTTATCAATTCCTCAAATTACTTCTTTAAATACACTATCTATCAAACCTTTAGAGGGAAGAATAGTTATTGAGTGTAATCCTGCTATTTCCCACAAAATTATTGCTGAACTTTTAGGTTCAGGAGCTGTGACAACAAGTGACAATTTAGATAGGGAATTAACAGAAATTGAAATTGAAATATTAGACCATTTTTACAGAATGTTTCTAAGAAATCTTTATAAAGCATGGGATGATATTACAACTTTAAATTTTAAAATTGAATCAAGAGATACAAATGCAAATGCGATTCAAATTGTTTCTGACCATGAAATAGTTTTACTTGTGGTTTTAGAGATCATCATAGATGAAGAATCAGGTTTTTTATCTATCTGTTATCCTATCTCTTATATAGAACCTTTATTAAACAAAATAGTTGAAAAGATGTTTAGTGAAGGTAGAAATAGACGATCTAGTAGAAAAAGAGATATCAAAACTCTTATAGCAGGTGCTAAAATGTTTGTTGAATCTATTATGGCAGAAACAGAATTAACAGCAAGAGAGATTTTAGATTTAAAAATTGATGATGTAATAGTATTTAGTAAAAATGCAACATCTCCTGCAGCTAAAATTTATGTAAATAAAAAAGAGAAATTCTCTGCAATTTCTGGAGTAATTAATAATAGAAAAGCTATTCAATTAAGAGCTAACTTAGATAAAGAAAAACGAGAAACTTTAGATAACTTGAGACTAATGAGAGAAGAGAGAGAAGAAAAATCAAAAGTAAAAACAGAAACTATAAAAAGATTGCTTGAAACAAGAGATAGCTAAACTATCTCTTAATTTTCTAAACTCCAGTTTAATTTCTCTCCAGCATACATAGGAACAACAACTTCATTATTGTAACTATAAACATCTGGTACTATGAAATCTTTTTTTACTAATTTAATGATTTTATCCAAAGCTTTAAATCCATAGATTTTTTGAGAATTTAAAGATACAAAAGCATTTAAATTTTCTAAACTATTATGTTTTTCAAATAAATCTACTAAAACTTGCAAAGCAATAGGAGATGTAAATACACCTGCGGCACAACCACAACACTCTTTTTTATGTTTAGGGTGTGGAGCAGAGTCACTACCAAACATTAGTTTTGGATGACCTTTTAAAGCAGTATTTAGTAAAGCTGTTCTATCTTCTGGTCTTTTTGCTATTGGCTTACAAAATAGATGTGGTGCTAACATACCACCAGCTACATCATCGAGGGTAATCAATAAATGATGCAAAGTTACAGTTGCATATAAATTGTCATATTTATCCAACAAATCAATAGCTTCTTTTGTTGTTATATGTTCCATTATGATTTTTAAAGATGGAAAAGCTTGAGCTAAAGATTCATAAATTGGCATAAATTCTTTTTCTCTATCCATAACAAAACCATTTGTTTCACCATGAATACACAAGGGGATACCAAGTTTTGCCATTGATTCTAAAGTTGGTCTTAAAACCTCAACATCCATTGAAGCAACACCTGTTTGAGAGTTTGTAGTAATTCCAGCTGGATAAAGTTTGATACCAATTATTTCATCTTTAACACTTTCTAAAAACTCGTAACTATAATCATTTTTGAAAAAAAGTGTTACATAAGGTTCAAAAATATTACCTTCACAAGCCTCTTTTATTCTTTCTTTGTAAGATACTAAAGCCTCTTTTGTAGTAATTGGTGGAACTAAATTTGGCATTACCAACGCACCACTAAATGTTTGAGAAGTAAGAGGTCCTACAAGTTTTAACATATCACCATCTCTTAAGTGAAGGTGCATATCTAAAGGATTAACTATTTCAAAAGTAGTTAAGCTACTCATTAAATAGCTTCCTCATCTTGTTCACCTGTTCTAATTCTTACTACTTTTTCTACAGGAGTAACAAATATTTTACCATCTCCAATTTTTCCAGTTTTAGCAGCATCGATAATCACAGCTATTGTAGATTCAACACTCTCTTCAGCTACAACTAACTCTAATTTTATTTTTGGTAAAAAGTCTACAACATATTCTGCACCTCTATAAAGTTCAGAGTGTCCTTGTTGTCTTCCATAACCTTTAACATCTGAAACTGTCATACCTGTAATTCCAGCTTCTGCTAAAGCATCTTTAACATCTTCTAATTTAAATGGTTTAATAATTGCTTCTATTTTTTTCACATCTTATCCTTTTTTGGGTTGTTATATTTTAACAAAATTTATTTAAATTCAAATTATCCCTAAAAGAGCTATATTAGAAAGCTCTTTTAAATTCTGGATATGCTTCGATACCACACTCTTCAACATCCAATCCTTGCATCTCTTCATCATTTGTAGCTCTAAGTGGTAATATTTTATTGATTACAAATAAAACAATATATGAACTAACAAAAGCAAAAACACCTATAACAACAATTCCTTTTATTTGTCCAAACAAAGTTATATTATCTCCATTAGCTGCAAAAATTCCAACGGCTAAAGTTCCCCAAATTCCATTTAATAAGTGTACAGATAAAGCTCCCACAGGATCATCTATTCTTAATTTATCAAAAAACGATACACCAAAAACAACCAATGCTCCACCAATTGCTCCAATTAAAATAGGAGTATAAATACCATATTGATCTGGACCTGCTGTAATAGCAACTAATCCACCTAATGCACCATTTAAAATCATTGTTAAATCAAGTTTTTTATACATAAAATACATTATAAATGCAACAACTATTGCTCCTGATAATCCAGCTGTATTTGTATTCATTATAGTTAAAGCAACAGCATCGGCACTCTCTTTACTTGCTATTGATCCAACTGAACCTCCATTAAATCCAAACCAACCAATCCATAATAAAAATGCACCTAAAGTTACCAAAGGAATATTTGAAGCTGGAATTACTCTAATTCCACCATCTTTTGTATATCTTCCTTTTCTAGCTCCAATTATTAAAATTGCAGCCAATAAAGCCCATCCTCCAGTACTATGAATAACTGTTGAACCTGCTAAATCATACATTTTTAAATCTAAAGCTGTATCTTTTAGATAATCCAATCCCCAAGAGATATTAACTGCTATTGGATATATAACAGAAGCTATAATAACTGTAAAAAATGCCAAAGGAATAACCCTTGCCCTTTCACTAACTCCACCACTCATAATATTTACAACCTTACCAACAAATGCCATTTGGAACAAGAAAAATGCCCATTTGCTCATAGTATCATTACCAAAATCACCAAATGCTATTGCATAACCAAAAAGTAAAAAACACAAAGATGCAACCGCATAAATTAAAGTATTAATAGTAAGAACTGCCGTAACATTTTTTGTTCTAACTATTCCCGCTTCCAGCATGGCAAATCCTGGAACCATTAAGATAATTAATGTCATTGAAAATATTGCATACAATGTATTAATCACATAAGATACTGATTCTAAATCCATAAAACTCTCCTCCTAGTTTTTTATTAATTATATCCAGATAGAAAAGTATATTAATAATCATTTTGTATATATTTTATACAATTTGAGAAAATTTATACCCTTTTTAATTGTAGTTATAAAAATTAAACAATTTATCTACTAACTCTGTTTTTGATATTTTCAAAAATTGTCTATTTTTATTACATTTTATTTTAATTTGTATATTTTATATTCAATAATGTTTTATTTTCTTGTACAATAAAATATATAATAAAAGAAACAGTTCAGGATATTTAAGATGAGAGAATTTATAGAAACATACAACCAAAATCAAGAAGATATAGAATATTTTTTACAAGAGAGTTTAAAAAATTTAGGGAGTTTAGCAAATCATAAAAAAAGTGATTTTAGACAACTATATAGTCTATTTCCCTCTTTAGAACTTGTATATGTGATAGACAAAGAGACTAAAATTCAATGCTCTGATAATATTTATAGAAATAAAAAAGACCCAAAAGCAAATGATAAAAATAGATCTCACCTAATCTCAAAATTACATTTTAAAGAGTCAAATATCGCTTTTTCAAGTCCTTATATCAGTAGTGCAACAAGAAGTAATTGCATTACTGTTACCATAAAAGAGGGAGATTATATATATTTCTTAGATTTTAAAGTTGAAATTTTACTTGAGAAATTGAGCCTTATTGAGCTAAACAAACCTTTTCATAGTATTACAAAAGCGTTTTATATAGGTGCTGGTTTTTCTATGATGATTTTATCAATTATAACTATCTTATTTTCACTATATGATTTTGTAACCTATGTAATATTAAAAAGTGATTTATCTTTAGAGATGATTTTTAAACCAATTATTGCTTTAACTCTTAGTATTGCAATTTTTGATTTAGCAAAAACCATTCTTGAACAAGAGGTATTTTTCAAATCATATGCGAAAAATTCAACGGTTGAAACAAAAATATTAACAAAGTTTTTAACTACAATTATTATTGCTTTATCTATTGAAGCATTGATTGTGGTATTCAAAATAGCAATAAACAACTATAGTCAAATGATAAATGCCTTTTATTTGATTGCAGGTATTGCTTTCATTTTGATTTCATTGACTCTATTTATTAATTTCTCAAATAAAAAAGAGAATTAAAATTTATTAAGTTAAAGGAAATTGGTACATTTTATATACAATTATATTGGATGTATTATAATTTTATACAGTATAATTTGAAAATTTTAGATTTTCTGTATAGTAAATCTTACAAAAAGAGGTAGAAAAAATATGCAAGAATATATAGCACAAGATGAAATATCAAAAGAGATATTAAACTCTGCAAAACTCTTACAAGCGGTTAATGTAAATGCTTTGATTATTGGAAATGCTGGTGTTGGAAAGAAATCCTTAGCAAAATTTATTCTACCAAACTCTGAAATTTATGAAGCAAAAAATCTTCAAAAAGATATTTCAGATGAAGTAATTCAACTTCAAAATGATGCAATTATTATTGATAAAATTCACGAAATTACAAATATTGACCTTTTTTTGAGTTGGATAAATGAAAACAATATAAGAGTTATTGCCATATCAAACAATGACAATTTAAATCAAAAAATAAAAGATATATTCTCTATAAATCTTGAAATTCCTGCTCTTGTAAAAAGACCAGAAGATACAAAAGCCTTAGTCAAAAAATTCTCAAGTGAAGCGGGAGTAACTCTTGATTTACCTACAATTAATCCTTCAAAATTGATTATAAATATTTCAAATAATGCCCATAGTTTGAGAAAATCTATCTATTTCTCATATCTTTTTGAAACTATTGGAGAACATGAGATTTTAATGTTTTTAGAAAAATATATAGGAGAAAATCTATATGGAGATAACTCATATAAAGATTTATTATATATATTTGAAGTACCATTACTAAAAGCATCAATAAAAAAATATAAATCTCAAGTTCAAGTTGCAAAACATTTGGGATTAAATAGAATTACACTTAGAAAAAAATTAGAAATTCATGATGATTTACTTTAATAAAGAGGAAAAATGACAGAATTAAATTTAGAAATTGAGGAATTAATAGACAAAAAAGCTACTGATTTTCAGATATCAAAAGTTTTTAAAACCTACTACAAAAACTATTTAGACTCCATAGATACCACTTTAGAAACAACAGGTGGAAAAGATTTTTTTATTAAGCATACAAAACATACTGATAAATTTTTGATTTCCCTTTACAAATATATTCTTAGAAAAAATTTTGGTTCATATCAACCTATGAGTACATCTATTCCTATAAGTTTAGTTGCCCTTGGCTCATATGGAAGAGAGCAACTTTGTATCTATTCTGATATTGATATTATGATTTTATATGAAGAGATCAAAGGTTATAATCTAAAAGCAATCATGGAAGAGTTTATAACTTTGGCTTGGGATTGTGGTTTAAAACTAGGTTCAAGAGCTCACGAATTAAGAGATGTAAAAAATGCAGTAAAAGAAGATATTACTATTAAGAGTTCTATTTTAGAATCAAGACTTATTTATGGTTCTAAAATACTTTGGTATGGATATGAAAATGTTTTAAAGCAAATAAGAAATACCAATCAAAAAGAGTTTGTTGAAGATAAACTTGAAGAGCATAGACAAAGACTTCTTAAATACCCATTGAAAATGGAACCAAATATCAAAGATGGTTATGGTGGTATGAGAGAAGCTAATATGATGTATTGGATGGCAAATGTTTTGTATGGGGTTACAAATACAAAAGAGTTAATAGGTATTCACTACACGGAAGAGGAGTTTAGAAAATATAGACAATCTTTGGAATTTATTTTCCAAGTAAGAAATGCTTTGCATAATATAGCAAGAAAAAAACAAGACCAAGTAACCTTTGATATCTTGCCTGATTTGAGTACAAAGCTAGGTTTCAAAAATAAACCAAGATATACAAAAGAGAGACTTTGTATGTCAAAACTTCTATCTTGCTTGCATATTATCCATAATTTTACAAGTAATATGATAAAAAAATTTACAAGGGAAGTATTTTTTGAACCTTCAAATATAAGTAGATTAAAAAAACTTAGATGGAAAAAGAATATGTATATTTTGGATAATGAACTATTTTGCTCATTTTCCACAAAACCTCTATCTCTAAATGGACTTATAAAAGAGTTAATAGAACTTCCAAGTACCATTGAAAAATTTGATAGGTCATATATATATTATGCAAGTAAAGCGAAACTTCCAAAATTCCAAACAAAAGAGTTGAAAAAAAATATAAAAACTCTTTTGTTTAAACCAAATTTGTTTCCATTGATAAAACTAATTTACAATGCTGGATTATTTGAAGAGGTTCTTCCAAGTACAAAAAAAATCATAGACCAACCTCAATTTGATGGTTATCATCAACATCCAGTTGATGTTCACTCTATCAAAACTCTAAAATTTGCTCAATATATAGAGAATGATTGTATTAAATCAATTTATGACTCTTTGACAAAAGAGGAACAAGCTATTGTTAGGTTATCTGCACTATTTCACGATATGGGGAAAGGGAGAAGAGATGATCATCATATAGTGGGAGAAAAACTATTTAAAAGTATGGCGAAATCTTTTGGTTTTGATGAAGAACAAACAAGAGTAGGAGCAAAAATCATAAGATATCACAATATGATGTCTTATGTGGCTTCAAATGAAGATATCTATTCTGAAAAAACTATTTTACATTTTACAGGACTTGTACAAAATGCTCAAATATTAAAAATGCTTTATATTGTAACCTATGCAGATATTTCAGCTGTAGGTAAAAATATCTTCAATAATTCTACCTCTTCACTATTAAAGCAGTTGTATTTACAAGCCTTACCTGCCTTTGAAAATAAAAATTTATTAAATGAGAGTTCAAGAAGAATTGCAAAACAAAATGTAATAAAAAATCTTCCAAAATATAAAGAGTTGCCAAATATTTTGAAAAAGAAAATTATGTATATCTCTTCAAATCAGATGTTTTTACGACTTAAAGCAGAAGATATTTTAGATATTGCAATAAAAGCAAAAGATGTGGAAACATATATTTATAAGATAATGAATGAAGGTCAATTAACAATTAGAATTATTAGAAAATCTCCATTAAATCTTGGATATTTACTTGGTAAATTGGAGTTTTTGAATATTGCTTCTATGGATATCTTTAAACTTTATGATGATAAAAAAGCCTTTTATATCTCTTTTTCTGAAAAAATTGATAATGATGATTTACCTTATATTGAAGAGGTTTTGAAAAACTCCTTTGATATGACAAAAAGAACAACACTTCTAACTCCAATTATCAAAAAAGAGGATATTACAATCGATTGCAATCACACTGCACACTTAGCTTCTATGCACATAAAAGCAAAAGACCAAAAAGGTTTATTTGCATATATTGCCAAAATATTTGATGATTTTAGTGTGGAAATAGAGAGTGCAAAACTACACACTTTAAAAGGTTATGCTAGAGATTTAATTTTGATTG
>JBBITK010000028.1:9259-24078 GCA_037440805.1 Arcobacter sp. | reverse complement strand
GAGAGTTTTGAATTTAGTTTTAAATAAAACAAATAGGATTTTTTTGTCTGCAGATACAAAAATCTTTTCCCAAAATAAGGTTGATATTATTTTATCTCCTGAATTTTATTGGGTTAGAATTTTTGATATTCCTGTAAAAACAGTAAATCAAGCAAGACATGTATTACCAACTTTGTTTGAAGATATTATTGAAACAGTGGGTGACTTTTCCTATCAGGCTATAAAGCTTGAAGAGAATAAATATTTATGTTTTGCATATATAAATAGGGTAATTTATGAAGCCATAAAAAACTCTGGAATTAACTTGTCTTTGATAAATAGCGTATATTTTGCACAAAATGAGTGTAAGGCTTTTGAGAGTTTTTATGTAAAAGATAAAAGTTTTGTCTATACAAAAGAGGGTATTTTAGTAAAAGTTCCCGATGAGTTTTCAAGTAAGCAAGTGGATTTGGAAAAAAATATCAACTCTTTAGTTCTCTCTTCCCATAAAATAGATATAAAATTTTATAATAATTTTATATCACAAAAGCAGATATATATTTTGAGTATAGTTGTGATTTTTGCCCTTTCATTCAATTTTATAAAGGGTTTTAGTTATGGTCAAGAGATATCAAATATAAAAGAGAAAATTGAAGATTTAAAAACAAAAAACAATCTTCCAAACTCTACTATTCAATTAAACTCTATTTTGGAGAAGTACAAAAATATTGCAAAAAGTGAGATAAAAAAACGGGATTTTATGTCTTATATTTTTAGTGGGAATTTTAAAATCAAAAGTTTGAGTTTGGAAAATAAAAGAATTAATTTGATTTTTGAAAAAGATAGAGTTCAAGAGATAAAAAATTATATTTTAAAAAAATATAAGATTGTCTCTTCAAATGAGAGAAATGATGAGTTTTATGTTGAGGTTGAGTTATGAATAGATTAAATCCCTTGTATGTCTTGCTTTTATGTGTAACTCTATTTTTGGTTTCTATCTTTCTATTAAATGGTAAAAAAAGTTCTTTTGAAGAGACAAATAAAGAGTATATAAATCTAAAATCAAAATCAAAAGAGTATAAAACCCTTTTAAATGATTGGAAAAATGAGAAGAATGTGGATTCGTTGTTGGAGCAGATTTTAAAAAATAAAATTTTAGAGAGTGCAAAAATTTTTAAAACAAAAAATCAAAATTATATAGCTTTGAAAATAGAATCAAATGATTCAAAGGTTTTGGACTATTTTTTAAATAAAGTTTTAAATAAGCCTTTTATTATAAAAAAACTTGAAGTAAATAAAAGTTATATAGATTTGCAAATAGGTATTAAATAATGAAAAGAGTAGTTAAAAGTATAAGTTTAGTAGTAGTTTTTTTATTTTCTATTTTAGTTTTTTTGCCAAAGGAGTCTATCTATTTTTTCATTGAAAAAAAATTGTCAGAAAATGGAGCGATTTTATCAAATGAACAAATAAATAGCACTTTTTCTGGTTTTGAGATAAAAGGTGCAGATATCTTTTATCAAAATATAGCCATTGCAAATGTGGATAAAATTTCAGTTAAGAGTTATCTATTTATTTCAGATATAAAAGTTAAAGATATAAGATTGATGGAGAGTTTACAATCTTTTGCTCCAGCTTTAATAAATGAGGTAAATATAAAATACTCTATTTTTAGTTTCAAAAATATCAAAATTGACTCTTTTGGAGATTTTGGTAGTTTAAATGGAAATATAAATTTGGTAAATAGGGTTTTGTATTTGGAACTGACTCCTTCTAATAAAATGAGAAATATTTATGGAAATGTTTTATCAAATATGAGATTTAAAGATGGGAAATATATCTATGAATATAAATTTTAATTTAATAATAGAAAAAATCTACCCTTATATTGTTGCTGTTTTATTGGCATATTTTATTAATACTACTCTTTTTTTGAATCTTCCTAAATCAGGAGTAGAGTATGTAAATAGTGAAAATATAACTCTTAGTTACAAAAAATATGATGGATTTTATACTCAAAATCAAAGCAAAATTTCAAAGGCATTTGAAAATGCAAGTAGTATAGAAAATCTGTATAAATATAAACTAAAAGCGATTTACAAAACAGCAAATAATGGTGGATGGATAAGTGTTGAAGAGAATCAAAAAAGTTATATATTGGCTCAAGGTGAGCAAATTGATAACTATGTTTTGACAAAATTATATAAAAATCATGTTATTTTTGAGAGATATGGAAAAGAGTATAAATTGGAGATGCTAAAAGATAATAGTTCTGCCAATGTAAACAATATTTTGAATAATATAAAACAAAATATAACAGTAAAAGATGATGCTATTGCTGTTAATAGGGATTATCTGAACTCTTATATAAATAATGTGGATAAGATTTGGAATAATATTGCAATAACAGAAGCTAAACAAGATGGAAATATAGTTGGATTTAAGATAGAAAATATAAATGTAAATTCAGCTTTTGCAAAATTGGGATTACAAAAAGGAGATGTTATAAAATCAATCAACAACAATCAATTAAACTCTTATGCGGATGCTTTTAGGGTTTATAACAATATAAACGATACCAAATTTTTGAATATGGAAATTATAAGAAACAATGAAACTATGGAGTTAAATTATGAAATTGAATAGAATATTTTTAGGTTTATTTTTGGGAGCTTCTTTATTTGCTCAAGAGAAGTTGGATATTAATTTTAAAGATTTAAAAGTTATGGACTTGATAAAAATCACTTCCAAAATTATAGATAAAAATATTTTGGTAACTGAAGAGATAAATGGAAATGTGGATTTCATTTCAAATAAACCTGTTGATAGGGATGAGTTGTTGAAGATATTGGGTTATGTTTTGGAAAACAAGGGTTACTCTTTGATTCAAAAGGATGATATTTTAAGAATTGTGAAGTTAAATGATAGTCCAAATGCAAATGTTCCTGTTTTAAACAAAAATAGTATAAATCAACCATTTTCAATGATGACAGAGGTATTCCCTGTTTATAATGCGGATGTTGATTATATAGCTTCTAAAGTTAGACATTTAATCTCAAAAAATGGGAAAATGGTTACAAATAGAGAAGCAAATACTTTGGTAATTACGGATTTCAAAGATAATATTGATACTGTAAAACAAGTAACGGGAATAATGACTGTTGGTGCAAAAAAAGATATCTCTATTGTAGATTTGCAAAATATGAAAGCAGTTGATGCTAAAAAGAGTTTAGATGCCATCTCTAAATCATTGTTTAATGACAAGGTAGAATCTGAAAAAGTTTCAGTTATTGAAAATAAAGATAATAACTCTATAGTTTTGGTTGGTAAGAAAGAGAATATTAGATATTTGGGAAAATATCTTAGAAATGCTGATTCTAAAGGTTCTTTGGTTAGAAGAGAGGTTAAAGTATTCCCTTTAAAAAATGTTGATGCTGTAAATATTATAAAAATTCTTGATTCTATTATTGGTAAAAAAGCCTACCTAGATCCAAATGATAAACCATTGGCTTCTGTTGATGAAGAGTCAAATGCAATAGTTATAATGGGACCATCAAACGAATTGGAATATGTGGAAAATCTTTTGAATGAACTAGATAAAGAAAAAGCTCAAGTTTATGTACAAGCTAGAATTATTGAAGTAAATGATAATTTGGTTGAGCAAATAGGGCTTAATTATGGAATTTTAGGTGGAACAGTGGGAAGTGATGGACTTGCTGCAATCTCTTCAAATCTAAATGGTTCAGCAAATAACAATGCTTTGACTTTAGCTTCAACTTTAAAAACAGCATTAGATATAACCCCTGAAAATATAAAATCAGGTTTAGCTTTGGGTGCTTCGTTAAATCTTTTAAAACAAAATGGTGCGGTTGATATTGTATCTGAACCTTCTATTTTAGCGGTTAATAATAAAGAGAGTTCGATTTATGTGGGAAAAACAATATCTATTAAAACAACTTCAAGTGTAACAGATGGTGGAACAGCAAGGGATAGTTTCAATAGAGAAGATGTGGGATTAACATTAAAAGTAAAACCTAGAATTTCAAATGATACAAAAGTAACTTTAGAAATAAATACCATTTTAGAGGGTGTTATTGAGACAAATGATACAAATGAAAATCCAGATACAAATAAAAAAGAGGTTAAAACAACAGCTATTTTAAATAATGGAGAGAGTGTAATTATTGGGGGATTGATAGAAAATAAACAACAAGAGACAGAATCTAAAGTTCCATTATTGGGAGATATTCCATTAATTGGCGAGTTGTTCAAAAATAAAAACACAACAAATGAAAAAAATAATTTAGTTGTTATTGTAACTCCATATTTGGTTCCTCAAAGCAAAGATATTACATATATTAGAGAAAATTTAGCCCAATTAAAAACACTAGAAGATAGATATTTAAAAGACTCTTTACTTAGATTAAAGCAAAAAGATTTAAAAGAAAAAGTCGAAGACAGTCAAAGACAAGAAAAGATGGAAGAGTTAGATGATGAGTTAAATAGCATAATCCAAAAAAATGTAAATGGAGAAAGTCAATCAAAAAAATCTTCTACTAAAAATATTTCAAAACAACAAAGTGAACACGACAAAAGAGTCTCTCAAATATTAGGAAATTAAGATGAATATAGTAGAAATTCATAACACAAATCTTTTACCATTAGAGGACTCTTCACACTATTTTGTAGCTTTGAAAAACTATGTTTTATTTACAAAAATAGATGAAGAGATAGTAATTGCTTTATCAAAAGAGTATATTAGTGTTTCTTTGGATTATTTATCTAAAAAAGAGCATTCCCAAAGGGTGGTTTTTTTAGATGAAATCTCTTTTGAAAAACTTTATAATAAGTATTTGGAGATAAAAGCTGACAAAGAGATGAGTGCAATCCAACAAGAGCAAGAGGATGCAACTTTAAGCGATGAGGATTTTTCTGTTAGTGAATTTCTAAAAGTTGGAAGCGATATTCTAACTTCTGAAGAATCTGCACCCATAATCAAATTTGTAAACTCACTTTTTTATCAAGCAATCAAAAAAAACTCTTCAGATATTCATATTGAGATGCACGAATTTAAAGCGGAGATAAAATATAGAGTTGATGGAGTTTTAGTTAAACATTTGGAACTTGATAAAAATATTATATCTTTGGTTGTCTCAAGAATAAAAGTTATCTCAAATTTAGATATTAGTGAAAAAAGAGTTCCCCAAGATGGAAGAACACAAGTAAAAATAGCTGGAAAAACTTTGGATATTAGGGTTTCTATTTTGCCAACTTTTTATGGTGAAAGAGTTGTTATGAGGATTTTGATGCAAAGTGAAGATATTAAAAGTGTCAAAGAACTTGGTTTTCCATCATATATTACAACTCAACTTGAAAAAATATTAACAAACTCTTATGGAATGATACTTGTAACTGGACCCACAGGAAGTGGTAAATCTACAACTTTACATTCACTTTTACATCAAGTGGTTAGTGTTGAGAAAAACATTATAACAGTTGAAGACCCAGTTGAGTATAAATCAAATCTTTTTTCTCAAATTCAAGTAAATACAAAAGTAGGGCTTACCTTTGCAAGTGGACTTAGATCTATTTTAAGACAAGACCCTGATATTATAATGGTTGGAGAGATTAGAGATAGTGAAACAGCATCTATTGCAGTTCAGTCAGCATTAACAGGACATTTACTTTTTTCTACTCTTCATACAAATAGAGCTTATGCTTCTATTACAAGACTTATTGATATGGGAATAGAGAAGTTTCTAATCTCTTCTTCTTTACTTGCTGTTTTAGCCCAAAGACTTGTTAGAAGACTTTGTGATGAGTGTAAATGTGAAGATGATAGTGCTTTAAACCATGAAGTATTAGGTATCTCTTCAAATGTTAGATTTTATAAGCCAGTTGGTTGTAAATCTTGTAATTTTACAGGTTATAAAGGAAGGGTTGCTATTGGAGAGTTATTTGTTATTGATGATGAAATTAGAGAGTATTTAAAAGAAGATGTTGATGACAATACTTTGATGAGAATAGCTATAAAAAATGGAATGATTCCTTTGGATATGCAACTAAAAAATATGCTAGAAAATGGAGAGACTTCTGTTGCAGAGTATCTAAGAATAGGTATTAAATAGTTGAAAAAATCTATCTCTTTAATGGAAGTAATTATTTCTGTAATGATTTTGAGTGTTGTAATGTTGGCACTTTTACAAATAAAATCACAAAATGTTTTTATGATTACAAAAGCTGATGAGAAAGCAAAAATAAATGATTATATTTTATTGGGAATGGATTTTACTCAAGTTCAACAAGAGGAAAATAGTGAAGTTCGTCTAAAAGATAGATTGGTTTTTGAAAATGAGGAGATAAGAAAAGAGTTAAAGGATTTGAAAATCAAAATAAAAACAAATGATAAAGAAGAGTACAAAATAAAAACAGATAAGGATGATATAAATCTCTCCATAATTTCAAATACTTATAGTTTAGATGAAGAAGAGAATAAAAAAAATATTTATGAGTTTAAAATAGAACTATGAAAAAATCATTTACTCTTTTGGAAGTTGTTATAAGTATTGCAATATTTATGATAATGGTTCTTTTTTTATATAAAGCGTTGGATGAAGCAAAATATACAAATAAACTTTTTTTAAAAAACAAAGAAAAATCCCAAAATATTGAAGATATTTATAATATATTACTTGAAGATTTTGCACAATCTTCAAAAGTTAGCTTTTCCCTTGATAAAGAAAAAAACTCCATAATCAAACTTGAAACTTCCAATATCTATCACAATCCTTACTATAAAAATGTAACATATTTTATTGGTTCTAATTTTAAATTAGTAAGAATTGAAAGCTTTGAGCAATTCAATCCCACAACTCCTCCCACAATAGATTTTTTTGAAAAATCTTATATTGATATTTTATTAGATGATATTGAATTTTTTGAAATATCAAAATTTAGTGAAACTAAATATGTAGTAGCTATAAAGCAAAAAAACAAAGAGAGATTATTTTTTAATTTATTTAAAAATAACACTAATAAGCCTTAAATAATAAATTATTTTATTGATAATAACAAAAAGTTAAGTGCTTTTTTGTTAATATTGCAAAAAATAAAACCACTATTTTAGGCTACTTATGACACAAGAAAGCAAAGTTTACTATGCTCTTAAATTTATACCAATAATTTTTATTTTTATTACTACTTTTTTAGTAACTTTTAGTCAAATTTCAAATATCAGACAAACTTTAAAAACAGAAATAGACAAAGAATTAAAAGATATTTTAAAAGAAGAGAAAAATTATTTAAAACAAAATGTTGCTTTAATAGAGAGTTTTATAGAGCATCAGAAGTTACAAACTAGAAGTTTGTCAGAGAGCAGGATAAAAGAGAGAACAAATGTTGCATTAAATATTGCAGAAAATATCTATGAAAAACAAAAAAATAGATTCGATGAAGAGATTATAAAACAGAATATTATCGAAGCTTTGAGAAATATTAGATATGACTCCCAAATCACAAAAAAACAAAATTACTATTTTATTCAAGAACATCAAAATGAAAAAAATATAATTACAAGATTATCCCCAAGTAATACATCTTTGGAAGGACAAAATAATATCGATTTAAAAGATGAAAATGGAAAATCTTTTGTAAGAGAATTTTATAAAGTTTCCACTGATGGTGGAGGATTTGTAGAGTATTATTGGAAAAAACTTAAAAATAATAAATTGGAAAATTCTCCAAAACTATCATATATAACTTATTTCAAGCCATATAATTGGATGATAGGTTATGGAGAATATTTAGATGATATGGAAGATGAACTGAAGTGTCAAACTATAAAATGGATTTCTAGTATTAAATTTCCAAAGGATAATTATATTTTTGTAAGTGAACTTATAAATATTAATGGAGGAGATAATTTTTCTAAAATTTTACTAAATCCAAATGATAGTATGAAAACAAAAAATGGTTATTTTAGTGATTCAGTAAAAGATGCAAATGGAAAAGAGTATAGAAAAGAGTATTTAAAAGGTTTGAAAGAAAAGGGCGAAGTATTTGTAGAATATACCGTTAAAAAGCTCAATTCAGATAAAAAAGAGAATAAATTGTCTTATTTTTATTTAGACAAAGGTTGGAATTGGATAATAGCCCAAGGGGTATATTTAGATGATGTTGAAGAATATGTAAACTCTTATAAAAAGACAAAAAATGCAGAGATATCTGAAATAGTAAATAACAATATTTTAATTAGTTTAGCTTTGGCAATAATTGTTAGTGTAATTTTTTATTTTGTTACTAA
Source organism: Arcobacter sp. (assembly GCA_037440805.1). Classification (GTDB taxonomy): domain Bacteria; phylum Campylobacterota; class Campylobacteria; order Campylobacterales; family Arcobacteraceae; genus Aliarcobacter. The sequence goes on along the minus strand of JBBITK010000028.1, from coordinate 15,797 downwards.
AAAGTTGAAAGTTATATTAGATGTTTATAAACAAGAGGAATCTCAAAGGGATAAGCTTGTAACTCAACAAGCAAAGATGGCTTCAATGGGTGAAATGATTGGAAATATTGCCCATCAATGGAGACAACCTTTAAGTGTCATTAGTACCATTGCAAGTGGGATAAAACTAAGACAAGAGCTGGGTATTATGGAAAATGAGACCATTTCAAAAGATATGAGTGAAATAGTAGTTCAAACCCAATATTTATCAAATACAATAGAAGTATTTAGAAATTATTTAAAAATGAATAATGATAATGAGTTATTGAGTCTAGTTGATGTGCTTAAAAAAACAGAGTTTTTAGTTAAATCAAATTTAAAAGATGAACAGATACAGCTTATTACAATATTTGAAGATGATGCTAAAATTAGTGGTTATGAAAATGAACTTTTACAATGTTTTATAAATATAATAAATAATGCTAAAGATGCAATAAAAGAGAATGTTGTTCACACTGAAGATAGATGTGTAAAAATACGAACAAAAAAAGAGAGTGATAAATTTAAAATTATTTTCCAAGATAATGGTGGTGGAGTTGAACTTGAAATTATTGAAAGAGTTTTTGAACCTTACTTCACAACAAAACATCAAAATTTTGGTACAGGTTTGGGTTTAGCAATGACATACAAAATAATTACAGAACATCATCATGGAAAAATAGAAGTTTGCAATGAAGAGATAGAATTTAACAATAAATATTTTGTTGGAGCTTGTTTTACTATAATATTTAATTTAGAAAATCCATAATTAAGAAATGTAAAAATTATAAAATAAATTTATTTTTTCTATTAAAAATTTATTTTTTTTGTATAATTAACATATAAAAAGTTTGTAAAAGGAGTCTATTATGGAATATGGAATGATGCCAAAACTTGATCAATATACAGACAATAAAGCTTTGGATTTGTTAAAAGTTCAAACTTCATCTAATTCATCAAAAATAAATGAAAAAGAACAATTAAAAGAGCTACAAAATGAGTTCTTGGATGAAAAAATTGATGTTATTCAACCAAAAAAAGTTGAATCAGATATAAAAACACCAAAATTTGAATTTACTTTGACAAATACAAATTTTGGTTTTAATGATGCTTCTAAAGATTTTTATGTAAAAGCAATAAGAGGGAAAGCAGAAAATCAATATCCAACGGAAGATTTGATGAGATTGAAGGCCTATATGATGAATTTAGCTAATCAGGATATTTCAGCTTCATAGAAACCAAGAGTTTCTTGGTTTCTTTTAAAGAGATTTGATTATATCTTTATTTAGTTCTATCAAAATCTTTTTTGCTTCATAAAATTTCTCTTTGTTTTCAAGTTCTAAAACATCTAAAAGTCCAATATATTTTTCAAAAACCAACCAAACTCTTTTGTATCCATCAATATTTTTCTTGATATGAAACAAAGCCAAAGCAGTTGAGGCGTTGATAAAACCTTTTAAGACAAGAGCTTTTTCTATTTGCCCTTGTCTTTTAAAATCTCTCCAATCATCTTCTAAAAGTTCATGTCCTTCTCTAAAATAGCCATTTTCAAGTGCAAAAATAAATCTATCAATAGCTGTTTTTTGACAAAAAATAGTGTAGTCTATTTTCATTTACTATTTAACTCTTTATCAAGATAATATCCAGTGTGAGAACCAGAGTTTTGGTGGTTTTGTGCTAAAAACTCAGGTGTCCCTTCATCTACTATTAGACCACCTTTATTTCCACCTTCTGGTCCCATATCAATAACCCAATCAGAGTTTTTAATAACATCAAGATTATGTTCAATAACTAAAACAGAGTTTCCATAATCAACTAAACTATGTAGAACTTTTGTAAGTCTATCAACATCGGCAAAATGAAGACCAGTTGTGGGTTCATCTAAAACATAAAGAGTATTTCCTGTATCTTTTTTGCTCAGCTCTTTACTTAGTTTTATTCTTTGTGCTTCTCCTCCTGATAGAGTTATTGCATTTTGTCCCAAAGTTATATATCCAAGTCCCACATCACTCAAAGTTTGAAGTTTTGCATGGAGTTTTGGAACTTTTGCAAAAAATTCCAATGCTTCATCAACACTCATATTTAAAACATCAGAGATATTTTTACCTCTATATAAAATTTCTAAGGTTTGAGCGTTGTATCTTTTTCCATGACAATCATCACATTTAACCATAATATCTGGTAAAAAGTGCATTTCAATTTTGATTTCTCCTTCTCCTTGACACTTCTCACATCTTCCACCTTTTACATTAAAAGAGAATCTTCCTATTTTATATCCTCTAATATTTGCTTCTTTTGTTTTTGCAAAAAGTTCTCTTATTTCATCCATAAGTCCTGTGTAAGTTGCTGGATTACTTCTTGGAGTTCTTCCTATTGGGCTTTGGTCAAGATAGATAACTTTATCTAGTTTTTCCAACCCTTCAATCTCTACTCCATCAACTTTTTTTACTTTTCTAGCATGATTTAAAAGCTCTTTTGCAACTGGAAGTAGGGTTTGTAAAATAAGTGAAGATTTACCACTTCCTGAAACTCCTGTTATTGCACATAGATTTTTAAGAGGAATTTTTACATTTAAATCTTTGATGTTATTTATATTTACATTTTTTATCTCTATGAACTCTTCTTGTGGTCTGGCGTGAGGATAATCAATTTTCTTAGCACCACTTACATATTGAGCAGTCAGAGTTTTGGCTTTTTTCATCTCTTTTAATGTTCCAGCAAAAACTATCTCTCCTCCATATTTTCCAGCATTTGGACCAATATCCACTATATAATCAGCAGCTTCAATAGTCTCTTTGTCATGTTCCACAACAATAACAGTGTTTCCTTTTTCTTGTAAGGCTCTAAGAGTTTTTATAAGTTTACTTGTATCTCTTTCGTGAAGTCCAATAGATGGTTCATCCAAAACATACATAACACCTGTTAATCCTGAACCAATTTGAGAAGCGACTCTAATTCTTTGTGCTTCTCCTCCACTTATTGTTCTTGCATCTCTTCCTAAAGTGATATATCCAAGTCCCACATCATATAAAAAGAATATTCTCTCTTTAATCTCTTTTAAAATAGGTTTTAAAATCATTTGGCTTTGTTCGTTTAGATATTTGAAGTTTTCATCGTCTTGAAAGAAAGCATGAGCCTCTTCTATTGGAATATTTAAAATATCAGGAATTGCTTTTTTTGCCACAAAAACACTTTGAGAAGAGGGCTTTAATCTATTTCCATTACAAGAGTCACATCTCTTTTCAGTCATATATTCAGCCATCTCTTTCTCTTCTTTTATCATGTCATAGGCAAGTTTTACAACACCTTCCCATTTTCTTGTAAGTTTGTGTTTTTTCCAAAAAAATGTAGCTTCTTCTACACTTCCATGTAGAATTGCTTTTTTATGGTGTTCTTCTAACTCTTTGAATGGAATGGTTGTGCTTATTTGAGTAGCTTCACAAAAGGCATTCAACATTTTGAAATAAAAACCTTTATTAAATCCATAGATGATTTTAATAGCCCCATCTTCAATAGATAACTCTTCATTTATTACTTTTTTCATATCAAGTGCGTATCTAATACCAAGCCCATCACAAGCAGAACAAGCACCTTTTGGTGAATTAAATGAAAAAGATAGAGGTTCAAGTGGTTCAAAAGAGATTTTACAATCAAAACAAGCCATATGTTCCGAATAGTGAATATGTCTTTCAACTCCTAACTCTTCATGGTTTATTATTTCAACTTCAAGTTCTCCAAAGCTCTCTTTTAAACCTTTTTCTATATCTTGGGCAATTCTATCTTTATTTTCATCTTTTATAGTTACCCTATCTATTACAACTTTTATTGTGTGCATTTGAGTTTTTGCTAACTCTATCTCTTCATCAAGTCTTACCATAACCCCATCAATCATAGCTCTTACATAACCTTTGCTTCTAAGGTTCTCTAAAAGGTCTGCAAAGCTTCCTTTTTTTCTATTGATTAGAGGTGCTAAAATTACTATTTTTGCTTCTTGAGGTAGGCTTAAAACTTGATTTATAACATCACTTGCACTCATTTGTGAAATTGGTTCTCCGCATTGGTGGCAGTGTTGATGTCCAACCCTTGCATATAAAAGTCTTAGGTAGTCATAAACCTCTGTAATTGTTCCAACTGTTGATCTTGGATTTTTTGAAGTTGTTTTTTGATCTATGGCTATTGCTGGAGTTAGCCCTTCAATTCTTTCAACATCAGGTTTTCCCACTTTGTCCAAAAACTGTCTTGCATAAGCTGAAAGTGACTCTATATATCTTCTTTGACCTTCTGCATAAAGTGTGTCAAAAGCCAAAGTTGATTTACCAGAACCACTAAGTCCTGTGAAAACTATAAGTTTGTTTTTGGGTATTTCAAGGTTTATATTTTTTAAATTATTTTCTTTTGCATTAAAAATTTTGATTGAATCTGTCATAAATTTGCCTTTAAAAATTTGAAGCTTATATTATAGGATAGATTTAGATAAGAGTTTATTAAAAATAGGAATAGATATTTTTTGATAAACAATTATTATTTTGACAAAAATAAAATTATTTTTATTATTTTTGATGAAATTAATATTATGGATGTGTTAATATAATCCTTTTATTTTGTTATAAATTAAGGGATTTGATGGAACAAGTTATTTTGATGATGTTAGCTACTGGAGTTTTGGCTGTTTTTCTAGGAATATTATTAAAGCGTTTTGATGTTCCTCCTTTAATTGGTTATATTATATCTGGAATAGTTCTTGTAAATATTATTGGTAAAGATGTGGAAGATGCACATCTTTTGGAACAAATAGCAGAGTTTGGTATAGTTTTTCTTATGTTTACAATAGGTTTAGAAATGAAGCTTGAAAACTTAATGCAGATGAAAAAGCAAGTTTTTACATATGGTGGATTACAGGTTGGTTTATCTATTTTGATATTTACTTTTGTTGCTTATTTTGCATTTGGTTTGGATTTCAAAGCCGCTTTGGTTATTGGGGGAGCTTTGTCTTTGTCTTCAACAGCAATAGTGCTAAAGATATTAAATGATAAAAACCAAATCTCAAATTATTATGGTCAAAACTCTTTAGGAATACTGATTTTCCAAGATTTGGCAGTTATTCCTATTTTACTTGTTATGACAATATTATCAAATAGCCAAAGTGATGTTGGACAAATGATTTTTGATATTTTTGTATCAGGGATTATTCTTTTGGTTGTTATGCTGATATTTGGTATCTATTTTTTGGATCATATATTAAGATATGTGGACAAAACAGATAGCAATGAACTATTTATTTTGATAGTTTTAATTATTGCAATAGGTTGTAGTTACTTAGCACACTATCTAGGTTTTACTTACTCTATGGGTGCATTTATTGGAGGAATGTTAATCGCTGAAACACACTATAGACATCAAGTTGAAGCTGATTTAATACCTTTTAGAGATTTGTTTTTGGCTTTGTTTTTTGTAACAGTTGGAATGCAAATAGATATATCTTTTTTTGTTTCTCATATTTTGGAAGTTTTAACTCTAGCTATAATAATTATGATTTTAAAAGCTTTGATTATTTTTGGAATAATTTATATATTTGTGGGGAAAAGAGTAGGGATAGAGAGTGCTTTGGCTATTTGTCAAGTTGGAGAGTTCTCTTTTGTGATATTCACTTTAGCAACACAAGGAAAATTACTAGATATACAAACAGGTCAATTTTTAACTTTAGCAGTAATTATTTCTATGGTTATTACACCTTTTATATTAAAAAATATTAAGTTTATCACAGATAAATTTATGAAAAGTATGAATTCTCATAGTGAAATATTAAACGAAAATGCAAAAAAATTAACTAATCATGTAATTGTTTGTGGTTATGGAAGTTTTGGAAAACAGATTTTATTAAATCTAAAAAAAGAGAATTTAGAACATATTGCAATTATAGATAATTATGAATTTTTTGAAGATGCTTTAAAAGAGGGAGAAATGGCAATTTTTGGTAATACATCACAAAAGCATATTTTAAAAGAAGCGGGAATTTTAAAAGCTAAGGCTGTGATAATTGCTTTCCATGATATTGAAAATATCACTTTGTTGACACATACAATAAAAGATTTAAATCCAAATATTAAGATTATGGCAAAAGTTACAAAAAAAAGTCTTCTACCTAAAACCATTGACAGTGAGCATTTTGTAGATATTTATGATTGTACAGCTGAGTTATTGGTGGAAAAAGTAGGAGAAATTTGATATAAGTATGAAACTAATATACTAAAGAATTAAAAAGGAAACAAATGCCATTTTCAAAATTAGGACTAAATGAAAATATAAACAAAGCACTTTTTGAAAATGCTTACAAAAATCCAACTTCAATTCAAGAAAAAGTTATCCCTTTAATCCTAGAAAAAAAAGATATTATGGCAAAAGCTCAAACGGGAAGTGGGAAAACAGCTAGTTTTGTATTACCTATTTTAGAGCTTTTTTCAAAACAAAATTACGAAGGAAAAGCAAAAGCCGCTGTGGATGCTCTGAAAACAAACAATTT
>JBBITK010000028.1:0-9249 GCA_037440805.1 Arcobacter sp. | reverse complement strand
GAGTTTTGGTTTTGACTCCCACAAGGGAATTGGCTTTGCAAGTTTCTAAAGCCTTTTATGATTTCTCAAAATATCTTCAAAAAGTACCCAAAATTGTTACAGTTATTGGAGGAGATAGTCTTACTCAACAGCTTTTAGATATTCAAAAAGGTTGTGATATTGTGGTGGCTACAACTGGAAGATTGGTTGATATTTTAAATAAAAAGCAGCTAAATTTATCAAATGTTGAGTTTTTTGTTTTGGATGAAGCTGATAAAATGTTGGATTTGGGATTTGAAGAGGAGTTAGAAATACTTTTAAAATCTCTTCCAAATGATAGACAAAACTTACTATTTTCTGCAACTTATCCTCAAAAAATGTTAAATATTGCTTCAAAAATTACTAATAGTGCAATAGAGGTTTTTATAGAAAGCGAAGCACAAACTGTAGAGAGTATAAAACAAAGGGTTATAAAAGTAAATAAAGCCAATAGAAGTGCACTTTTACGAAATCTGATAAATGAATACAAATGGCAAAGAATTCTTGTTTTTATGGCAAATAAACGCTCATGTGACAATATCGCCTTTAAGTTTAGAAAATATGGTTTTGAGGCAGAGTCTTTTCATGGAGATTTAGTTCAAGATGAAAGAAATGCTACTTTAGATGATTTCAAAAGTGGAAAAATTAATATTTTGTTTTCCACAGATATTGCTTCAAGAGGACTTCATATTGAAGATATTTCTTGTGTTATAAACTTTGATTTACCTCGCTCACCCGCTGATTATGTTCACAGAATAGGAAGAACAGGAAGAGCAGGTAAAAGTGGAGATGCTATTTCATTTATTGATTTTGAGGATTTTGAACACTTTGCTTTGATAGAAAAAAGATGTGGAATAAAACTTCAAAAAGAGGAGATTGAAGGTTTTGAGCTAATTGGAGTTGCACCAAAAAAAGAAAAAGGAAAAGAACCTATAAAAGGGAAGAGAAAAAGTAAAAAAGATAAGTTAAGGGAAAAAGCTTTAAAAGAGTAACTCTTTAAAGCTTTTTTTATTAATGTCCAAAAGCTCTTAGGTTTACTTTTGTGAGCTGATGAGGTGTACCTCCACCTACATTTTTTATTTGTACTTTCCAAGTTCCTTGTGCATTTTCTCCAAAGAAACCAGCTGCATAAACCCATCTACTTTCAATCCATTGGAAACTAACATTACTATTTCCTTTTACCATATTTATTTTTGTTCCAGAAGGTGAAATTAAATTTATTTGGAACTCTTTACCTTTGTCCACAGCACCATTTATTTGAAGAGATAAACCAATAGATTCTATTGTAACATCAGAAGTAAAATCTATAGTTTCTTCAAGCATATTTATTCCATCTGTTGGAATTGAAATAGCTGTTATATTTTTTGATTCTTTTATATCTTTTATTGTTGTTGGTAAGGGAGAAGTGGTTTCATTGGTACAATCATTTATCATGGCTTCTACATTTACCAACCCAAAACCATAATCTGTACTATGGTGGTATCCTGCACTATTCGTAACCCATGTTGTATTTGAAGAGTCTATTTTTGTAGCATATTTAGCCAATAGATGTTTTACATCTCTCCAATTCAAATTTGGACAAGCTTCTAAAGTTAGTGCTAAAACACCACTTACCATCGGTGTTGCAGCAGAAGTTCCAGACATTCCTGCATCATAATTTGTGTCAGTTCCATATCTATATCCATCATCAGTTTTTAAATTACTTTTATAAGTAGTTGTTATTCCAATAGCTCTTTCATTTCCTGTTATAGTATTAGAAAAACCTGTATCTTTACCTCCATAAGCTGTAACCCATATATTACTTCCAGGATTTGAGTATGTAGAATATATATTATTATCATTTGCTGCTGCAACTGTTATAACATAAGGATTATTTAACATTCCAGAAAATTCAGTTCCTCTTAGAAGTACACTTCCATCACTACTCCATCTATTGTTTCCTGCTGCACAAACAAATAATTTACCTTTCGCTTCCCCTTCAACAACTCTTTTTGTTTCAGAAGCAATTTTCATATATTCATCATAGAATGTTACATCATTATCTAATCCACTAAATTTCGACCAACTATTATTTACAATAGCTATTTTCCCATCAGAATCTGAATCTAACCATGCTGTTTTTAGTTTTTCACTAAAATCACTTGCTGTTGTACTTGTATAATCTGTTAGGTTTATTCCTGCAATTTTAATATAAGGGGCAATACCTCTAACACCTTTTCCATTAAAGGCTCTAGCTCCTAAAATACCAGCAACTTGTGTTCCATGAGTACTAGCTGAAGAATTAATCCCAAAATCTACAGATAAACTATTCTCTTTACTTCCAACTAAATCTTCATGGTTAAAATCTATTGTTCCATCCACAACAGCTACAATTAAAGGATTACCTCCATTGTAACCCATATATTTTCCTTGAACTTTTGTAATTCCCAAATCATTTCCATTTGTTGCTGTTAGATTTGGTTGAGCTGGATAAACACCTGTTTGTCCTACATTTCTTATATGCCACAATTTATCAAAAAATGTATCAGATTTTGGTGTACCACTCTCTATTCCATCTAAAATGCCATTAGTATTTTCATCTGCTATATTTTTATTCGTTCCTATTAACTCTTCAATATCGTCAGAAATCAAATCATTATCACTATCATAATGGCTTACAACTTCCACATCAAAAGTTTTTGAAGAAGAATCTAAAAATCCATCATTCGCAAAAATTGTTATTGTGGCAACTCCTATCCAAGAAGAGTTAGCTGTGAAATTTATTTTATTTCCAACAATATTTATCGCAACCTTATCTGTATTGGATTGAGCTTTGAAAGTTAGAATATCATTTTCTACATCTGTACCAATAAGTGTAGTAAATTGAGTAGTGTTTCTTTGCATTGTCAATTTATTTGGACTATTTACATTAGGAGCATCATTTACAGGATTAACAGTTAGTATAAATGATTTTGTACCAACAGTGATGGTTGATGTTCCATTCCAATTTTCATTTGGTGTTAAAACCAAAATATTTCCACTTTGGATTATAGAGATATTATTATTTGATGATGAGAAGTTAAAAAGATTTGAACTCTCAACACTTATAACAGCTATTTCATCTTCATTTATAGAGATATCACCCAAAGATGGCAAAGAGTTTGAATCCAATCTAATAGGAGTTACATAGTTATTGATTTTTTGAAATAGATTATTTGATACTTTGTTTAAAATAAAACTTATCTGTTCATCTATAGCTTTTTGGCTTATATCCAAAGAATTATTTGATGTGATAGTATTTAACTGCTCTCTTAGAAAAATTAATTGGCTTTCTACAAAAGTTAATTTATCATTACTAATATTTGCATTTAATTCTGTTAGAATATTTGAAATATTCAAAAATGTTGATGAATCCTTTGCTAAAATAGTCGTAGATATGGCATTTGATAATGTGTTCTCATCTACTTGATAAATGGTTCTGATGAATCTTTTTATATTTTCTATCTCTTGAATTTTTGCAAATAAACTATAATCAGATATTGGATCTGAATATATTTTTGAGAGAGTTATTGGAAATTTTGTAGATATATCTGATTCTAATTGTGTCAATTTAGTCTCTGTTTTTGTTGAACTTTGTATAAATGCAGAAGCTACTAAATCTGAAATAGGAGTTACATTCGTAATATCATTTGGAGTTATTGTATTTAGATTAGCTACCCTTTTAATTATAGAAGGAAAATCTTTATTTGTTGAGGTATCAATGCCATTTGAAACTATAATATTTATTAATCTATTTGTGGAAGATAGAGTTTTGAAATCATAATCAATTTTAAATTCCCCATTATTGTTTGTAGTTGTTTGTATTTCTCCATTATCGCAAATACCATTAATATTTAAATCCAAACAAACATCGGCATTTTTAATATAACCATCGATAGCTTTTCCATTGAGGTAATTTTTAGTGTAATAAGAGACAACATCCACTGTAAAAGTTTTGGCAGAAGAATTTAAAGAACCATCATTTGCAACTACTGTTATGGTAGCTGTTCCTGTCCATAAATTAGCTGGTGTAAATGTTAATCTATCTCCAACAACTGATAAAGTTAATTGAGGAGTATTTGATGTTGCTGAATATGTAATTGGATTATTTTCTGGATCTTCTGCACTTAGTGTAATATACTCTGCAGTATTTTTTTGCATAACTAAATTAGATATATTAGAGACATTAGGAGCATCATTTACAGGATTAACAGTTAGTATAAATGATTTTGTACCAACAGTGATGGTTGATGTTCCATTCCAATTTTCATTTGGAGTTAAAATCACCATATCTCCATCTTTTGAGATAACTATATTTAGATTTGATGATGTTATCGTAAAAGAGTCTGCATTTAATACATCTACTAGTAATATCTCATCTTCATTAATTGCAATATTTGATAATAAATTAGAAGAGTTTATGTCAATAGAAGTTATAAAATTATTGATTTTTTTAAATTGACTGTTTGTAATTTTGTTTAAAATAAAAGAGATTTGTTTATCAATAATTTTTTCACTAGCATTTAAAAGTGAATTTGAATTGATACTATTTATCTGTTCTCTTAAAATAGTAAATTGTTGTTCCATAAAAGTCAGTTTTGTATTATCAACACTTTTGTTTAATTTCGTCAAAACAGCTGAAATACTCAACGGCGTTGTTGAATTTTTAGCTAAGATAACATCTAAAATAGCAGTTGAAAGTGCCTTTTCATCAACTTGATAAATATTTCTAATAAACTTCTTGATACTTTCTATCTCTTGCGTTTTTACAAATAAAGTGTAATCCAAAGTTGGATCTGCATAGACTTTTGTTGAATCTATAGAGATTTTTGTTGGAATAGTAGTTGTTTCTAATCCTGATAAATATGAAGCTGTGTTTAATGGATTTTTTAAGAAATCTGAAGCTATTAAATCTGAAATCGGTGTTATATTTATAATACTATTTTTTAATAATTTATCTAAATTTATAACCCTTTTAATTGTAGAAGGAAAAGATTTATTTGTATTTATATCTACTCCTCCAGAAGCTATGATATTTATAATTCTACTATTAGAATCTAAACTCTTAAATTCATAATTGAGTTTAAACTCTCCATTATCATTAGTTGTGGTTTGAATTTCTCCGGAATCACAAATACCATTAATATTTAAATCTAAACAAATATCGGCATTTTTAATATAACCATCTATAACTTTTCCTTCAAGATAAGGCTCAACATAATATGAAACAGCACTAATATTAAAGGTTCTACTAGCACTTGCATTTTTACTATCTTTAACAGTAACCGTAATAGTTCCTGTTTTTGTTCCCGATGACATTGTTGGAGAAGTTGAGATATTTAGAGTATTTCCCGATATAGTTGCAATAATATCACTTCTACTAGAAGTTACACTATAGGTTAAAACATCTCCATCAATATCATATCCATTTAAAGTGATATTTTGAATAGTTCCTTTTTGTATAAATATATCATTAATAACTTCCAAAGTAGGAGCTGTATTTACTTGATTAACAGTCAATGTAAAAGATTTAGAATCAGTTGCATTTTTACTATCTCTTACTGTAACATTAATAGTTGCAGTTCCTATAAAACTATTAGGATTTATAGTTAAAATATTATTTGAAATAGATAATGTAACACTACTATTAGATGAAGTTGCACTATAAGTTAAAACATCTCCATCAACATCATTTGCATTTAAAGTGATATTTTTGCTAACACCTTTTTGAGTAGTTGTATTACTAATAGTTAAAAGAGTAGGGGCGTTGTTTGTAGGATTTTTATACTCATTATTATCTATTTTAGTTTTAACACTTTTTATTTGGTCTTCTAATTCTTTTTGAATATTCTCTGTAGTAGATGAATTGGAATTTTTTAAATCTTCTACTATTGTATTTAATTGATTTTCAACAAATGTAATTTTATCTTCTTCAACTGTTGAATCAAAATCTTCTAAAATATTTGAAATAGATAGAACAGTGGTTGAAGGTGTAGAATTTATTTCATTTGATAGTGAGTTTGATAATAAAATTTCATCCTCTTTTTCACTAATGGCTCTAATAAGTTTTTTTGTAATTTCAATTTCTTGTGTTTTTTTAAATAAATCACTATTTTTTGTAGGATCAGCGTTTATATCATTTTCTATTCCTAAATTTTTAGAAATATTATTTTCTAAAGTTTCTAAAACCACAGAGTTTTTAGTAGAGTTTTTTATAAACTCAGATGAAACAATATCTGTTAAAGGAGTTATAAAAATAGTTCCAGTTGATGATTCATTTGTGTTGACAACCCTTTTTATAGTAGATTCAAAAGGAGTATTTGTTGCGGTATCAGTTCCTCCAAAAGCAATAAAATTCATTTGAGGATTTGTAGAAGTTAGATTTGTAAATGTATATTTACCATTTTCATCTGTAGTTGTTGTTTTCTCTCCTGAATCACATGTTCCATTGTTATTTGCATCAAAACAAACTGTTGCATTTTCTATATAACCATCAACAACTGTTCCATTTATTGTATATGTGGGATTCACTGTTAATGTAAAAGATTTAGAGTCAGTTGCATTTTTACTATCTTTAACTGTTACTGTAATAGTTGCATCTCCCACAAAACTATTAGGATTTATAGTTAGGATATTATTTGAAATAGATAATGTAACACTACTATTAGATGAAGTTGTACTATAAGTTAAGGTATCATTGTTTGCATCAGTTGCATTTAAAGTGACATTTTGAACAGTTCCTTGTTGCGTAGTTACATTATTAATACTTGAAAGAGTAGGGGCATTGTTTACGGGTGCTGGAGAACTTCCACCTCCACCACCACCTCCACCACAAGAGATGAACAAAAAAGATAATGATACAAAAGTTATTAGTTTAAAAATTGAATTAATCAATGAAATATCCTATGAATTTTTGCTCATTATATTGAAAATTATGTAAAAATCATATGAATTATTATTTATTTTTAAAAAGTTTTATATATCATCGTAATTAAAATAGTTAAATTTAATAGTAAAATAAATTTTTTATATGAAGTAGCTTTTACCATATTTTTCGCTTTTATACCAAAATATACTCCAATTAATGAAGCTATACCAATTGTTGCACCTTCTTGAAATAACATCAAGCCTTGTACTGACTGAGAAATAAAACCTGCAACTGAAGAAAAAATTACAAAAAATAGACCAAGAGAAGTTGCGGATTTTAAATCATATTTTAAAAAACCAACTAAGATTGGTGTTAGAAGTATTGAACCACCAACTCCTATACTCATTGCAATTATTCCAATACAAAAACCAATTATTAAAAGAGTAAAAATATGAACACTTTTATTTGCTTCTGGATGTTCTGCTGGTGAGAAGAATATTCTTATTATTGAAAAAACTAAAATAGCAATAAATAGATATTGCAAAAATTGATTAGACACATTTGAAACAATAAATCCACTTTGCAAACCACCTATAAATCCACCAATTCCAATAATTGAACCATCTTTTAAAACATTTTTTGCTTTTTTGATATTTAAAAAAGAACCATAAATTGAAGAAAATACCATTTGCATAACAGAAATCGCAACAGCTTGTTTCATTAAAAAGCCGTCCATTAAGAGTAGAGGAACCAATATCATTCCTCCTCCCACTCCAAAGAAACCTGATATGAAACCTGTTACTACTCCAAAAAGTATTAATTCCAAAATTATTCCTCTTTTTTCTTGATAGAGTTCATAGCATCTATGAAATTATTATATTCATCTTCTAAAACTTTATCTTTCTCGCTTACATCGATCCCATCTTCCTCTTTTAGAGCTATTTCTAAAACATGAATTCTCTCTAGTAGATATTTAAACATCTCTTTGTTTATATCTGGTAAATCATCATGGGCTAATTTACAGTTTTTGCCATCTTTTTTAATGATTTTTGCAGGAACTCCAACAGCAGTTGAGTTATCGGGTACATCACAAATTACAACAGAATTAGCACCAATTTTACAATTAGCACCAATAGTAATATTTCCTAAAACTTTTGCTCCACTTCCAATAACCGTATTTGATTTAATAGTTGGATGTCTTTTTCCTTTGTTTAGACTAACACCTCCTAAAGTTACACCTTGATAAATCAAAACATCATCTTCTACAATCGCTGTTGCTCCAATTACAACACCTATCGCATGGTCAATGAATACTCTTCTACCTATGGTACAAGCTGGGTGAATATCTGTTTTTGTAAGAAAACTTGACATTCCACTTATTATTCTTGAAAGTTTTTTATAACCTTTATAATAAAGCTTATTTGCAATTCTATAATTTATTATTGCCCAAACACCTGGATAATTAAAAAATAGTTCAAGTGTAGAATCAAGTGCTGGGTCATTGTTTTTTGGAACAAAAAAATCTTCTTTTAATTGTTTCCAAAAAGATATATGTTCATTATTATTCATAGTAACTCCATATAGTTTTTAAGTAGCTATTTTCATTTAGATATTTTTCTAAAACATTATAAATATCATCTTTTAATCTACCTTTTAATATTGTTTTAATCTCTTCTGTATCGTAATCTATATCTTCAAGAATATCTATAATTTTTTGAGATTCTAAGATTTTTTCAAGAACTACTTCACCCTCTTTGAATACAACATTTACCTCTGTTGGATGTGAAAATAAGTTGTGTTTCATTCCTAGTGTATCTTGATAAGCACCCACATTAAAGAAACCTAGGAAATAATCCTCTTCATTTAGATTTACATCATGTAAATAAAGTGGTTTTTTCAAATCAAATGGTAACTCTCCATCACTATCACATGTTATATCCCATAAAGAAGCACTTCTTGTTGGTTTCTTATCCAAATGAGTAATAGGCATAATTGGAAACTCTTGGTCTATTCCCCAATAATCAGGAAGTGATTGGAATAATGAAAAATTCACAAGATATTTTTCTTGGATATTTTCATCAAGTTTTTTTAATTCATCATAGCCATCAATTTCTAAAAACGAGATAGCTTTTTTGATAATTTGGTGAGTTAATATTTCTGCATTTGATCTATCTTGTAAATCAATATAACCTAAATCAAATAGAGTTAATAGTGACTCCATATGGTCAATACTATCGTGCATAAACTCATAAGCTGTTTTTTGACTCATATCATTGTACAAATCAAATAACTCTTGAATTAATGGAGGATTTTTTTCTTTTAAATTTAAATGATCAAGTTCATAT
>JBBITK010000027.1:0-24348 GCA_037440805.1 Arcobacter sp. | reverse complement strand
GAATTTTACAAATTGAGAGTTTATTTAAATATTTTATTCAATTAAATATTATAGAACTTCAAGAAAATGAGATAAACCTAAGAGCAAAACTTAATTGGTTTATCTCTTCATATTGGCAATTTTTTTCTTCAACTTTTGATGAGGTATCTACACAAAGTATAAAAGAGACTAAAACAATAGTTTTTAAGATATTTTTATATCCGATTCTTACGGTAAAAGGAAGGATATTATATGAGGAATTAAGTATTTGAATTTAGGTGTAAAATTTAATTATTTGTTTTAATTATTTGACATTTTTACGATAATCATATAAAATGTAATTTAAAAAAGGAGTTGTAATGACACAAATAGAAATAAGTAAATATGTAGATATTCCATTTACAACTTTAAATGATTGGAAAAAAGATAATAGCAACAGAAATAAGTTATATCAATTATTAATTAATCTTGATAAAAACTTAGTTGAAAATATTTTAAATAAACAAAATAATCACAGATTTTTTCACATTTTGAATAGAAATATTGATAGTGAAAAAATTACATACCAAGATATAAAAAAAGCATTCTCAAAAAAAGATTATCATGCGGGAACAATAAAAGAACAAACAATTTATTCTAAATTTTATAAAGAAATTGAACTTGATGAATTAGATGATTTTGTAAAAACTTTTTGTGTATCAAAAAGAGATATTAAAGCCATATATATTTCAAGTCCTTTTAGAAATATAAATGGAGTTGCTAAAAAGTGGGATAAAAGATTTAGATTATCTCATATAGATTCTAATTTAGAAAGAGAAAGTAAAATTCCAACGGCTTTACAAAATATTTTAAATAAAAAAAATTTAACAAATGTATGATTTTTCAAAACAAAAAGAGATGTTGATTGAAAATGAGGTTTATAAAAGTTTAGATTGAATTCAAAAAATTAAAGAGTTTGAAAGAGTTGAAAATTTGATTTTGGATAATTGGGTTTAAATAGTGAAATTAAAATATATTTCCTTTTAAAAACCATTTATGTATAATCATTCATATAATTAAAAGAATATATTATTATCTCTTTTAGAACAATTAAAAACATTTTTTAATGTTGCAGAACAAGCTGAGATGAGATCTAAACCATTATTGTATTATTATAGTTTTCTAAATTTTGCTAAGATAGCTATAGAATTGCATTCTAGTTTTGATATACATCAAAGATTTGATCATGGTATTAATCCACTAATAATGAATAATCGTTACAATTTTAATACAGATAAAGTCGAAATATTAAAACTTAATAGTGGGAATATTAATCCTTCTAAACGATCTGTGTGCTATGAATTTATGGAAATTGTAGAATCAAGTATAAATCATAGCTTTCCTCCTACATTACAAATAGGCATTAAAGAATTATTACAACAGTGTATAGGTGTTCATAGAACCTATACAAATATATATAATGAACAGGAAATATTTTCGAGAATAGATAATTTAAAACTTTTTAAAGATGGTAAGTTTTTAATATTTAATGCAGAATTAGTTGATGGTATAAAAAATGTGAATTATAATAATTTGAAGACTTTTTATAATTTTATAGAAAAAGATAGTAAAGCTATATTAGAAATAAAGTATCAAATGCCAAATTATACTATTACTGATAAAGCTAGATTTTTACTCTCAAAAGAAATTAGAGATAAAGGTATTTGGTATTTTATTACTAAAGATGAATATAAATATTATATTTCACATACCAATAAGTCAAGATATTCTCCTTCTTTTACAATTTATTTAACAATGTTTTATTTAGGTTCTATTACTAGGTATCATCCCTATTTATTTGATGAAATATTTTCACAAAGTGAACAATGGCTTATAAGCGAATTTCTAAAAAATCAGCCAACACAATTTTTATATTTGACAACTTCTAAAATATTAGGTGCAGAATTAAGAGTATCTTATTCAAAACTTTAAAAATATATAGAAAGATAAGATATATAATTTCTTATTTTTCATATTTTCTCTAAAATCTTTTTAGTTACCTCAAATATCTCAGGAATTCCATATCTCAAAGAGTTTTCAATAATTGATAGGTTTATTCCATCATAATCATGAGCAATAAAGTTTCTTACTGAAATAATTCCTTTTATATCTAGTTCATCGAAGTTTTCCAAGATATTTGAATTTTTTTTATAAAGTTTATTAAATTGTTCAGCAGTTGCCACTAAAAGCATTAAAATTGCAGGTTGTCCCTCATCTTCATCTTCAAGTGCTTTTGTAATAGAGCCGTGTCTTTCAATGATTGTAAAAATAGAGTTTAGTTTTTTATTTATAGATTTTATTCTTTCAAAGTCATCTTCATTATACATATATAGCCTTATTTAAAATATATGTATTGTTTTTTTGAATAAGCCCTTGTTTGTCAACTATATCGACATTTTTTTTGAATATATTTTCTAAATTTGTTTTTAGTTCTTCAAGTTTTGAAAAAGCTCTTAAGCCTTTGTATTTTTCTAAAAATAAAGGAGTTGTTTCTATCAAAATATCAATGTCACTATCAGGTGTTTCTTCATTTCTTGAGTAAGAACCAAATAAACCAAGAAGTTTTAAGCCATCATTTTCTATTGAAGGATTAATATTTCTTAATTTATTTAGAATAATTTGAGAATCTAATCTAGGCATATATACTCTTTTTCTTTTTTAATATTTTCGATACATTCTAAAATTTTATCTAGTCTATTTATTGCTTTACACATAAATTATATCTTTTAAAATTTTTTTATTTGAATCAGGTACAAAATCAATCTCTTTTTTAAAGATAGATTTTAATTCATCTTTGATTGCATCGATTTTTAGAAGTTTAGAAAAACCATCAACATATTTTTTTGAAAACTCCTCATAATTCAATTTGTAAGCTATATCAATGTCACTGTATTCAGTTTCATTATCTTTTGCATAACTTCCAAAAAGACCTACTATTTCTAAGCCTTCTTTTTGATATATTGGTTTTAGTTCTTTTAATTTTGTTATTATTTCTTCTTTTTTCATAAGGAAGATTATATCATAAAATATTTTACGGTTTTTTCTAATAAAACCAAAAAACACCCCTTGTCTAAATTCTATACACCAACCATTCCCTACCAATCCCAAAAACAACACTTAAACAACACTTTTTTTTTATACTTCCACTTAGAAGTCATAAAGACTTAAATTAAAAGGAGAACTTATGAAAAAAGGTTTTTTTGCTAAAGCTATCATTGCTTCTGCGTTACTTGGTGGAGTGATGTTAAATGCTGCTGATACTATTAAAGTTGGAGTTTTACACTCTTTATCTGGAACTATGGCTATTTCTGAAACAACACTAAAAGATACTGTTTTGATGTTGATTGATGAGCAAAACAAAAAAGGTGGAATTTTAGGTAAAAAACTTGAGCCTGTGGTTGTAGACCCAGCTTCAAACTGGCCATTGTTTGCTGAAAAAATGAGAGGACTTTTGACAAAAGACAAAGTTGATGTAACTTTTGGTTGTTGGACTTCTGTTTCAAGAAAGTCTGTTTTACCAGTTGTTGAAGAGTTAAATGGTCTTTTATTTTACCCTGTTCAATACGAGGGTGAAGAGTCAAGCAAAAATGTATTTTATACAGGTGCGTCACCAAACCAACAAGCAATTCCAGCAGTTGATTACCTAATCAATGAAATGGGTGTAAAAAGATTTGTTTTAGCAGGAACTGATTATGTATATCCTAGAACTACAAATAAAATCTTAGAGGCATACTTAAAATCTAAAGGTGTAAAAGCTGAAGATATTATGGTTAATTATACTCCATTTGGTCACTCTGATTGGCAATCAATCGTAAGTGATATTAAAAAATTTGGTTCAACTGGAGCTAAAACAGCGGTTGTTTCTACAATCAATGGAGATGCAAATGTACCATTTTATAAAGAGTTAGGAAATCAAGGGATTAAATCTGAAGATATTCCAGTTGTGGCATTTAGTGTTGGAGAAGAGGAACTTTCAGGGATTGATACAAAACCACTTGTTGGGCATTTGGCTGCGTGGAACTATTTTGAAAGTGTAGATGGAAAAATCAACAAAGATTTCATCAAAAACTGGAAAACATACACTAAAAATGAAAAAAGAGTTACAAACGACCCAATGGAAGCTACATACATAGGATTTAACCTATGGGTAAAAGCTGTTGAAAAAGCTGGAACTACTGATGTTAAAAAAGTTAGTGATGCGATTATTGGTTTAGAAGTTCCAAATCTTACGGGTGGAACTGCAAAAATGCTTAAAAACCACCATATTACAAAACCTGTGTTAATTGGTGAAATTCAAGAAGATGGGCAATTTGAAACTGTATGGCAAACAAAAGGTGAGGTTGCTGGTGATGCTTGGTCTGATTTCTTACCAGGAAGTAAAGATTTAATAGCTGATTGGACAAAACCTATTAACTGTGGTGCTTACAACATAGTTACAAAAAAATGTTCGGGAACAAAATAAAAAATATGGGGTAAAACCCATATTTTACAAGGGAATAAAATGAATATCTTAAAAATAATACTTTTTAATCTATTAATAATCTCTTTTTCTTACTCTTCAACACTACAAATTGAATCAACAAAACTTATAGATGCTAGTTTCAAAGAAAAAGAGGCGATATTAAACACTTTTGCGACAGATTTTAGAAGTGATGAAAAACTATCTTTGTTGCTTCAAAATATGTTAGCAGGTAATTTGTACTATGTGGATGAAACAAAAGAGTTGGTGTTTTATGGAGAAAAAGAGAATCCTAAATCTTTAAAAACACTATTTTCAAACACTGTTTCAAAAGCCAATGAAGATAATATCTCAAAGGTAAAAATAAACAATAAATTAAGAAGTGTTATAGAAACATTACTTGCAAAATTAAATCTTTATTCAAAAGATAAAAACAAAAGATTTAAATCTGCAAAAAATATTTTAGAAAATGTAAAACAAGAGGATTTATCACTTTTACAAGAGGCTTATGCAAGTGAAAAAAGTGATGAGGTAAAAGAGGTTTTATATGAGGCAATTACAATAATAAATGCCAAATATTCTACAAATAAAAATCAACAAATAGAGTCTATAAAAGAGTTGGGAGAGTATTTGTCTGCTAAATCTTTGGAGAGTTTGGTTGAGATAAAAAATAGTTCAAATGATGAGGAAATAAAAGCTTTGGCTTCAAAATCAATAGCAAATATTGAAGCTAATAAAACTCTGTATTCCTATGTTGAAACTGCATTTTTTGGGCTTTCACAAGGTTCAGTTTTACTACTTGCTGCCATTGGTTTGGCTATTACATTTGGGGTTATGAAAGTTATAAATATGGCTCATGGGGAGCTTATAATGATTGGAGCATATACAACTTATACAATTCAACAAATAATGCCAAATTTGATTGAATACTCAATAATCATAGCCATTCCTTGTGCATTTATTGTAAGTGGAATTGTGGGGATTTTGATAGAGAGGTTGGTTATTAGACATCTTTATGGAAGACCACTTGAAACACTACTTGCAACTTTTGGGATAAGTTTGATTTTGCAACAACTTGTAAGAACAATATACTCTCCTTTAAATCAAGAGGTAAAAACACCTGATTGGATGAGTGGAGCGTGGCAAATAAATGATGCTTTATCTTTGACTTACAACAGACTTTATATTGTGATATTTGCTTTTATTGTCTTTTTGGTTGTGCTTTTTGTGATGAAAAAAACAAGCTTAGGACTAAAAGTTCGAGCTGTTTCTCAAAACAGACCAATAGCAAGGGCTATGGGGATAAAATCAAGTCATATTGATGCTTTGACTTTTGGTATAGGTTCTGGAATAGCAGGAGTTGCAGGGGTTGCACTAAGTCAGCTTACAAATGTTGGACCAAATTTGGGACAAGCTTATATTGTAGATAGTTTTATGGTTGTTGTTTTTGGTGGAGTTGGTAATTTATGGGGAACTTTAATAGCTTCTTTGAGTTTGGGAGAAATAAACAAATTTATAGAACCTCTTGCGGGTGCTGTGTTAGCAAAAGTTATCATATTGGTATTTATTATCTTATTTATACAAAAAAGACCTAGAGGATTGTTTCCTCAAAAAGGTCGAGATGTACAGGACTAAAAGATGAACAAAGAATCATTAATATTTAAAATCTTAGAAAATGACAAAGGCGGAAAGATAGTTTTATCTACGCTTTTTGTGGGGGTAGTTTTTGTTTGTATTTCAAACCTTTTTATACCACAAACATCAATTTTTTATATGTCTGCTTTTGCAGTTACTATTTTGGGAAAATATATAGCTTTTGCTCTTTTGGCTTTGGCTTTAGATTTGGTTTGGGGATATTTGGGGATTTTATCCCTTGGACATGGGGCATTTTTTGCCCTTGGTGGTTATGGTATGGGTATGTATTTAATGCGTCAAATAGGAGATAGGGGAGTTTATGGAAATCCTGAAATGCCAGATTTTATGGTGTTTATGAACCTCAAAGAACTTCCTTGGTTTTGGCATGGTTTTGATAATCCAATGTTTGCTTTTTTGATGGTTATGATAGTTCCAGCTATTTTGGCTTTTGCTTTTGGGTGGTTGGCATTTAGAAGTAGGGTTACGGGAGTTTATCTATCTATTATTACTCAAGCATTAACTTATGCTTTGATGTTAGCATTTTTTAGAAATGATATGGGATTTGGTGGAAACAATGGTTTGACAGATTTCAAAGATATTTTAGGTTTTGATTTACAAAGTTCTCACACAAGGGTTAGTTTATTGCTTATCTCTTTTGCTTTTTTGGTTTTAGGATATTTTGTTTGTAGATTTATCATAAATTCAAGGTTGGGAAGAGTGGTTATATCCATAAGAGATGCGGAGAGTAGGGTGCGATTTTTGGGATATAAAGTGGAGCAATATAAACTTTTTATATTTGTAGTTTCTGCAATACTTTCAGGAATCGCAGGTGCTTTATATGTTCCACAAGTTGGGATTATAAATCCAAATCTATTCTCGCCTTTATTTTCTATTGAGTTGGTTATTTGGGTAGCTATTGGAGGAAGAGGAACTTTATATGGTGCTATTATTGGGGCATTTGTTGTAAGTGTTGCTAGTTCTTATTTTACTTCTGCACTTCCTGAAGTTTGGTTATATGCTTTGGGTGGATTGTTTGTTTTGGTTACTTTATATTTACCAAAGGGTGTAGTGGGAATTGCTAGTATGATAAATCAAAAGAAAAAGGCTTCATAATGGTATCTTTAAGAAATAAAAATGAAGAGAATATTGGGGATTTAAAAAAGGGAAGTAGAATCTTACTTGTGGATGGGGTAAGTGTTAGTTTTGATGGATTTAAGGCTTTAAATAATCTTAGTTTTTCCATAGATTATGGGGAACTTAGATGTATTATTGGTGCAAATGGAGCTGGAAAATCTACTATGATGGATGTGGTAACAGGTAAAACAAAACCAGATTCTGGAGAGGTTATTTTCGGAGAAGCTGTGGATTTGCTAAAAATGGATGAACCACAAATTGCACAAGTTGGAATTGGAAGAAAATTTCAAAAGCCAACAGTTTTTCAAAATCATACGGTTTTTGAAAACCTTGAACTTGCGATGAAAGATGATAAGAGATTTTTTAAAACACTTTTTTCAAAACTAAATAGTGAACAAAAGGACAAAATAGCCCAAACTATGGAACTTATAGGATTAAAAGAGTTTTTTAATAAAGAAGCAGGAATTTTATCCCACGGTCAAAAACAGTGGTTAGAAATTGGAATGTTGATTATGCAAGAGCCAAAACTTCTCCTTGTGGATGAACCAGTTGCAGGAATGACCCCACAAGAAGTAGAAAAAACAGCTGAAATTTTGACAAGTTTAGCAAAGGATAATTCCGTGGTGGTTGTGGAACATGATATGGAATTTATAAGAAGTATTGCCAAAAAAGTAACGGTTTTGCATGAGGGTTCTGTTTTGGCTGAAGGTTCAATGGATTTTATACAGAATGATGAAAAAGTTAGACGTGTGTACTTAGGAGAATAAAAAGTCCAAATATAAAGGCAAACTCGTTTGCCTCTTTAGGGTTTTGTTCACTTTTAACAATTTTTTATAAATTGTGTTAAAAAGTGTTATAGATGAAAAAGTCCCTTTTAAATTGGGACAATTTAAAAGGAATGAATAAGATGTTGAAACTAGAAAAAATAAACCAATATTACGGACAAAGCCACACTTTATGGGATTTGGATTTGGAGATAAAAAAAGCTAGATGCACTTGCCTTATGGGAAGAAACGGAGTAGGAAAGACAACTATTAGCAAAGTAATTATGGGTCTTTTACCAATTAAAGATGGAAAATTAATCTATGATGGAAAAGATATTTCAAAATGTTCTGATTATGAAAGAGCATCTTTGGCTATTGGATATGTTCCCCAAGGAAGAGAGATTTTTTCACAACTAACAGTAAAAGAAAATCTAGAAATTGGTGTTTTAGCAAATAGAAATAAAATTAGTAAAATACCTGAAAAAATATATAAACTTTTCCCTGTTTTAAAAGATATGGCTCATAGAAAAGGTGGGGATTTAAGTGGAGGACAACAGCAACAATTAGCTATTGCAAGAGCTTTGTGTATTGACCCAAAACTTCTTATTTTGGATGAACCAAGTGAGGGAATACAACCAAATATTGTGGCTCAAATTGGAGAAGTTATTGATTATTTGACTTCAGAAGAACAAATCACAGTGTTATTGGTAGAACAAAAACTACCATTTGCAAGAAAACATGGAGATGATTTTTATGTTATTAATAGGGGAAGTGTTGTTGCAAATGGAGAAATAGGGCAACTTAGTGATGAGATTATAAAGCAACATTTATCGGTTTGATGGTTTTTATTATATTAACGTTTTAAGTAGTTTAAGACTTTCTATATGTTTTTATAGTATTTTATATATAATCTAAATAAATAGCTATATGTATAGGGGTATGGTTTAATGTTTTTCAAAATTATATTAATATTGCTAGGATTATTATCATTTTTTATTGTTATATATCTTGGTATTTTGTCTTCATCTAATTCAGTATATGTTATATGGTTTGGGTTATCAAGTGCTTTACTTGCACCAGCAGGATTTACACTAATAACTTTAGCCTTTAGAAATGATAATGATAAGTTATTACGGCAACTGTCAAAAGTGCCAGAAATATCAGTTTTAATTGAAAAAGCTCAAACTCAAGAAGAAAGAATTAAAGCATTAGAGTTAGAAAGAAAAAGCTTAGAAGACGCAATTAAATATGAAACTTTAAGAAGTGTATTAATTGAAAAGAAAAATAATTATGAGATTGAAGCAGAGAAATTACTTTTTCAGTTAGATGATATTGAACACAAACTTTTAAAATTAGACATAGAAATTGAAGGTACAGAATATCCTGAAATAGTTCAAAAACTTCGTGAAAAAATAAGATTAAGAGAACAAAATAATATAGTCATAAATCTTTTTGATAGAGATATTGTAATTAATATTGAAAAAATTAGAGCTATTCCATTTATTGGTGATTTTGCTGTTGCATATTTGAAATTGATACAAGATATAAATATTTTATTTAAAAAATAAATGAGAGAAAAGTGGACAGTCACCATTTTTTAAGTTCATATCTAAGATATGTTACAATTAAAAAAAAGGGACAGATACCTTTTCTTAGAATAAATTACTCCTTAATTATCTTATCAATAAATTCATCCAAAATAGATTCATTGATTGACTCAATTTCTGATTTATCATAGATAGTCAATAAATAAACTGTGTCATTTATCTTTAGATAATAATAGATTCTATAACCTGCACTTTTACCTTTGTTTTTATTATTATTTGCAAGTCTAGTTTTAAAAAGATTGTTTTTTATAGTTGTAGATTGGGAATGAAGAGTATCAAAATCAGTTATAAATTTTGATATATCTTCTTTGATAAGTGAATATTTTTTTGCTAATTTTTTAAATTATTTCTCAAATAAAGAAACAGTTTCAAATTTCATCAAGCAAATCTTGAAGAGGTTTTGTCTTTCCTTTTGCTACATCGTTTAATGAAATAGCTAATTCGTTTGCGATTTTATGTTCTTTTTTATAAATAGCTTTTTTTATCATATCTCTTAGTTCACTTTGAATATCAATACCACTTTTTAAAATATCCTGATAAACATTATCTTCAACATTTAATTGAATAGTTTTCATAAAAATTCCTTTTTATAATTGGTTTTTGATTATAGCAAAATTTACAAATTTATTTTCAAAATAAATAACAAATTGTAATGTTTTTAGTTATTAATCAGAAAATTCTATATAATTTTTCATATAAATTCAAAAGGTTAAAAAATGCAAAATTTGATAATAAATGAAAATAATATAAAAAACAAAATCCACAACATAAGAAATCAACAAGTGATGTTAGATAGAGATTTAGCAGAACTTTATGGAGTAAAATCTATAAGGCTTAGGGAACAAGTTAAAAGAAATATAGAAAGATTTCCAAGTGATTTTATGTTTCAACTTAGTGAAAATGAAGTTGATTTTATGGTATCGCAAAATGCGATACCTTCTAAACAACATTTAGGTGGTAATTTACCTTATGTTTTTACAGAGCAAGGTGTTTCTATGCTAAGTGCAGTTTTAAAAAGTGAAATGGCAGTTATAATGAGTGTAAAAATAATAAGAGCATTTATAGAAATGAGAAAACTAATCTCTCAAAATATTTCTATGTTTGAACGATTTGAAAGAATTGAGCAAAAATTAAATATCCATGATGAAAATTTCGACAAACTTTTTGATGCTTTAGAAAACAAAACTCTCAAGCCAAAACAAGGAATATTCTACGATGGACAAGTTTTTGATGCGTACTCTTTTATCAATGACTTACTAAAACTTGCTATTGATGAAGTAATTTTGATAGATAACTACATAGATGAAATAGTTTTCACACTCTTTTCAAAATACCCAAACATAAAAATTCAAATCTACACAGCAAACATCACAAAACAACTAAAACTTGATTTTGAAAAATACCAAACTCAATACCAAAATATAGAGTTAAAAGAGTTCAAAAACTCCCATGATAGATTTTTAATAATTGACAAAAAAGAGCTTTATCATTTGGGAGCTAGTTTGAAAGATTTGGGCAAAAAATGGTTTGCATTTTCAAAACTTGAAATTGAGAATCTGAAAATATTGGAGTATTTAAAAAAATAAAACTGTTGCCTTAGTGTTGTTTTTTCAAAACCAAACAGTCAAAATCTATATATTATTTATACAGGTGGAAAAAAAGTAAACTATCTTTTTTTGATAGAATAATCAATAAAAAAGAGATATTTTAGGAAAAAAATGAGTATAAAATTTGGGTTTATTGATGATAAATTTAGTTTGGATATTTTGAAGCTTCCTTCTAGATATTTTTATTTTAACAATGATGAAAATTACATCAAACTTTTAACTATTGGAGAGGGAATTTTTCCAAAAGATAGGGTAAAAACCAAAATAAATCTAAACAACTCAAATCTTATTTTAACAAGTGAATCAGCTACAAAAATCTACCCATCAAAAAAAGAGTATGCAATAAACTATTTTAATTTTGATATTAAGAATAATTCAAATTTAGAATTTATAAATGATGAGTTGATTTTATTTAAAAATTCCCGATATATTCAGCTTTTTAGACTGAATTTTGACACAAACTCAACATTTTTTTACACAGATATTTTGACTTATGGAAGAAGTTTTGAGTATTTTGATTTTGATTCAATGCTTGTAAAAAACGCCTTTTATTGTCAAGATAATATTGAATATTTAGAAAAATTTGATATTTTGGGAGAAGAGTTAAAAGATTATATAAAAAGAAAAAATAGTGAAAATTTTATCTTTGCAAAAATATATATGAAAACAAAAAACAATGAAGATTTTATAGATTTGTTGCACAAAAATAGTTTTGAGAGTTTTGTTTTTAGTCAAAACAGACTTATGATTTTAGGTGTTTTGAGTGGAAATAATATGGGAGATTTAAAGGCAAAAATAATGAATATTTGGACTTTATATAGAAAATCTATGAACAAAAAAGAGTTTATTTTAGGAAAACAATAGTTTTCAAAAGTAAATTTTTAAAACTTTAAATAAAAGGAGAAAAGAGGTGTTTTTTACAAATCGAGAACAAGAAAAATTACTTATTTATACAGCTTCAAAATTGGCGATGGAGCGAAAAGATAGGGGGTTAAAACTAAACTATCCTGAAGCAGTTGCAATCATAAGTTCATATATCATCGAAGGTGCAAGAGATGGAAAAAGTGTAGCACAACTTATGGTAGATGCTACAAAAATCCTAAAAGAAGATGATGTTATGGATGGAGTTGCGTCTATGATGTATATGGTTCAGGTTGAAGCTACATTTGATGATGGAACAAAGCTTGTAACTGTTCACAATCCAATCACTTTTAGTAAAAAAGAAGAGCTACCAGGGGAATATCTAATAGATGAGGGTGAAATTGAGCTAAATGAAAATAGTGAAATTACAACCATTGAAGTTATAAACAAAGGTGATAGACCTGTACAAATAGGTTCACACTATCACTTTTTTGAAGTAAATAATGCTTTGGATTTTAGTAGAGTTGAAGCCTATGGAAAAAGACTTGATATACCTGCTGGAACTTCTGTGAGGTTTGAACCAGCTTCAAGCAAAAAAGTAAACTTGATACCTTATAGTGGTAAAAGATATATGAGTGGGTTTAATGGTTTGGTTGAGGGCTTTTTGGATGATGAGGCTACAAAAGAAAAAGCTATGGAAAATTTAAAACTATTTTTGGGAGATAAATAATGAAGATTTCAAAAGAAAAATATGCTTCTATGTATGGACCAACTGTTAATGATAGATTTAGATTGGCTGATACTTCACTTATAGCAAAAATAGAAAAAGATTATACTATTTATGGGGAAGAGAGTAAGTTTGGTGGTGGAAAAACCATAAGAGATGGTATGGCTCAAAGTCCAACGGCTGTGGATGTGGCTGATTTGATTATCACAAATGCAATAATTATCGATTATACGGGGATTTACAAAGCGGATATTGGTATTAAAAATGGAAAAATAAGTGCAATTGGAAAATCAGGAAATCCAAATCTATGTGATGGAATAACTGCTGGACTTGAAATAGGAGCAAATACAGAAGTTCTTTCTGCTGAGGGCAAAATCATAACAGCAGGTGGAATAGATACACATATACACTTCATAAGCCCAGGGCAAATAGATGAAGCCTTATCAAGTGGAGTAACAACCATGATAGGTGGGGGAACTGGACCAAACACAGGTACAAACGCTACAACATGCACACCTGGGGAGTGGAATATAGGAAAAATGATTCAAAGTGTGGATGATTTGCCTTTAAACTTTGGATTTATGGGAAAGGGAAATAGTTCATCAAAAGAGGCTTTAGAAGTTCAGATAAAAGCTGGTGCTATGGGTCTAAAACTTCATGAAGATTGGGGAAGTACACCAAATGCAATAGATACTTGTTTAAGTGTTGCAGATGAGTATGATGTACAAGTGGCAATTCACACAGATACATTAAATGAGTCGGGATTTGTGGAAACAACAGTTGGAAGCTTCAAAAATAGGACAATTCACACTTTTCATAGTGAGGGAGCAGGTGGTGGTCATGCCCCTGATATTATTAAAGTTGTTGGTTTAGGAAATGTTCTTCCAGCAAGTACAAACCCAACTTTGCCATATACTAAAAATACTATTGAAGAGCATCTTGATATGCTTATGGTTTGTCATCATCTAAGCCCAAAGATTCCAGAAGATGTGAGTTTTGCAGAGAGCAGGATTAGAGGAAAAACGATAGCTGCGGAAGATGTGTTACATGATATAGGAGCTATTAGTATAACAAGTTCTGATTCACAAGCTATGGGAAGAGTAGGGGAAGTAATAATCCGAACTTGGCAAGTTGCAGACTCTATGAAAAAACAAAGGGGAATACTCAAAGGAGATGATGAAAGAAGTGATAATAATAGAATCAAAAGATATATTGCAAAATATACTATAAATCCAGCAATTGCAAGTGGAATAGATGAGGTTGTAGGAAGTGTGGAAGTGGGCAAAATGGCTGATTTGGTTTTATGGAATAGGGCATTTTTTGGAGTAAAACCTGAAATCATTATAAAAGGTGGATTTATAGCACTTGCAATGATGGGAGATAGTAACGCATCTATCCCAACTCCAGAACCTACTATGTATCGACCTATGTTTGGAAGTTTGGGAAAAGCAACTGCAAAAACAAGTGTAATATTCACTTCAAAAGTGGCAAGTGAAACTCTAGCTTCAAATCTTGGTATAAACAAAGAGGTAATAGCTGTAAAGAATACTAGAAATATCACTAAAAAAGATATGAAATTAAATGATTTTGTAGGGGATGTTAGTGTAAATCCTGAAACTTATGATGTAACTATAAATGGTGAATTAATAGAGTCAAATTATGTCTCTGTTGTGCCAATGGCTAAAAAATATTTTATGTTTTAGGAAAATCAAGTGACATTTAGCGTTATAAAAAAAGTAATAGAGATAAAAAGAGATATTGAATCAAACGATGAGGTTGCGTTATCGTGGTTTGATATGCAAAAGCCAAACCTAACAGCAGTTAGTAAAAAAAACATAAATATTGTTGTAAAAGCCAAGTTTTCACATTTGCACGAAAATGATGTTTTAGTTTGTGAAGATGGATATGCCATCAAAGTAACCAAAGATGAAGATGAGGTTTTTACTCTTGTTTTTAGTGATGCTTTAACCTTTGCAAAAACAGCTTATGAGATAGGAAACAGACATCAACCACTTATGATAGAAGAGTTTAAAATCGTAGTTTTAGATGATATTTCAATAGGAGATATTATCAAAGATTGTTATGCAAATGCTTCTATAAAAGTGGAAAAAACAAAAGGATATTTTAAACCAAATGGCAAAGCACATCATAGCCACTAACTCCAATTCAAATCTAAAAAGTCTTAGCAGATTTTTGCAAATCTTTGATGGGACTTTTCCCTCTGGTGTGTTTGTTCACTCCTTTGGGCTAGAACCTCATATAATCAAAGAAAAAGTTTGGAATATAGACTCTTTAAAACTCTATTTATCAAATCTTTTGCAAGACCAATATGAAAAAATGGAGTTTATTTATATCAAAAAAATCTATGAAGCTTTGGATTTAAATAGGCTTTTTTTAGTAAAAAAACTTGATAAAAATTATGGTGCGTATCTTAATTTTGACTATGCAAAAGCTTTTTTTAATATGGGACAAAACTATTTTGCACAAATCAAAAATTTACCCACAAAAGAGATAATAAAAGAGTATTTTTTATTGATTGAAAAAAAAGAAGTTCCAGCCAATGAATTGGTTATTCTGACTCTTTTTGCCTATGATTTGGATATTTGTTATGAAGATTTTATTGTGATGTGGACAAAAAAAAGTTTTATAAATATCTCAGCCACTAGCCTTAAAATTTCACGAATAAAGCCAAGCGAAATTCAACAAATGCTTTTTGAATTTGATGAGATTTTAGGAAATTTAGAGTTTGAAAAATTAGGCGATAAAATCACAAATTTTAATCCTTTGTTTGAAGAGGTTATATTTGCACATAAAAATTTGGAACCAAAAATGTTTGTAACTTAGAAGTAAAAATTTAATTTAAAACAAAAAATATAAACTAATCAACTCAAAAACGGCTTCACTTTGGGTACCCAAAAATCAAAGATTTTTACCCTAAAGTTGCAGAGGTTTTTTTATTGATTGTTTAATTTTTATTTACAGATTTAAAAATGAAGGAAAAAAATGAGTTTAAAAATCGGAATAGCAGGACCAGTTGGAAGTGGTAAAACTTCACTAATTGAAAGCCTTACAAATGCACTAAAAGAAAAATACAATATTGGTATTGTAACAAATGATATTTACACAACAGAAGATGCAAACTATCTCAAAAAACATCTTGATTTACCTGAAGATAAAATTATAGGTGTCGAAACGGGAGGTTGCCCACATACTGCAATTAGAGATGATATTTCTATGAACAAAAATGCAGTTATGGAGCTTGAAGAGAAGTTTAATCCAGATATTATTTTCGTGGAGAGTGGCGGAGATAATCTTAGTGCGACATTTTCCTATGAACTTATTGATTATTATATGTATATTATTGATGTGGCTCAAGGTGCGGATATACCAAGAAAAAAGGGGGCAGGGCTTTTGTTTTCTGATTTACTTGTGGTAAATAAAACCGATTTGGCACCTTATGTTGGGGTGGATTTGGAAGATATGAAAAAAGATGTTTTAAACAATAGAAAAAACAAACCCTCAGTTTTTATCTCAAAAAAAGATAGGGAAACTCTAAATTTGGTAATAGATTGGATAGAGGCTATAAAATAGCCTCTTTTTAGTTTATTTTATTTTTTTCTAATCTTTTTTTATCAACTAGAATTTTATTTTTGAACTGTTTAGTTCTATCTTTAGCTAAAGATTGCATATCTTCAACTTCATCCATTTCATCTACTATTTCAACACCAAGTAGAGTTTCAATAGCATCTTCTAGTGTCACAACTCCACTTGTTTGCCCATAATTGTCATGAACTATAAATAGATGGGTTTTTCTTTTTACAAATAGGTCTATTAACATAGAAACAGGTACATTTTCAGATATTTTATGAACAGGAACAGTAATATCTCTTAGAGTTGTTTTTTCTCTTTCTTCAACACTCTCTTCTAAAATATTTTGGTTAAATACAATTCCTATAATATCATCAATAGTCTCTTCATATATAGGTATTCTTGAATGTATATACATTTTGTCATCTTCAATAGCTTCTTCTACTGTAACATCTGCATTCAATGCAAATACAACACTTCTTGGTGTCATAATCTCTTTTGTTTTTATACTTTTTAATTTGAAAAGATTCTCAATCAAAATACTCTCTTTTGAGTGAATAGAACCCTCTTTTTCTCCCATTGTTACAACAGCCATAATTTCATCTCTTGAAAAGTTTATTTCATCTTTTTTGCCACTAGAAATATAATTTGTCAAAAGAGTTGAAAACCAAACTAAAGGGTATGATATTTTTATCATAAACGAAATCAAATAAGCTGATGGAACAAGTAGGCTTTTCCAGTATATTGCACCTATTGTTTTAGGAATAATCTCTGATGTATATAAAATTAGTAGAGTTAACACAAAAGCAATAAGAGTTTGCCATTCATCACCAAATAATAATTGTGCTTGAGCTCCAACACCAGCTGCACCCATAGTATGTGCAAATGTATTTAATATCAAAATAGATGAAATAGGTTTATCAATATTTGATTTTAAATCTTTAATTAGTTTTATGGATTTTGAGTCACCATTTTTTGATAAGCTTTCAATATAAGAAGAGGTACTTGAAAGTAAAACAGCTTCCAATACTGAACACATAAAAGAAACCGATAAAGCAATAAGAAGATAGGTTATTAGAAGTGTCATTTTTTACACTCCACGCAAAAGATTTTTAGGCTACGCCTATAATGGGAATCACTACTGTCCATTTAAATTAAGTCCTTTTAAAAATTTTAGTGGCTAATTGTACCATAAAACTTAAAAAATTAAGGTAATTGTGATTTTGCCTTAATTTTTTGTTCCATATTTTCACTTGTTCTTGATATTGCAAAGCTTATTATTTTTAGATGATTTGGATTTTTTGTTATTTGGTAAGCTTGTCTGTAAATATTATTTGCAATTCCCAAATTTCCTATTGCTTCGTATGTTAAAGCAAGATTATATAAAACTTCTCCATTTCTATTTTGAAACTCTTGATTTAGCTTTTCCCACTCAACTCTTGCTACTTCAAGATTTCTTTTTTCCATCAAATCCACGATATACTCAAATTTTTTCTCTTGTTCTTTTGTAAATTTTGAATAATCTTCATCTAATTCATCAATAATATGAATATCATAATATAAATAGTGTGGAGAGATATCTGTCATTAGCTCATTTGCTATTTCATCGGCTAAAATGCTATTTACACTAAACTTTGTTTTTCTAGCACCGTGATAGTATGGGTCATCAAAACACTCATCTTCATGGTTACTTCTGCTATAAGTTTTTGTAAATATCATATTTCCTGAATATGGTTTTGTGATTTTGATATTTGTGATAAGATGATAATCCCTTTGTTCACAAGGTATAACTCTTATTACATACTCTATGCACTCTCTTGGATAGTAGTTTCCATGTTTATCTCTGTATGCTGGTCTGTAATATCTACAATGTCTATAATCAACTTCAGTTCTGTGATATGGTGCAACTCTAAGTGATGATTCTAAAACCTCTCCACTAATAACCGCATCAACACTACTTAAGTTCTCTTTTAGTAAAAAAGTATTTTTCCCTTCAACTACTGTTGTTGCAATTTTATCTTCAATTCTAGCGGTTTGATTTACATCATCATTAGCCAAATAATCAACTTTTACTGTGTAGATTTTTTCTTTGCTTATTTTTGCTGGTTGTAGGGTTTTAACTGTCAATGTTTTGTCTGCACAACCTGTTATTAAGAATAAAAAAGAGCCTAAAAATAATAATTTTAGATAGTTTTTCATCTATTTTCCTTAATAAATTTTTGTTTGGATTATAACCTATTTTGTGTAATCAAAGTGAAAGAATAAGAAGAATTTAAAATTAAAATGAGATAATATCCACCATTTTAAAATATAAGGAAAATTTTATGGGGTTTTTCACAGCAGACTTGTGTGATAGTTATAGTGATAAAGTTGAAATTTTGGGACCAGATTTTAAATCTTACGGTGGAAGCAAAAAGTTTAAAGGCGAAGTTGTAACTGTTAAACTTGATAAAAATAATAAAGATTTAGCTAAATTATTAAGAGATACTGATGGTACAAATAAAGTAGTAATAGTAGATGTAAATATGAGATATTTTGCAGTTGTTGGTGACAATCTTATGAAATTTGCAAGTGACAATAAATATGAAGGAATTATTGTAAATGGATATGTAAGAGATACCGTTACAACAAAAGAGTTTGATGTCGGTTTAGTAGCAAAAGGAACTTGTCCTAGAAAATATATTCCAACTCAAGATGGTTTAATAAATGTTCCTATTGTAGTAGATGATGTGGACATAAAAAGCGGTGATTATGTATATGTTGATACAGATGGTATTGTAATTTGTAAAGAGAAATTGGTTTAATGTATCTTTTTGGATTTGGTTCACTAATCAACATCTCTAGTGCTCAAAAATCTTTTAAAAGAGTTTTGAGTAAAGATGATTTGAAACCAATCTATATAAAAGGCTATAAGAGAGTTTGGAATGCTTTGGAGTCTATTAAATTTGAAGATTTAGAAGAGGAATCAAAGGGAGTTTTTTTGAATATCCAAGAGAATGAAAATTCAATTTTAAATGGGGTAGTTATTGAAATTTCCCAAGAAGAGTTGGAAATTTTGAAACTTAGAGAAAAAAATTATAGTTGCATAACTATAAAATCCCAAAATATTTTAGATTCTACTTTAAATGAAGATTTGATAGCTTTTATGACCATAAAAGAGGAAAAACTGGCAAAGATAGGAGATTTAAACTCTTTTATACCTCAAAAATATTTAGATATTTTGAGGGATTCTCTAAAAAATTATGATGAAAAATTTGCCAATGATTTCAAAAAGTCATTTGAAAATCTTCCATTTCCAATAAAAGAGGGTAGTTATGTTTTTACTGACCCAATACAGCACAAAGCTGCAAGAGAGGGAATAAAAAATTATGAGTCAAAAGAGTAATGTTTTTATTTATATTTCAAAATTATGTTCTTCTAAAAGAGAGAGTTTAGAAGATAGTTGTATTCAAAAAAAAGATGGAAATATTCATATAACCTATTGTCAAGGCGATAGTTTAGAAAAATTTGAAAATGACATCAATGCCATTGTAGGAAACACTTCGTTTTTTTACTTCTTTAGGAAAAAGTTTTTAGCTTTATTAATCTCTTTTATCTCTGTTTTTGTAATCTTAACTGCTTTTTTATCTGTGTCAATTTATGAAGATTTTTTAAAAAAAGTTGTTTTTGAAATGCCTTTCTCTTGGGAAATAAATGATTTTATCTCTTTGGGATTTGTGATAGTTTTTTTCTTGGGATTACTTTTGATGCCTTCTATTTTGGAAGCAGAGGGGAGTGAATTTAAAAATATCTTATCCTCTTGGATAAACAAGGATGCAAGAAGATTGAAAAAACTAAAATTAGCATTTTCAAATTTTCCTTCAAACAACTCTATACATCTTTATAATTTTGATTTGGAAGACTCAACACATTGGATTTGGACTCTTATGGCTCAGACTCTTTTAAATAGATTTGAAGAGGTAAATTTTTATATAAGAAATGACAAAATTCAAAATGTTACAAACAGACTAAAAGAATTTGATATTTTGGATATAGAAATCGTAAAAGAGGAAAATTTATCTAAAAATTGCGATGTTGAAATACTTCTTTCCCAAAGAGAGCAAAAACTATACTCTTTGATGCAGTTATGTTCTACAGTTGTTGTAAAAGATAGGGATAGAAAGAGTTTTATCTCTTTGGAGCTTTTTGAATATTGTGGAAAAAATTTTGTAAAAGAGGAACAAGACTCTAAAAATCAACTTATTTTTGGTTTCCAAAATTTTATAAATAGAAGTTTTGATGATTTTGGTTTTGTAGCCCAAGAAAAATCTTTGCAACTATATTTTACTTCAAATGTAACTTTCAAGGATTTGGAAGAAGAGCAAAAAAGATTGGCATATTATCTTAGAAATCATATTGAAGAGATTGTAGCTAGTTTTGAAAATCCAATAACATTTTTGATTTTGTATTACTACATAAAAGATATAGTTTTGGATAAAAGAAGAGCTATAAAAGTTTTGGAAAAATTTATCTCTTGTGTTGAAGCAAAACAGCAATATGAACTTAT
The DNA here is from genome assembly GCA_037440805.1 of Arcobacter sp. Lineage (GTDB taxonomy): Bacteria > Campylobacterota > Campylobacteria > Campylobacterales > Arcobacteraceae > Aliarcobacter. The sequence continues at coordinate 3,402 of JBBITK010000027.1, read as the reverse complement.
TAATTACTATTGGTTTGACATAGCAGGAGAGATGTTTGATTTTGAAGATATAAATAGTTTTGAAGCAAATAGCAACTCATATTATAGAAAATTATCAATAGAGTCTTTAAATAAATTGGCATTTTTATTTGAGAGAAATGGATATTTCCAACAAGCGATTTTTTTGAACAAATATTTATATACAATAAATCCGAACAAATATATTTTAAATATTTCATCTTTGTATGAGAGAATGGGAGAGTTTCAAAAGGCATTTGATAGTTTACCAAAGGAGTTAAATTTAGGTAAAAATCAAAAACCAAATGATGTGGAGATTAGATATTATCAAAGAAAATCAGCTTGGATTATCATAAGCCAAAGAAACAAAGAGTTAAAAGATGAAGCTTTAGGGTATATTTCAAAACTTGAAGAGTTGTTATTTGGTCATAATGAGGATAATAATCCTATATGGTTATGGCATTTTTATAATATCAAAGCAAATTTATGTGAGTGGGAAGAGGATTATAAAGAGGCGATAAATTATTATAAAAAATGTTTGGCAATACCAGCATTAGGTGCTTTTGAATATGGAGCAACATTTGTAAATATGGCGATTTCATATAGATTTATCTATATAAATCAAGAGGCAAAAAAAGAAGAAACCATAAACAAAGCTATAAAATTTGGAAGAATTGGTACAAATTTGAAATATTCTGTTGGAGACAGGGATGAAATGCCTGTGGTTTTACACAATTTAGCTCTGAATATTTTGTATAAAATAGTTTTTAATGGTTTTGATAAAAAGTTAGTTGAAGAAGTTATGAGTTTGAGCGATGAAGCTTTACAAATTTTAGATAAAACCAAATCTATAAAAAGATTGGGAATGGTTTTGATAGAGAGTTATATTTCTAAGTCTTTGTTAAATTTGGAGACAAAAGAGATATATGATAGATTAAAGATACATTTACCACAACTTGGGGAAAATGAGTTGAATCAACTATTAAATATATACAAAGAGTTTAGAAAAACAAATAAAATTAATATTATAGATTTTTTAGAAGAGTTATGAAATAAGGAATAAAATGCAGTATTTAAGTGAAAGTATAAATTTAGAAGTAGGAACAGTAGAGCAAAAAAGAGAAGAGATTAAAAACTATTTTTTACAAACCTATGAACTAGATGAAAAACTTTTTGATTTATTAAAGAGTAAAGATTTTATATACCAACAACCAAATAGATTAAGACATCCTTTGATTTTTTATTATGGACACACAGCAACATTTTTTATAAATAAATTGGTGTTGGCAAATATCCTAAAAGATAGAGTAAATAAGGATTATGAATCCATATTTGCTATAGGTGTTGATGAGATGAGTTGGGATGATTTGGACTCATCAAACTATAAATGGCCAAAATTTGAAGATGTAAAAGAGTATAGAAATAGAGTTAAAGAGATAGTTTTAGAACTTATTAATACTTTGGAGTTTTCACTTCCTATAAATTGGAACTCTCCTATGTGGATTATTATGATGGGAATAGAGCATGAAAATATCCATATTGAAACATCTTCTGTTTTATTAAGAGAGTTGAATATTGATTTTTTACACACAAATGAGATATTTGAATATCAAAATAGTGAAAGTACAAAATATCCACAAAATGAGCTTTTAGAAGTAAAAGGCTCAACTGTAATTTTACAAAAAGATAGAAACAATCCAAAATATTATGGTTGGGATAATGAATTTTCATACCATAAAGCAGAAATTTCTGATTTTAAAGCTTCAAAATATTTGGTTTCAAATGGAGAGTATTTGGAGTTTGTAAAAGATGGTGGATATGATGGGGAGTTTTTTTCAAAAGAGGGAAAATCTTGGCTAAATTTTAGTGAAGCAAAACATCCACGATTTTGGATAGTGCAAGATAATAAATATTTTTTGAGAGAAATAAACAAAATAGTTCCTCTTCCTTTGAATTATCCAGTTGATGTAAATTTTTATGAAGCGGAAGCTTTTTGTGCATATAAATCAAAAAAATTGGGAGTTGAAGTGCGACTTCCTAGTGAAGATGAATATTATGCTTTATATGATTTTGTGGACGCAAAAAACAAAGAGGCAAATATAGGTCTTAAACAGTTCAATCAATCAAGTGTTGATAAATATGAGTTTGATGGCTTTTATGATGTGGTAGGAAATGTTTGGCAATGGAGCATAACTCCAATTTATCCTTTTGATGGATTTGTAACACACCCTATTTATGATGATTTTACAACACCAACATTTGATGACAGACACGCACTTATAAAAGGTGGGTCGTTTATATCTTTGGGAAATGAGACTTTAAGAGAGTCAAGATACGCCTTTAGAAAGCATTTTTTCCAACATGCTGGATTTAGATATGTATCTTCATCAAATGAGTATAAAACAAAAATAAACAACAATGTTTATGAAACAGATGAGTTGATTTCTCAATATTGTGAGTTTCATTATGGAAGTGAAAATTTTGGAGTTAAAAATTTTAGTGTTGCAACTTTGGAGATTTTAAAACCATATTTAAATGGTATAAAAACTTCAAAAGCACTAGATTTGGGATGTTCTGTTGGAAGAGCTTCTTTTGAATTGGCTAGATATTTTGATGAAGTTACTGCAGTTGATTTTTCTGCAAACTTTATAAATGTGGGAGTGAAACTAAAAAATTATGACTCTTTGGTTTATAAAACAAAAAAAGAGGGTGATATTTTTGAAGAAAAAACTATCTCTTTAAAAGATTTTGGTTTGGAACAAACCAAAAATAGAGTATCTTTTATGCAAGGAGATGCTTGTAATCTAAAAGATATTTATACAGGTTTTGATTTGGTATTTTGCTCAAATCTTATAGATAGACTCTATAATCCAAAAAAATTTATAGATGAAATTCCATCAAGAATAAATGAAAATGGGCTTTTAGTATTACTCAGTCCTTATACTTGGCTAGAAGATTATACACCAAAACAAAATTGGCTTGGTGGATTTATCAAAGACAACAAAGAAGTTGATACTTTGAGTAGTTTAAAAGAGTTTTTAAAAGATGAATTTGAACTTTTAGCTGTGGAAGATGTACCTTTTGTGATAAAAGAGACAGCGAGAAAATACCAACACACAATCTCTCAAATGAGTATTTGGAAGAAAAAAGCCTAAAATTTGAACTATTTTATCGTATCAGATACTCAATTATCAAAAGATAGAGTGATTAAGTTTGATTACTCTAGTTTTTGATACTGTTTTGTTTTTACTTGAAATATAACCTTTTATTTGATTTGGAACAGTTGCTGATTTTAACTCCATAGTTAATATATTCGTAACCATTATATGTAACTATCATATCAAAGAATAATCTCAAAGTTCTACCATTACCTTCATTAAAAGGATGGAATGACCCCGAAAAAAT
>JBBITK010000026.1:15744-24435 GCA_037440805.1 Arcobacter sp. | reverse complement strand
TAAACGATGCTATAAATACTTTGGATAGACAAACACAAGTAAATGCTTCAATAGCCGCTCAAACAAACGAAATAGCAATTACAACATCAAGATTGGCAGATGAAGTTGTAAATGCTACAAATGAAAAATCTTTTAGGGGTAAATAAGAGGGTTTTAAACTCTTTTATTTATAATTCCAATCTAATTAGTTGGATTTATTTTGAGGAGAAAATGTAATGTTATTTCAAAACGAAAAAGGTCTACTCAAAATAATCAAATATGCTCCCACAATTTTTGTTTTTACTATAACTATCGTTATTTTGACTCTATCTTTTTGGGAAGATAGGGAAAAATTTGAAAAAGATAAAGAGAATATTCGATTAGAATATGTTCATGAAAATGAAGAACTTGTTAAACAACGGGTTTATGAAGTTTATAACTACATAAAAAGAGAACAAGAGTTTACAGAACAAGAACTCAAACAAACACTAAAAGACGCCCTTTCTAATGCCTATAATATAGCAAATAATATTTGCATAAAAAATTCAGACAAACCAAAAGAAGAGATTAAAAAATTAGTAGTAGAAGCCCTAAGAGAGATTAGATTTAATAATGGTAGAGGATACTATTTTATCTATGAAAATAGTGGTAAAAATATCTTATTACCCCCATAATCCTGAACTTGAAGGCAAGGATTTTTGGAATCACAAAGATGCAAAAGGTTCTTACATAATCAAAGATATGACAAATCTTTTATCAAAAAATGATGAAGCTTTTTATGAATGGTATTGGTTTAATCCTACAAATCCTGATAAACAGAGAAAAAAAATAGGTTTGGTTAAAAATCTTAAACAGTTTGATTGGTTTATTGGAACGGGAGAGTACTTAGAAGATTTTGAAAAAGAGGTTCAAGATAGGGTTTTAAGAAATATAAGAGAGATAAAATTTGGGAAAAGTGGATATATCTTTGTTATTAATTATGACTCTATATATTTAAGCCATATTAGAAAAAACTATATAGGTCAAAATGCTATTACAAACAATGACACAGTTGGAATAAAAAAAGTTATAGAAGATTTGATACAAATAGCAAAAAATGGAGAAGGTTTTTATACTTATATTCAAAATAAAAAACCAAATACTCAAGAATCTATCAAAAAAATTAGTTTTGTAAAGGGATTGGATAATTGGTCTTGGATGATAGGAACAGGATTTTATGAAGATGATATTCAAAGTGTTATAGACAAAAAAAGAGAAGAATTAAATCAAGAGTTTCAAAGGTATCTTATAAGAACCATAATATTTGCATTGATTCTTATTTCAATTCTTATGGCAATTTCTATTTATTTCTCCAAAATTTTGGAAGAGAAATTTAGAAAATATCAGTTAGAACAGACAAAACAACAAAATGTAGTAGCCCAACAAGCAAAAATGGCTGCAATGGGTGAAATGATTGGTAATATTGCCCATCAATGGAGACAGCCACTATCTTCTATTTCTGTATCAGCTACGGGTATGATGCTACAAAAACAGATGAATATTTTGGAAGATGATTTTTTGATAAAAGGATTGGATCAAATCAATAATTCAGTTCAATATCTCTCTTCAACTATTGATGATTTTAGAAATTTTTATAAAATGGATAAAAATAGAAGTGAAATTAATTTAAAAGAGACAATAAATAAAATTATAAAATTGATGGATGCCCAATTTAAATCTAACCAAATAAAGGTTATTCTATCCCTTGAAGAGATAACTATTAATACCTTTGAAAATGAGTTAATGCAAGTTTTAATCAATTTACTCAATAACTCCAGAGATGAATTCCTAAAAAAAGATAAGTTATCTGAAAAGATTATCTTTATCAATATTTCCTCAAAAGATGAAAAAATTGTAATAGAAGTAAAAGATAATGCAGGTGGAATTCCTACTGATATAATTGATAGAATATTTGAACCATATTTTACTACAAAGAGCCAATCACAAGGTACGGGAATAGGGCTTTATATGAGTAGAGAGATAGTTTGTCGAAGTATGAGCGGAGAAATAAGTGTTGAGAATGTAACATTTGATTATGAAGATAAAACTTACAAAGGTGCATTGTTTACAATAAGTATCTAAATTGAATAGTAATTTTTCTACTCAATTTAGAGTTATTTGTGAGTTAAAATCAATCTATTGAGATAAAAGAGTTAATTATACAATCCACTCTCTCTTCAACATCACTAGTATCAATTTTCATATAATCAGTCTGGATTTTATAAATCAATTTACCATCATATTTAAATTCAAAAACCAAATATCCAGCATATTTTTTGGCATCTTCATTCTTTTTGTTTGGGTCTTTCTTATCATTTTCATAAAGATAATAATCTATATCTACAAAAGAAGAATTCTCTTTTTTCATTTTTATATGTTTATTTATTGTTGAGATTACTCTTTTATCCAACTCTTCAATGGTTAATTTATTTTTCAAATTACTCTCCATAAGCAAAGAGTAATTGATTTTTGAAGAAGAGATTTTATAATTTCCCTCTAAAAAGCTTTGAATAGACTCTTTTATAGGAGTATTTAAGAAAATCTTCTCAAAAGTAATGGTTTTGTCTTGACACTCTAATCTTTTGATTTTTGTATGTCCAACTTTTACAGAAACTAAATAAAAGGAGATTGGAATAAGTAAAAAAACTATCAAAATAATCATTTTTTTCATAAAAGTCCTTAATAATAAAAATTTTTATGAATATTAACTAAGATATTTTAATAAGTCAATATTATATTATAATTATAAGTAAATATAATATATCTAATCTATTTTGATTAGTTTTAATTCTATGAAATGGCTATCTTTTTTCAACTCTTTTTCATCTAAAATTATCTGTTTTGGTTCTACTTTATTCTCTTTTATAAGATAGTTTTGAATATTTAAAACTCTATTTTTTCCTATTCTTTCCTTCTCTTCTTTTTCTAAATATGAAGGAGAGATTTTGATAGCAAACTCTTTTTTTGTTTTTAATATTTTTGTTACTCTATCAAGGGTTTGTTTTTGTATAGGAGTTATCTCACTTTGATTTATTTCAAATTTTACAGTTTTTATATCCTCTTCTTTAAAATTAAACATTGCTCCAAGTACTGAAAAAGGTGCAGATACGGTTTTGCCTATTAGGTTTGAAAAGGCTTTCCAAAATATATCGCTAACTGAAAATTGGGGATTATCAACATTTCCCAAAACGGGAATCTCTATATTTATTACGCCATTTGAATCTTTTAATAAAGCTATTGCAATATCTAAAGGCAAAGATATAGCTTCAGAGCTTTTTATTTTATCTCCAAGCTCTAGTTTTGTAATAACTATTTTATTTGTTGCTTCAAGATTTGATTTGTCAATATTGTATTTCAAATCCAAATCAACTTTTCCTTTTTTAAACTCTCTACCCAAAAATTTCCCACTATATGGAGTGAAATTTTTCATGGATATATTTCTAAATTTCATATTTATATCTGTCAAAAATTTTATGTTATTTAGGTTTAGAGTTCCTGTTATTTGGGCAATTCCGTATTTATTTACAACACCATCTACATTTAGAGTTGATAGGGTTGTTTTTGAAGTTTTTATGTGGGAAATGTTTCCATTTAGTTGAGTTATTTTTGTCAAAAATGGTATTGGTAGATTTTTATCTTCAAAACTTATAACTCCATCATTTATAGAAGTAGGTCCAATATTTATTCTCAAAGTCTCTTTTTTTTGTTGTTTCTCTTGCGTTGATTTTTGTAAAATTGTCTGTTTAGTTACTTTTTTATCCAAAACAATAGAGATGTTTGGTTGGTTTATATCTATTTTTTTTATGACAAAAATAGACTCTTTTCCTTCAATATTCCCAAGTTCTATGTTTATATTATCTCCATCTATTTTTATTTCATTTTGTTTGTCATAGATATTGATAGAACTTTTTTGTATGGAAAAATTTTCCAAATGTAGACCAGATTTATCACTTCTGAAATTTTTGAAGTTTAGTAAATTACTCAAACTTTGTAACTCAATATTTTCTTTATGGTCAAAAAACTCTACTTTATCTGTTTGCATATTCATATCTTTGATTTTAATATTTGAGTCTTTTATGCTCACATCATTTATATTGATTTTTAGATTTTTCCCATTGATATTTTGATTTGAGTTTGTAAAAATAGCCTTTGTATCAATAGTTTTAATTAAGATAGAATCTATATTTGTATTAAAAGCTTTATTTGTGATATTTTTTATTTTGATTGAATTATTGTTTAAAATAAAATTATTATTATTAGTGGTTTTATCCTCAAAAATAAAATCTCCATTCAAAGCTACATTTGATAGTTTTATACTCCAAGGAGTAGTTTTTTCTTTTTTTATATTTTTGTTTTGTTTTATAAGTTTTGCAAAATTTATACCATCTTTATTTAGAGTAGCTTTTATTTTGGAGTTTTTGATATTTATGTTTTCAAGATTTATTAGTTGCTTTGATAAATCAAAAAACAATTTCCCAATTTCCAAGCTTTTTAATGAAAATATATTTAATCCATTTTGTTTTAAATCAATGTTTTTTAACTCAATTAATTTGCTATTTAGTTTTATGTTAAAGCCATCTTTTGTCTCTAAATTAAAAGCACTTAAAAAATTTATATTTGCATTATTGTTGATTTCAAAGTTAAAAAGCTCTTTTTTATACTCCATCAAATCTTTTATTTTTAGGTCATTTATCCCAATTTCTCCATACATATTAAATGGAGTCAATCTAAAAGCACCAGCTATTTTTATATCACTTTTATCATTGATTTTAAAACTTAAATTGTTTGAAGATAAAATATTTTTATATGTTCCAAAATCATAAATTGTATAGCTGATATTGTTTATATTTAGTTTGTATGGTGTTTTGTTTTTTTGTTTCTCAAAATTTATATTTGAATTTAAAATCTCAAATTTAGAGATTAAAAACTCTATATTTGAACTCTCATTTGTCTCTTTTTTTTCTTGATTCTCTGTTGGTTTTAGAAAAGTTGATAGGTTAAAAGAGCCATTTTTATCCTCTTTGATATTTAAATATAGTTTGTCAATAGTTAGATTATCAAAGTGTAAATACCCTTTTTCCATATATTTAATAGGAGAAAAATCTACAAGTAGAGTATCAACTCCAATATCTGAAATATTATTTTCATCAAAAATTTTGAAATTATGAATTTTTAGTTTAAATGTAAATGGATTAAATTCTATTTTTTCTATGCTACTTTTTGGGATTAAATATTCATCTAAATAGCTAGTGATTTTATCTTTTAAAAGAAATGGAACAAATTTAAATCCAATGAAAATATAGAGAATAAAAGTTAGAAATAGCCAATAAAATGATTTTTCTAGTTTTCCCATAAGAAATCCTTTTTGGTTATACAATAGTGCATTTTTTCCATTATAACAAAATAAAGTTAAGTTAGCTAAAATTCACCCAATTAAAAGGATATTAGATGACAGTTATAGAACTATTTCAAAAATTATTAAGATTTCAATCAATAACTCCAAATGATGATGGAGCATTTGACTTTATAGAAGAGTATTTAGGTGATGAGTGGAGTTGTATAAAAGTAGATATGGAGGGTGTAAAAAATAGATTTTTTTATAAAAAATTCAATGAAAACCCTCAACATCTATGTTTTGCAGGTCATATAGATGTTGTTCCAACTGGTAAAAATTGGGAAATTGACCCATTTGCTGCTGATGTTATAGATGGAGTTATCACTGCAAGGGGAGCTCAAGATATGAAAAGTGGAGATGCTGCATTTTTGTATGCTTGTAAAAATGCTAAATCTTTTGATGGGACTTTATCTATTTTACTAACTAGCGATGAAGAGGGTGAGGGAACTTATGGAACTATCAAAATGCTTGAACACTTGCGAGATATAAACTTCATACCAAATTATGCAGTTGTTGCAGAACCAACTTGTGAAGAGGTGTTTGGAGATGCCATAAAAGTAGGGCGAAGAGGAAGTATAAATGGATATATTACTATCAAAGGTAAACAAGGACACGCTGCTTATCCTGAAAAATGTATAAATCCAGTTCATAATTTTGCTCATGTTTTGCCAAAAATAGCTGGAATAAATCTTGATAATGGAGATGAGTATTTTGCCCCAAGTAAGCTTGTAATTACTGATATAAGAGGTGGAATGGAAGTTACAAATGTAACACCAAATGAGCTAAAAATTATGTTCAATGTAAGAAACTCTACAAATACTACAAAAGAGAGTGTAGAAAGCTTTATAAATGAAAATCTAAAAGGTTTAGATTATGAGTTTAGAACAACTCAAGGTTCATTTCCTTTTGTGACAAACAAAGAATCAAAAGTTGTGAAAGCAATGGAGAGTTCAATAAAAGAAGTTTTAGGAGTAACTACAAAACACTCAACCCATGGTGGAACAAGTGATGCTAGATATTTTGGTAGCTTTGGGATAGAAGCTATAGAATTTGGTGTGATAAATGATACTATTCATAGTGTGGGTGAGAGAACAACTGTTAAAGAAGTTGAGGGATTAACGGCTGTGTTTGAGGATTTGATAGGAAAGTTTTAATAGAATATATATTATAAATTCTTGTGTTATAATAGATAGAAAAATAGAAAGGAATCAAAATAAAATGAATAAAGAAGATATTTTGGAAGTGCTTAAAAATAAAAAAGCTTCATATCACTTAAAAAATTTTATATTATTTGGTTCAGTTTCTACTTCAACTAATACAAATCATAGTGATATAGATATAGCTTATATTGAAGATGATAAAACAAGATTAAATTTTGAAAGTTACTTAAAACTAGAAAGTGAACTAGAAATTATCTTTAATACTAAAATTGATTTAATAAATTATAAAAAATTTAACCCCCTTATTAAACTACATTCACAAAAAGATTTTATATATGTTTGATAGTAAAAATGTATTATATATACTTACAATGCTTGAATCAATCGAAAAGATTTTTATTTATTCTGCTAATTTCAAAAATGAAGAAGATTTTTATTTCGCAAATAAACAATTAAATTTTAATGCAAGTGTAAATTTACTAATAGCAATAGGCGAAGAAAATAAAAAAATAGATGAAGAGTTAAAAATATCAAATAAAATCAATTGGAAAAACCTATCAGCTATGAGAGATAAGATTTCCCATAACTATAGAGGAATTGATGAATCAATGATATGGGAAATTATAAAAGATTATTTACCTACTTTAAAAATTTTATTAATAGAGATGTTGCCAAAAATTGAAAATAGTGAGATTTATATCAAAGAAGCATTAAAAACTCAATATTATGAAGAGTTGCAGTATTTGAAATAAATGATGAAATTTGCTGTATAGGAAAGTTTTAAAAGGACTAAAAAATGGAAGATAATTTAACAAGATGCAGACAAAGATTTGCTAATTACGAAAAATCATTAGGGCATTTGAAAACTACTGTTGAAAAACAGAGTTTAAATGAGATAGAAAAAGCAGGATTAATTCAATTTTTTGAAGTAACTTTTGAACTTGCTTGGAAAGTAATGAAAGATTTTTTAAGTGCAGAGGGATATGAAGTAAGAAGCCCAAGGGAGAGCATAAAAACTGCTTTTGAATATGGATTGGTTCAAAATGGGACTTTATGGCTTGAAGCACTAGAAAAGAGAAACCTAGCATCATATACCTATGATGATAAAATTCTTGAGGAACTTGAAGAATTAATAATCCACACTTATTATCCCATTTTAGATGATTTAAAAGAAATTTTGAAGAAAAAATTATGATAGGGCTTACACCAAAAGAACTAGAAATCTTACAAAATGTATTCAAAAAGTTCGACAATATAAAAGAAGTAATACTTTTTGGCTCACGAGCTTTGGGTACACATAAAACTGCTTCTGATATTGACCTTGCTATAAAAGGCAATGTTGATATAAAAACCCTTTCAAAACTAAAATATACCTTTGAAGAAGATACAAATTTACCTTATTTTTTTGATGTTGTGATTTATGATAATCTTGAAAATATGGAGTTGAAAAAGCATATTGATGAGTTTGGAGAAATAATTTATTAAAACAATTTTTATTATTTTATAATAATATTATTCCCAAATAATTTTATTGGAAATATAATGCGATTACTTTTTATCTACTTTTACAAAGATTTCGGAACTTTTGAAAAAGGTTCGATAATCCACTTATCAAAAAAATACAAATTTACTCTTGATGATGAAAAATCTACTCTAAATGAATTTTATTTCAATAAAGAAGAAAATACCAATTTTATAGAAGATTTTTATTCAGAAAATATTGATATTGGTGTGCTTATCGGTGAAAATGGTACAGGGAAAAGTGTACTTTTAAACTCTATTCGAGATAAAAATAATGAGTATTCTATTTGTGTATATGAGGAAGAAAAAAATGTTTTTTTCTCTTTATCAAATCAAAAACAGATTTTTATAGAAAATCAGAAGATTACAAAAAAAGAGTTAAATTATATCTATTATACTTCTTTGATTGATGCTTTTGATAATGATATAAATGATAAATATAATATTTCAAATAGAGCTTTTTTAAAAAAGTATGATGGAAAAAATTTAGATTTAAAACTTAGTCTTATTGAAAATGATGATATTCAAAAATTTTTTAATATGGAACAAAAGACTAATTATGATGTAGAAATAAAGGGATTAAAAATAAATTACAAT
>JBBITK010000026.1:0-15693 GCA_037440805.1 Arcobacter sp. | reverse complement strand
AAAATATTTATCTAACATACATAAATAATATAAAAAATAAAATAAAGATTATAGATGAAAAACTTTTTTCTACAGAAGAGGAAATGTATTACAATAATATTTTTAGAGTAATTGCAAATAATATTAAAGATGAAGATTTACTTGAGCATATAAGAAAAAATAGAGATTTTTATTTATTAAACAATATTGAATTGCTTAAAAATGCTAATTCTGTTATTGATAGAGAAATTGATAAAAAGTTAACTCTTGAATTTAGAAATCAAAAACGACGCATAAAATTATTTTTTGAAGACAAAAAAATTCAAGATAATTTAGAAGAATTCTTTAAACATTCTGGATTAGAATTAAATAATATAGATTTTTTAAAAAGTATTAAATATAAAGATATTACAAATTTTGAAGAAATACAATTTTTTCTAAATTATTTTCGAGAAATATTTTCTAAATATTTAAATAGAAATAGTGTATTTGATTTTCTTGATGAAGAAATTTTCTATCATACAGAAGGTTATAATATTCACTTAATCTATATAGAAAATGAACTTTATGATGAATTTATTGATTATTATTTTGATTTTTTTAACATAAAAAACAAAAATTTATCAAAATTTTTTAAATTTAAGAATAGAGAAACTTCTTTTAATGAAAGTGTAGATTATAAATTAAATATTAATAATAGTAGAATCAAAAAAGAAAATCTTAAATATTTAAAATTAGATTTTGATTTAATGCGAAATAATTATGATTTTTTTAATAATTTAGAAAATAGAACAAAAATAAGTATTATTAAAAGTATTAGAAAAAGTGATATTAAAGATTTATACTTTAGAATTGAAAATATTGATACGAAAAAATGGTTATTAATTTTATATTTAGAAGATAAATATGCTTATGAAGTATTATTACCAAAAATGAATTTAATCAATAAATTTATTAAAATATTAGAATCAAATGATGAAATAATAAACGATAAAAATATATTTGCCAATTTAGAAAAAAATGCAAATTTGAATGAAAAAATAGCATTAAATATTAGCGATGAAAATATTATTGATGTAAATGATGATTTTTTTGATTTCTATAAAAAATTGATAGAATATAAATTGGAACCTTTTAGCTATGAACTATATCCTTCTTTATCGTCAGGTCAAAAAGCAATATTATTTATTTTTGCAAGAATAAATGATGCAATTAAAAAAATAAATAAAGAAAATCCAAATGAAAATATTATAATATTTTTGGATGAAGCAGATTTAAAACTTCATTTAGAGTGGCAAAGACAATTTGTATACGATTTGGTTAAGTTTTTAAACTCGGACTCAAATAATAAGTTTTATGTACTTTATGCCACACATTCACCGATGATATTATCAGATATAACAAATGATAGGGTTGTATTTCTCGAAAAAGATGAAAAAACTAAATTATCAAAAGATAAACAAGAAATCAATGATAAAAATGAATTAAAAATCAAAAGTACCTTCGGTGCAAATATTTATGATATTTATTCACATAGTTTTTTTGTTAAAGGTGTTATGGGGAAATTTGTACAAGAAAAGATAAATGAAATTATAGAGTTTTATGGAAAAGTTATAAATTCAACAAATGATAATTTTGAAGAATTAAAAAAAGAGTATAGTGCTAAAAAAGATAAGTTTTATTTTATTTCAGAATATATTGGGGAAGATTATATAAATGGAGTTATAAAAAGTCATATTGAAGAAATTGAATTGAAACTTAATGAAAATAATTTTAAAGAAAAAAGAATTAGGCAATTAGAGGCAGAGTTGAGTTTATTAAAAGGTACTTTAGATGTTACCTATTAACTACCCAGAGGATAAGATTAAATTTGAACAAGAATATATAAAATTACTTAAAATTTGTGATAGTACAAAAAAAGCATTTGAGACATTTATTTCTGCTCCTCATTTTTTATTTCCAACTTTTACCTTAGAATATATTTTGACTGCATCTTTTAAAGAATTGTATACAAAGACAGAATTTCTTTATATGAATAAGAAAGATAAAGAAGAATTGAAGAAAATATTTTATTATGATGATTTTCAATCAAAAATTAAATCTTTTTTTGAACAAAATTTGCCAATGAGAACTTGCTATTACTGTAACCTTGATTTTATCAATTCATTTAATGATACTTACGATTACCATGATGCTTTAGATTTTGTTAAAAAAGCAAGTATTGAAGAGTTATGTAAAATAAGAGATATTGGAGAAATAACAGCTAAAAAGATTTTAAATAAACAATCAACTATTAATTCTATAAATGATTTAAAAGCTATCAATAAAACACAGAAAAAAAATATAGAAAAAGTTATTTTAAAAGAAAAACATAGCCATTTTACACTTGACCATGTAATAGATAAAGGAACTCATCCATTATTATCATTATCCCTTTATAATTTTGTTCCATCTTGTTATGCTTGTAATTCAAAATTTAAAGGAACAAAACAATTTATTGATAGAAATACCGTGAATTATTTATCTCCAACATTAGATGAAAAAGATTTTAAATTTGATGAAGATGTAAAATTTAGAATTTTATTTAAAAGTACTAATCATATTTCATATATTAAATCTAAAAAAGATTTTATTTTAGATTTTAAATACTTCAAAAATCAAGCAGAATATGAGAAATATATAAATATTTTCAAACTTAAAGGTAGATATATATTCCATAAAGATGAGATTGTTGAATTAATAGAAAAAAAGAAAAAATATAGTGATAGTAAAATATTAGAAATGTCAAAACAGTTAAAAATTCCTATACAAAAAATTAAAGAAGATATATTTGGAAAAGAGTTATTTCAAGGTAATCTTGAAGATAAAAGTATGACAAAATTTAAAAGAGATATTGCTAAACAAATAGGAATAATCAAATAAAGAATTTAATAAAATGATAAAGTTATTTTACATTTTCCAATAAAACACAAAAAATGATAAGTATTTTTATCATTAATCCAAAAAACACATAAGGAGATACCAGTTGAAATTATACGAAATTGGACAGCAAATTAGGATTTTAAGAGAAGAGAAAAACCTAACTCAAGAACAATTAGCTACCAAATGTGGAATTAGCAGAGTTACACTTGGAAAAGTAGAGCGAGGAGAGTTGGGAAATACTTCCGTTAAAACTTTGGATATTATTCTTTCATCGTTAAATAAAGAGATAGAGTTTAAAACAATTAAAAATTTTGGAATACCAACGCTAGATGAATTACAAAGGCTTTAAAATGAACTTACAAAAACTAAAAGAGTTAGAAGAGGATTTTTTTGAGTATTATCCAAATGGTTTTGAAGACGAGGAACTTTTAAAAATCAGAAAAAAGTTTAAATCAGAAAAATTTACTCAAGAGGTGCAAGAGTTATTCAAAAAAGAGAATTTCTCTCAGCCTGTGATTATTTGTGATAATTTTTCAAAAATAGTTTCAAAATCTCCACTTATCTCACTTTTTGAAAAACCAAAATTAAAAGATGCCATAAAATCTATGGGGATATACCAAAAAGATATGTTAAGTATTGCGTTGTATGAGATGCTTTATGGAGATTTTAAAGATGGTTTTGAAGATTTAGTCGAGATTTTGACTTCTTATAATCTTGCAAAATGGTCGTTAGTTACTCTTATACCTTACTATTTTTCAAGAAAAGAGCATTTTTTTATCAAACCAACAACCACAAAAGAGATAATAAAATACCTAGAAATTACTAATTTAACATATAAACCAACTCCAACTTATGAGTTTTATGAAGCTTATAAAAAGATTTTAGATGAATTAAAAGCAAATGTTGATGAATCTTTGGGATTTGATAATGCAGGTTTTACAGGATTTTTTAAAATTACAATAAGTAGATGTGAAAACTAAAATATATTAAGGTACTGGATTATATAAAGTAAGTTACAGTGGTGCGAATGGTGAGAATCGAACTCACACTCCGAAACCGGAATGGGATTTTAAGTCCCACGCGTCTACCTATTCCGCCACACTCGCACATGTGTAAAAGTAAATGGTGGTTCGAGACAGAATCGAACTGTCGACACAAGGATTTTCAATCCTTTGCTCTACCGACTGAGCTATCGAACCATATTTACATTGATTTATAAAAAAAGTGGTGGTGAGAGAAGGATTTGAACCTTCGAAGCCTAAGGCGGCGGATTTACAGTCCGCAGGATTTGACCACTCTCCAACCTCACCGTTGAAAAAGTCCATTTAAAAGTGGATGGGGTAGAAGGATTCGAACCTTCGGATGACGGTACCAAAAACCGTTGCCTTACCGCTTGGCGATACCCCAAATTTTAAGTGGAAAGAATTATACATCTACAAACATTAAAGAAAGCTAAAACTAATGATTGTTTTCTTCAATTCCAAACTTTTCATCAAATTTTTGTTCTCTTTCTAGGAAATCGTAATTTTTTACCACATCTTCAAGTTCAAATATTCTTTTATTTTTTTGTTCATTCGCTTCAATTAGTAAAGCCATCTCTTTTCTAATAGAGGCTATTTCTACTTCTAAATCTTTATTTCTATTAACAATCAACATTCTCTCTTGTTTTAAGACTTGATTAACTTTTTGACACTCTTCCAATTCTTTTACTTTGTTTTGTAAAAAAACTTGTTGTTTGTTGTCAAGATTCATCATTTGCATTTCATAATGGTTGATTTGTCTCTCTTTACTTTGGCTTCTACTTCTCTCTTCTTCTAACTCTTTTTGTAGTTGAGGAAGTGCTTTTTCAATAGTTTTTAATTGTTCATTTAGTTCTACTATTGTTTTTTTGTATAAAACCTCTTTTTTATTAAATTCTTGCACACTCTTTAGAACTTTTTTATGGAATTCTCTTTTTTCTAAATTCTCTTTTGTAGTTAAAAATCCAATAGTAATAAACTCATCTTTTTGTTCATATTGTAATTTAAAAATAGTAGCTTGTAGATAAAAAGTCTCTCCCTCTTTGTCAATAAACTTTGTATTTTTTTCACAAACCCTATTATTTCTTAAATCATCCCATGTTTCTTCAATATATTTTTTAGGAATATCAGGATGAATTAAATCCTCAAAGTTTTTGCTCATAATCTCTTCAATAGAGTATTTACTTATCTCTAAAAAACTCTCATTCGCATAAAAAATATGACCATGCTTATCCATTTTATAAATAGAAACCACATGTTCTATTGTTTTAAGATATATTTCTAACTCTTTTTTCTTCTCTTTAAACATAGTTTCATAATATTTTTTTTCACAAGTTAAAGAGATTTTTGTTAGTAAATCTTTAGTGTTTACAGGTTTTGTTATATAGTGATTAATTCCCAAACTTACTGCTTTTAAAATACTTTGGGAATCATCTTTCCCTGTTGTAAATATGACAGGAATATCTTGATTTATTTCTCTAATTTTTTCAATCATAGATAAACCATCTAAAATAGGCATATCTATATCTGAAATTATTATATCAATGGTACCATCTTTGCTAAATTCTTGAAATTTCTCTAAACCTTCTTGTCCATTTTGTGCAACAATAAAATTATTGAATAAATCAGCAAGTATATTTATCAATAAATCTCTTGATGTTGGTTCATCTTCTACAAAAAGGATATTTAGTTTTTTTAAAAAATCTATATCAAACATAATACAACTCCTAATTCAAAGTGTATGTTAAATTTTAACATAAAATAATTATTAATTCAATTCAAGTTCTTTAACCATCAGTGGAAAAAGTTTATTGTCTATTATTTTATAACCTTCCATAACTGAAAATAATATGCAATCTTCAATCTCTTCTTGATTCTCTTTATCTTCTGGTAGTTGTTTGTTTTCAATTTTACAATTATTATTAAAATCATATAAAACACTAACTGGAGGTAAATAATCAAGCCTATGAGTTAGAGCATTTTTCAATTTTCTAGTTTCATCCATTATTTTAAACTCTATAAAATCAATAATTTTTGCTTCTTTTAGCTCTTGAAGTAACATAAATTGCGTTTTACTTCTTGATGAACTTGGAATTAATATTTCAGAAACAAATTCATAATAAGTTTCAACCATTCCTATTAAAATATATAGATTATTTCCCTCTTTTTTTGTTTTTGAAAGGGTGCTTTCTATAAAGTTTTTATAGATATTTATTTTATCAAGTACAATATTCAATTTTTTTCCTTTTATTCGTATGGTGTTGGTATTGGAGGAAATACCTCAAATGATTTTTTTATGGCACTATTTATAGAGTTTTTATATTTATAGTTTTGACTAGGATTTGAGAATTGTAAATAATCAATACATCCTTGTTCTGTTTTCTCTTTTTTATAAACATAAGCTACTTTTTTACCTAATTTTAGAGCATTTTCATATAATGTTTTTGCATATTCATTAATATAAGGGAATTCTCTATCTTTTATTTTGTCTCCCCAGCAAAAATATACAAATTTTCCAGCTGGAATAAAATTTGCAGCATCAATATACATAATATCCCTATCAAATTCGGTGTTTTGTCCTGAGTTATATTTTTCTAAATCCTGATTAAATTTGATTAGTAAAGAAGAAGCATCTATATGGTTTTCTATAAGATTAAATAGGTTTTTAATCTCTACAATCTTACCTTCACAGTGATTTCTCATGGCTTGTTTGAAAGTTGTTAAATGATTTTCAACTTTTAGTTCTATAAACTTATCAAAATCTTCAAAATCTTGGGTTAAAAGATATTTTTGAGAATCAAATCCCATAGGTGTTACAGTAGGATTGTATAAAAACACAGTTCCTATAATATTTTTCTTTCTATCTTTTGTAGTTTTTATCATCTCTTTTAACTCTTTGGCTGTTATAGTTTCATCCTCTTTGTTAAAATACATATAGCTTTGTGTTAAAAAAATCTCTTCATATTTTGTTTCAATAATTCCGAAATATTGCATAAAAATCCTTCTCTATTAATATTATATGTTATCTAATTTTTGCTTTATGCTTTTGAAAAGTTTTTGGTATCATCATTTTCATTATAAATATATGATAAATATAAATCAGCCATAGCTATTGTTTTTTTGGCTCTAGTTGCAGCCACATAATAGATATTTAACTCTTCATTTATTTTTAGGTAACTTAGTTTTGTTTTGGGGTTTATTACATCTTTTTTTGTTATAAAATCATCTGCCATTAAAACTTGGTCATATTCTAAACCCTTTGCTTTATGGGCTGTTGTGAAGATTATATCAGCACTTTTTTTATCATTTGTAAGTCTATCTTTGATTTTTTTGTTTATATCAAAAATATTATCTCCATAGGTATTTACAAATTTTATTATGTTGAGATAATCTTGATTTTTCGTCTCTTTTGCAAATTGTTCTAATTCTGAAATAGTTTCAAAATCTTTTATCTCTTCTACTGTGATTTTGTCATTTTTTTTCTGTTTTAAATAAAATATTGAATAAACAGTTTGATTCATAAATGAATATGAGTTGTAGCCACCTTCAAAATAGATTTTCTTATCTTTTTGTATATAATGAACTATTTTTTGAATAAGCCCAAAGGTACTTCTTGCAATAACGCAAAATTGTTTAGAAAAATTTATATAAACTTCTCCAATATTTGTTTGATAATTTGTTCCTTTTATTTCCAAAGGTTTTGAAGAGTTTAATTCATATAAAGTATTTAATCTTTGTTTCAAAATTTGGGCATAATTTTCGCCAAATCTAAAACTTTTTGTTAGATTGTAACTTGGAAGGTCTATTTTATTTAAGGCATTTGTGGCAAACCTAAATGAATAGATTTGCTGAAAAGAGTCTCCCACATAAATTCTATTACAATTTTGTGCTTCAACCAATGCTATCATAACATCTGAAATATCTTGTGCCTCATCAACCAATATCAAATCAAATCCCAAATTCATAGAAGCTTTTTTATTTAAAAAAAACATTTTTAAATAAAAATCATGAATAGCTTCTATGGTTCGATTTTTCATAGATGTTAAAATATGTTTTGTGTGTTCTAAAATCTTTTTTTCATTTTTATTTAAAATATCCAAAGCTTTCAATCCAAAATCTGATTGTTTTTTATAACTCTCCATAAGTTTTTCATCCAAAGCAATCAACGAAGAGTTACAATAAAAATTTACCAAATCTATAACCAAAGAGGTATATTCAGCTTTTGGATAATATGATTTATTGTGAGTTGTTAATTCATATTCATATAAAATTTTTTCTATTACAAAACTTTTTAATTCATTGGCTAACTTGTATTTATAAGCATCTATTCGATGGTAAGCCAAAGAGTGAATAGTTGTTACAAATATATTTGGTAAGTTATAATCTTTGAGTTTACTTTGTAAAGATATTTGTAAAGATTTATTGTATGCTAAATATAAAATCTTAAGGTGAGAGTTTTGTTTTGCATATTCAAGTAAAGTGGTGGTTTTCCCACTTCCTGCAACTGCATTTATTTTAAAAGATTTCTCTTTTGTCTCTATAATGTTTTTTTGTTCTTGGGTTAAAGTCAAAGTTTTAAAGTAGAATATTAAAAGAAAAGATAGCTAATTAGCTATACTCTTCCGTTAATTTATTATAGAATTTTACATATTGTGTATCACCTTCATCCCTTGCTTTCATAGCAGGTCTTGGGTGTTCGTTTAGTTTTCCAGTAATCATATATGGAACACTATATCCCCAATCAAGAGTTTTTTCTAAAGGTACAATGAATTTTTCAATAAACTCTAATACAGGAACAAGTTTATATTTTGGGTTCTTTAAAAATCCAACTAAAAGTTCCATAGGACAATTTCCAGCACCTCTTCCTAATCCTGAAACAGTAACATCAAGATAACTTGTTCCATAAATCATAGCTTCTAAAGTGTTTGCATAAGCTAATTGAAGGTTGTTGTGTGCGTGAATTCCTACTTTTTTACCAACACTTTTTGCAACAGTTAAATATTTTGCTGTTAATTTATTGATTTGTTCTGGATAAAAAGAACCAAAACTATCAGCTATGTAAATAACATCAACAGGAGTTTTACTTAATTGGTCTAAAACTTGGTCTAACTCATCATCAAAAGATTTTGAAATAGCCATGATATTTACAGTTGTTTCATAACCTTTTGCGTGAAAATCTTCGATTAAATCGATTGCTTCTGGTAATTGGTGAATATATGTTGCAATTCTTATCATATCAACAACACTTTCACTTTTTGGTGGAATTTCCTCTTTTATAGTTCTTCCAACATCAGCCATAACAGCGATTTTTAAATCAGTTTTGTTTTCTCCAACAATTCTTCTTATATCTTCTTCTTTACAAAAATTCCAAGCACCATACTCTGTTGTACTCATAACCGTTGGAGATACATTTTTTCCAATTTCCATATAATCTATTCCAGCAGCAACACACATTTCATAGTGTGCTTTTACAAATTCATCAGAAAATTGGTAGTTATTCATCAATCCACCATCTCTGATAGTACAGTCAAAAACCTTTAAATCTTCTCTTACCATTAACATTGAACCTTTTTTCTCTATCATAACTTGTAAAATTCCTCTATTATTAAAGTATACTATTTTATCTAAAAGCCTCTCAAATTTATATTAATAGGATTTTAGGGCTAAAACTTCTTCTATTTTATTGTAAGAATAAAATGTAAAATCTTTGTTTTTTGCTTTTATTGTATAAACCGCCATTCTATCAGCTAGTTCATTTCCTTCAATTCCAGCATGACCTTTTACATGGATAAGTTCTATTTTTGTTTTTAGCTTTTCATATAAATTGTGAGCTTCGATTATTAATTCAAGATTTTTTATCTCTCCGCCTTTTTTACTCCAACCATTTCTTTTCCAAGAATAAGCCCAAGTTGAAATGCAATCAATAGCATATTTTGAATCAGAATATATAGAAATAATATTTTCACTAAAAGTTTGAGAAGCAATAATCAAAGCTTGATGAAGGGCATTTAATTCAGCGATATTATTTGTCCCCTCCTCTTCATAAGCTCCATAAAGTAAAACAGGATTTTTTTTATTTGAATAAATAGCAAGTCCACTTCCAGCATTTCCAGGATTACCCGAACAAGCTCCATCACAATAGATTTTTATATGTTCAATCTCCTCATCTTCATTTATTGAAGTTTTTGGAGTATTTTCCTCTTTTGAAATATCATATTTTGGTATTTCATAAACTACCTTTGGTTTTATGTTGTTAAACTCTAAAACCATATGGTAGTTTTTTATGATTTGCTCTTGTGCTTTGAGGGATAAGTTGCCTTTTAGAAGCATAAGTAAATTGGTATCATTTTTGGAAACCTCTTTATTTAATGCTTTTTCTTGCCAATTTAAAGTCTCTTCTAAACCTAAAATCTTAAATTGTTCTTCATTTAAACTATTTTTATATGAAATTAAATTTATAAAATTTTCATCAATTCTCATATTTCATCTTCTTCTTTGTGTCGTCTTCCATTAAAAACCAAAACTTTATCCAATCTTATTTGCTCTTTTGTATTTAAAATAAGATATTCAATCCCATCAATAACACTCATTGTTTCAACCAAACCTTTTGATGTTTTTTTCTCATCATTATCAAAAAATATAACTGTTGATGGGATTTTTCTTTGCATTGCCACATTTAGTTGGTCGAAAAATTCACATGAAATAGGAGTGTACATAGTTTATTTCGACTCTTCTAAAATTTGTAAAAGTGTTTGTTGTGTCTCAATAGCTAAATCTAATAAATCAGGATTTATATCATCAACTAATTGTGAAAGTGAATTCATAACCAAATTAGTCTCTCCATCTTCAGAATAAACAGAGATTTTACAAGGCATTATGCAAGATAAAGACATATCTTGAGATAAAAATTCTTGTGCCACAGTTGGATTACAAATATCTACAATTTGACACTCATTTTTAAAATCTATCCCTTTTGATCTTAGATTTTCTCCCACATTGTGAATGTGTTGAACACCAAATTTATATTTAGCACAATTCTCTTTTATTTTTTCAACTACTTCTTGAACACTTTTGTTTGATGTTTCCATATATTGCATTTGATTACCTTTTGTTTAAATTTTTGGGATTATAGCCTATTAACTATTATAAAAAGCCTCTTTTTTAAGCTCTAATTTGTCAAATAAATATAACATATTCTTATAATGTTCATGTAAATTTCTATTTATCAAAGACTCTTTTCCCTCTATAATATTTACAGCTTTTTGGATTTTTTCTTCTCCATAAACATCATTTAATGCCTCTTCATACTCTTCCCAATCAATTTCATCTTTTTGCATTCTAAGAAGTTGGGCAACCAAATGTTCAAACTTATTATCTCCAAACTCTAAAAGCTCAATAACCATATCATATTCACCTAAAAGAAGTAAAAGTTGGGCTTTAAAAGATGCCATTGTGAAGTTCTCTTCAAAAATAACTCCAATATAAAGTTGCATATTTAAAGAGTTATCCAAACTATCAATATTGTCTAAAATCTCATCCAAATCATATTTTTCAAAATTTAGCACCATATCACGGATTAGTTTTCCATTGTTTTTGTTGTTATAAACCATATCATCTATTGGATAAACCTCTGAAAAATTAGGAACTATCATTTGGCAAGAGTAAAAATCCAAATATGTATATTCTCGCAAATACATATCCCTATCTTGTGATTTTAAAATATCAGTTAAAAACGCGTATTCATCATCACTTCCATTCCCTGTATATTTCCAAGGTGCATAATCAAAACTTTTTTTAGAACTTAAAAATGGAAATCCCATTTTTCCATTTGAGTCTATAAAGTGTGCTTCGATGTTGAAATAATCACTAACCATTTCCATATCAAAAGTAGGTATTTCAAAACTATCAAGATTATCCAAATCCCTTCCTTGCATAAGTTCAGTCATAGTTCTCTCCAAACTCACTTGCAAAATAGGATGGCTTCCAAAAGATACAAATAGAGTGTTGTTTTTTGGATTGATAAATGAAATGGCAGTTACAGGGAAAATTCCACCTAAAGAAGCATCTAAAACTTCTACTTTATAGCCCAAATTTCTTAGGCTTTCCACATCTTCATAAACTTTTGGAAAAGATTTTATAACATCATCGGGAAACTTTGGAAGAGCCAATCCCTCTTTGATTATTTTGATTTTTACATACCTTTCAAATATCTCACTCAAAGCTTGAGTTTTTGCCTCATTTGGAGTGTTTCCTGTGGCTAAACCGTTACTTACAAAAAGGTTGCTTAGGATATTTATTGGAATATATGTTAATTCATTGTTTGTTTGATTTATAAAAGGTAAAGCTACGATTTTATCCATATAATCGCTGTTAAAATCAACCAAATCTTTGGCTTCAAGCTCTTTGTTTGGGTTGTAGATTTTTCTTAAATCTTTGTTTAGATAATCACCTTTAAAATCAAAAGCTACTTCATCTGGATAATATTTTCTATTTGGCAAATAAAAATCTATAAAAAAATTGTTTGTTTGTAATCTCTCTATATATTCGCCATAAGCACTTGCTATTGAAGCATCTGAAATTACACCTTTTCCGTTGGAATAGATATAATTTGGAGCTTCAGTTGAAGCTAAATTTACTGAAAAACAGTTTTTTAAAGGGTGCTTTTCTTGTGAAAAAGTAACTTCACACCCAACATCTTTTAATATATTTTGCATTTTTAAAATTGATTGCTCTAAAGAAGCATTTTTTGATAATAAGTTCATTTGATTTTATTCTTTCTTTGTAGGTTTTTATTTAAAGAGTCAATAGTATAGCCAAAAAATAGATATTTCAAAAATAGCTTGTAAATATTGGCTACAATACGAAATCAATGTAAAAAATAAAGGTACAAAATGGCAAAAGGCAAAAAAACAATAATCAAAGAGATAAAAAAAATAGATGATGAAATATTGTTAATAAATGGAAAAGAGTATGTAATAGTGGAAGATGTAGAAAATATCGAAACAGCAACTACAATGAAAATCTCATCAAATGGAAATAGAATTTTAAGATTTGAAGATGAAAAGAAAAAAGCAACAATTGATGTAAAAAGAGATATTGATATTGTGAAATATTCATTTAAAGATGCAAGTGTTGCCAAAAAATTTGCAAAAGGTTATGACAAAACAGCCATTACAAAAGATGACAAAAGAGAAGAGATAGGTAATGCTAGTTCATTTAAAAAAGCAAGAAAAATCATAAATTCATATATCTCAAAAGATGGGGAAAACTATGACCCAAAAAATGGAAAAACTACTTTTTATGTAACAGAAGAAGCGTAAAAAATTTATTTAAATAAATTTATTGATATCAATAATCTTTTTTTATATAATTCTTTCGATTTAAAGATTTTTGGGAGTGATTACCCAAATGGACACTGAAAGGGGTTGGATTTTCCAGCCCCTTTTTTTTGTGGGTAGTGTTGGGTGGGAGTGTTCAAAAGGAGGTGTCCTTTGGTCTTTAAATTGGCAGTGATACTTTTGGTCTGTGTTTGCACCAAATTTGTATTGATAAAAGGGAGGGCTTAATCACCCCTCCTGTCACTGTCTCTTTGCTCTTAAAAAAGATAGCTAATCTATTTTACTTATAAAATCCCTAACTCTTGGCTAATATCTTTAATGAGTTTTGAGAGTGGGCGTTTGTGCAAATCTTCATTCTTTAAATAACCACATGTAACAAACCTATGAATTTCATCTTCATTAAAATTGAGACTTTTTAATGATTTTCGTAATGAGTCAAAGTGTTCTTTTGTGTCTTGTCGATAAAACTTAATGTATAACTCATTAATAATGTCTTTATGCCCTGTGTTATATATTTTTTCTATATGTAATTGTTTTAATAAATCATCATCGTTTAATTTGTAAGAAAAATCATCAACATCAAATATTTCAATATTAAATATTTTTTCATTTTTTCGCTTATAAGGATGAATTATATTTTTAGTTATATCTGTTGTATCAAATTCACTTTTAACTTTATTGCAACTCTCACAAACTGGTATAAAGTTATAAAAATTCATTGCAAAATATGGATATTTTGCTTTTGGATAAAAATGGTCTATATGTCCTTTAATATGTCCATTTTCTTTTACATCAAAAATATAATTTCTATTACAATAAACACAACTATTTATTTTTAAATTTCCATAACATTTGTTGGAAATAAAAATTCTGACATTTTAGAAGTTATTGATAGTGAAGATTTTTGATGTATTTTTTCTTCTAATCCTCCACTACTATTGCCTTTTGAATAATATTCAGCCTTAAACTCACACTCAAACCTTGGGCTAAAATTAAACCCCTGATTCTTAATATTTTTATAATCCTCAACCCACAAATAAACTAATTCCATAAAAAACCTTAATTATTATTTGGGCAAATTATATCATTAAAACATAATAAAATAATTATTTATAAAACTAAATTTATTCTAATTTTTCTCTCTAAACTCTTTATGCTATAATCTTCCAAATTTCAATCTAAAAAAGTAGATAAAATGATGAATTACGAAATAAAAAATAAGTTTTTAAAAGCAAAAATCAAATCTTTTGGGGCAGAATTAAATAGTCTCAAAAAAGTTGATAATGATAATTTGGAATATATCTGGCAAGGGGATAATAAATATTGGGCGAGGCACTCTCCAATACTTTTTCCAATCGTTGGAAGACTAAAAGAGGATAGTTATTTATATAAAAATCAAAAATACACTATGACTCAACACGGATTTGCAAGGGATTGTGAGTTTGAAGTGATGGACAAAAAAGAAGATTTCATAGAATTCAAAATAAAAAATGATGAAAAAAGTTTGGAAATTTATCCTTTTTTATTTGAACTATATTTGTCTTATAAACTTGAAAAAAATCTATTAATAATTTCATATAAAGTTGTAAATAAAAGCGATGGGGCAATGTTTTTTTCTATTGGAGCTCATCCTGCTTTTAATTGGACTTTAAAAGATAATGAAAATAAAGAGGATTATTTTTTGGAGTTTGAAAATATCAAAAATACAAAAAGATATTTTTTAAATGATTTTGGCTTGATTTATAAAAATGAAGATTTGGAAATAATAGATAATAAAATCCCCTTAAATGAAAAATTATTTCAAAATGATGCCTTGGTTTTTAGTGATTTAAATATTCAAAATATCACTTTTAAAAATAGTAAAAATAGCCATTTTATCAAGTTGAACTTTGAAAAATTTCCATATTTAGGAGTTTGGTCAAAACCTACTGGATGCCCTTTTTTGTGTATTGAACCGTGGTTTGGGGTTGCTGATGACATTGAATCAAATCAAAATTTTGAAGAAAAAAGAGGGATTTTAGAACTAAAAAATGGGGAAATATTTGAGGCTAGTTATAGTATAGAAATCGGATAAGAGTTAGAATTAATCTTCTATCTCTTCATCTTCTGTTGTTTCTTGACTTTTTTCTTTTATTTTTTTGATATCAGCTCTTGCAACAAGCTCTAAATAAAAACTATCATAATCTTCATTTGAAGCTAAATCTATACATTTTGTGATTTCAGTAAATTTTATTTCATAAGCCTCTTCTTGAGTTTTTCCAAATTTACAATCAAATGCCCAAAAATTGAACTCTTTTGGTAATCTTTTGCTTTTTTCCCTTTTGATATATTTTCTAATATCATTTTTTATAGAATCAACTTGTCTATCTTTTGTTTTATTTGCTACTTTTAATTGAAATGTTTTTTTCATTTATCTATCCTTTATTTGGCGTCAT
>JBBITK010000025.1:0-25638 GCA_037440805.1 Arcobacter sp. | reverse complement strand
CATTGACCACAGACCTTTTTTCTACCTTTTTAAAAAACAGATACTCCACACCAAATAGCAATTTAAGCACAAATATTACCGATTCCAAATCATTTTAACTTTTGGAATTTTTTAATCTAATTAGAAAAGAGAAGAAATTTTTCAAGGCAACATTGGCATTTGTAAACGAAATTGCTTTGAAATATGGTGCTTCTAAAGCCTCTTTAGGGTGGAAAAAAGGTAATTATATAAAAAGCGTAGCCCTATCAAATTTGGATACCTTTGATAAAAAGAGTGATGCTATAACTTTGCTTGAAACTGCATTTGAAGAGTGTGCAGATCAGCAAATACCAATCATTTTAAATGCCCAAAAAGATGATATTAATATCACAAGATGTCATGAAAAATATATTCAAAGTAATAATCTAAAATCTTTGGTTAGTTTCCCTTTTATAGTTGATGATGAAGTTGTGGGTGTATTGACTTTAGAGAATAATGATGATGTTTTTTTGGAGCAAGATTTAACTTTGATTCAAATTTGCGTTGAGCAAATGGCATATTGGCTCAATGAATTAAGCAAACAAGATAAAATTTGGACTTTGAGATTATATGATAAATCTTTACAAGCAGTTGCTTGGTATTTAGGTGCTAACAATACTCTATTAAAATTTTTGGGAACAACAATTTCTATAGTTTTGCTGTGTAGTTTTATTTTTGAAATGGATTATAAAATAGAGGCAAAAGCTACTTTAGAGACTGATAATGTTGCAAATTTATCAGCACCCTATGATGGCTTTGTAAAAGATGTTAAATACTACTCAGGAGAAGAGGTAAAAAAAGGGGAAACTCTAATAACTTTGGATTCACAAGAGTTACTTCTAAAAGAGATTGAAGCACAAGCTGATGTTAGTAGATTTTCAAGGGAGACGGAAAAAGCAAGAGCAAATAGAGAACTTGCAGATATGAATATCTCAATAGCTAGGATGGAACAAGCACAATCTATACTTAAAAGAACAAGATTTTATTTAGAACAATCACAAATCAAATCTCCTTTTGATGGGATAATTGTCGATGGAGATAAAAAAGAGCTTATGGGATCACCCGTTTCAAAGGGCGATTTACTTATCAAAGTTGCAAATACTAAAGATATCTATGTTAAATTCAAAGTTAGTGAGTCGGATATTGATGAGTTAAAAGTAGCCCAAGAGGGAGAGTTAAAACTTTTAAGTGAGCCTAGTGTCTATTATCCAATCAAAGTTGAAAAAATTATCCCTTTGGCACAAATGGATGCGGAGAGTGGAAATATTTTTATTTTAAAAGCAAATTTTATGGATTCTCCTAAATCTTGGTGGAGACCAGGTATGAGTGGAGTTACAAAAATAAATGTTGGAAAAAGAAAAATTATATGGGTAGCTACACATAAGACATTAGATTTCTTAAAAATGTATTTCTGGATTTAAATATGGCAGAAAATATATTTAGTGAGTCGTGGCATTTAGTAGCTGATTTAAAAGTCTCTTTACTGTATAGTGTTGAAGCCTACAAACAGTTTTACAGAGGTGAAGTTTGGTATGTATTAAACGACCGATATAGTAATAAATTTTATAGGGTAACTCCTAAAACCTACAAATTTTTGATGAAATTAACTTTGGATGAGAATGTAGAAAAGATTTGGGAAAAGTCTTTGATTATCTCCCCTGAAGATACCCCAAATCAAAATGATGTTGTTAAAGTATTGATGCAACTTCATTCAAATAATCTTCTATTTTCCAAAAATAGAGTGGATATTGACTCTATCTTTTCAAGATTTAGTGAAAAAAAACAAAAAGAGATTGTTGGTAAATTAGTAAGTTTCTTATTTGTTAAAATTCCTATTTGGAATCCTCAAAGATGGCTTGAAAGTAATAAAACCCTAATACACGCTATTTTTTCAAAAAAATTCTTTTTTATTTGGTTGTTATTTATCTTTGTAGGTTTAAAAGAGGTAATTGATAATTCAAGTAGCTTTGTAAATCAAACTCAAGGAATGTTATCCCTAAACAATATGATTTTTTTATATATTGCTTTGGTTTTTCTAAAAGTATTCCATGAAATGGGTCACGCTATGATGACCAAACGCTTTGGTGGAAGTGTTACTACAATGGGAGTTAGTATTATTATATTTACCCCTTTACCCTATGTGGATGCAAGTAGTAGTTGGGCTTTCCAAAATAAATACCATAGGGTTTTAGTGGGAAGTGCTGGAATGCTTGTGGAGCTTTTTATAGCTTCTATTGCGGCAATGGTTTGGGCAAATACAGGAGATGGTGTTGTTCACTCCATAGCTTTTAATATGATGATTATAGGTTCTATTACCTCTTTATTTTTTAATGGAAATCCATTACTAAAATTTGATGCTTACTATATGTTATCAGATTGGTTGGAAATACCAAATCTATATCAAAGGTCACACCAACAAATATACTATTTTGTAGAAAAATATGCTTTCTCTTTGAAAAATCTTTATCAAGTTGGAAGAACACAAAAAGAGGCTTTTTTACTTGTTGTATATGCTATTTTAAGCTTTTTGTATAAGCTTTTAGCCTCTATTGCCATAGGTATTTATGTGGCTGACCAATTTTTCCTATTGGGTGTAATTGTAATTTTATTATCACTTTTTATGTGGATTGTAAAACCAACATGGACATTTTTAAAATATCTTATCACTAATCAAAAACTTAGAGCGTATAGACTTAAAGTTACTTTTATCTCTACAATGTTTATTTTGTTTTGGGTTATTGCCCTATTTTATATTCCATTTTTTAATTCAGTTAGAGCTGATGGAGTTGTTGAAGCAAAGATTGTTGAAAACATTTTTTCTCCAACAGAAGCCTATATAGAAAAAGTTTTAGTGGATGATAATAGATATGTAAAAAAAGGAGATGTTTTATTTATCCTCAGAAATGAGACATTGGATTTTGATTTACAAAGTGTAAATTCAGAAATCTTGGAAGCAAAAGCTTTGATTTTACAAGCAACACAAGAAAACATTGCAAACCTAAAACCTCTATTTGATAGATTGGATTCGTTAAATGAAAAGCTATCCGTTTTAAAAGAGAAAAAAGAGAATCTAAAAATAGTTTCAAATAGTGAAGGTTATTGGGTTTCAAATAAAATAGAGACTATTCGATATTCATTGATAAAACAAAGACAACTTTTAGGGAAAATCATATCCCCTTCCCAATATCAATTTATAGGAGTAATAACTCAAGATAAAGCCAGTGATGTTTTTTTATTGGATAAGCAAAATATCCAAACCCAAATCAAATTACATGGTTTGGCTTCAATGGATATGTCTGTTTCTAATATAAATATAATTCCCTATGAACAAAACAAATTACCTTCAGCTGTTTTGGGATTTGCAGGTGGTGGAGATATAGCTATTGATAGAAATGATAGTAGCGGATTGACTACAAGTGAAGCATTTTTTGAGATAAAAGCAGATATTTCACAGGAGCATAACAACTATTTGTATCACGATAGAAGTGGTGTTATGAGAATAGAATTACAATCAAAACCAATAGGAATTCAAGTTATGGATTTCATTGAAAAACTACTTCAAAAAAGATATAAAATATAGTATGAATCAAAAAAAAGTTTATGAAGGTTTGGATGTTATAACCCATAATATAATAGGATATTTCAAACAAAAAAAGTATGACTACAAAAAATTGGAATCAAGAGCCCAAAAAATATATGACAACTCTTTGGAGTATGCAAGTAGTGATATATCTATTCTTCAAGATAAAATAAGAGATTTAAAACCATATTTTGCAACCAACAAAACCACAGAAAATATAGTAGATGAAGCCTTAGCTGTGGTTGTTGAAATATGTCAAAAATCTCTTTTTAAAAGACCTTATGTTGTTCAAATTGCAGGTGCTTTAGCACTTTTTGAGCAATATATTGTAGAGATGTCCACAGGAGAGGGAAAAACACTAACCTCCTCTTTGGCTAGTGTTTTATTCGCATGGAAAAATAAACCTTGTCATTTGTTTACTTCAAATGAATATCTAGCTTCAAGGGATGCGGAACTTATGCGACCTTTGTATGAAAACTCTTTAGTTAGTGTGGGATTTGTCTCTTCAGATATGCAAAAAAATGAAAAAATAGAAAACTATAAAAAAGATGTTGTTTATAGTACAAGTAATGCTGTTTTGGCTGATTATTTGCGAGATGAAATGGCTGTTGATTATAGTTTTGATTCACAAATTGAGTTGATAAACTCTTTGAAAATAGGTTTTGAAAAATATCAAAGAACTTTAGTTAGAGGTTTACATACAGCAATAGTGGATGAAGCTGATAGCGTTTTGGCTGATGAGGCTTTAACTCCTTTGATAATATCTGTTCAACAAGAGGATAAGGAGTTGCAAGAGGCTATTTTGATGGCAAATAAAATAGCTTTGGATATGAAAAAAAATGTTGATTATAAAGCAAATAAACTCTTCAAAACCGTAGAATTTTCAACAATAGGCGAAGATATAATGCTTGATAATATAGACCTTTTCCCAAAAAAATGGTCCACAAAATCAAGGGTTGAGTATTTATTAAGACAATCAATTATTGCAAAAGAGTTTTATAAACTAAATAAACAATATATCGTTCAAGATGGAAAGATTGTGATAGTTGATGAAAAAACTGGAAGAATTATGAATAGCCGAAGTTGGAGTGGGGGATTACATCAAGCAATAGAGGCAAAAGAGGGATTAAACTTTACAAATCCAACAAAAGCAAATAGCAAAATGAGTTTCCAAAAGTTTTTTAGAATGTACAAGGTTTTGTGTGGAATGACAGGAACCGTAAAAAATATTGAAAAAGAGCTATGGCAAATTTATGAATTGAATATTGCAAAAATACCAACTAGACTTGAAAAAAAGCTTGATATAAACAAAGATACTATTTGTAAAAATGAGAGTAATAAAATAGATGAAATCATAAAAGATATAACCAAAGTTCAAATGAAAAATAGACCCGTTCTAATAGGTACAAGAAGTATTATTGATTCAAATGCTATTTATGAAAAACTTATAAAAGAGGGCTTTAGAAATGTTGAGATTTTAAATGCCATAAATTCCCAAAATGAAGTTGAGATTATTTCAAAAGCAGGAGAAATTGGCAAAATTACCATTGCAACAAATATGGCTGGTAGAGGAACAGATATTATTTTATCAAAGGACTCCATAGAAGCTGGAGGATTGCATGTAATTGCAACAGAGAGAAATGAATCAAGAAGGGTTGATTTACAGCTTTATGGAAGAGCAAGCCGACAAGGACAACCAGGAAGTGCAAGTACAATTCTATCTTTGGATGATACTTTAATCAAACTCTATATTCCAAAATATTTTTTGAAACTTTTACAAAAAAATTTTAATAACATCTTTGTTCAAAATCTATCTATCAATTTATATAAATTATGCCAATTAATAGCAGAAAAAAACTCCTCTAAAACAAGAAGAAAAATGCTAGCTATTGATTATAACTTCCACAAAAAAATGTCTTTCGCAAAGAGTAAATAACTTACTTCACCAAATCTACATTTTTTTAGTGTATATCTAAATAAAAAGAGTTTAAAAACTCTTTTTATACCCTAAAACATCTTGATTACAAAATCTTCTAATTTTTTTGATCTTGAAATGGTAAAGTCTAAAATAAAAGCAAAAAATAGAGATACCATAAAAATTCCAGATACTATTAAAACAAATTCCATTTTTTATCCTTTTTTATTAATTATTTGAAATTCTAACAAATTGTAATTCTTAATCTAAAAAATATTGCAAATTGTAATGTTTTATGAAAATTAACTCTATTTAATGGAAAAATATTATTATAAAATAAAAAATATTCATAAAATTTTAAGTTTTAAAGAGTAAGATATTCTATGAAATATAATTTATTATTAAAGGAGAGAAAATGGCTGGTAAATGTCCTTTTGGATTTGGAAAAAGTAATCCAACTGTAAGAAACGATGGTACAACAAACAAAGATTGGTGGCCAAACCAATTAAATTTAAAAATACTTTCTCAACACTCAAACAAAGTAAATCCTATGGATGAGGATTTTGATTATGCAAAAGAGTTTTCAAAACTTGATTATGAAGCACTAAAAAAAGATTTAACTACACTTATGACTGACTCACAAGATTGGTGGCCTGCTGATTATGGGCATTATGGACCACTATTTATTAGAATGGCATGGCATAGTGCAGGAACTTATAGAACAGGCGATGGAAGAGGGGGTGCTAGTACTGGAAGCCAAAGATTTGCACCATTAAACAGTTGGCCTGATAATGCAAATCTTGATAAAGCAAGAAGATTATTACAACCTATAAAACTAAAATATGGAAATAAAATATCTTGGGCTGATTTGATGATACTTGCAGGAAATGTTGCATTAGAATCAATGGGGCTTAAAACATTTGGTTTTTCAGGTGGAAGAGCTGATATTTGGGAAAGCGAAGAGGATATTTATTGGGGAAAAGAGACCCAATGGCTTGGAGATAAAAGATATGAAAATAAAGACCAAAGAGAAGCACTTGAAAACCCACTAGCAGCTGTTCAAATGGGGCTTATTTATGTAAATCCAGAGGGTCCAAATGGAGAGCCAAATCCTATTCAATCGGGACTTGATATAAGAGAAACTTTCAAAAGAATGGCTATGGATGATGAAGAAACCGTAGCTTTAACTGCTGGTGGGCATACTTTTGGAAAATGTCATGGGGCAGGCGATGCTTCAAATGTAGGAGCAGAACCAGAAGCTGAAGGTCTAATAGCTCAAGGTCTTGGATGGCTTAGTAAATTTCTAAGTGGAAAAGGTGATGATACAATCACAAGTGGAATAGAGGGTTCTTGGACACCAAATCCTACAAAATGGGACAATGGATATTTTGATTTATTACTTGGATATGATTGGGAGCTTACAAAATCACCAGCAGGTGCTTGGCAATGGATTCCAAAAAATGTAAAAGAGGAGCATTTAGCACCATCAGCACATAATCCAAATAAAAAAGTAACAACAATTATGACAACAGCTGATATGGCTATGAAAATGGATCCAATTTATGGGGAAATTTCAAAAAGATTTCATCAAAATCCAGACCAATTCTCAGATGCCTTTGCTAGAGCTTGGTTCAAACTAACACATAGGGATTTAGGTCCAAAATCAAGATATATAGGTCTAGAAGTTCCAAAAGAGGATTTAATTTGGCAAGACCCAATTCCAGTAGCAACTTATGAAACTATTGATGAAAATGATATAGAAACTCTAAAAGAGAAAATATCAGCTTCAATTTTGAGTGTTTCAAAACTTGTATCATTAGCATGGGCAAGTGCAAGTTCTTATAGAGATTCTGATAAAAGAGGTGGTGCAAATGGTGCTAGAATTAGATTTGCTCCACAAAAAAATTGGGAATCAAATAGTGATTTAGATTTAACTAACACTTTGAAAATATTGGAAAATATACAAAATGAATTCAATTCCAATAATACAAATAAAAAAGTTTCACTTGCAGATTTAATAGTTTTAGCAGGAACTGTTGGAGTGCAAAAAGCTGTAAAAGATGCAGGATTTGATATAAAAGTGCCATTTATTGCAGGAAGATGTGATGCAAAAGAAGAGCAAACTGATGTTGAATCGTTTAATTATTTAGAACCTATTGCTGATGGATTTAGAAACTTTGAAAAAAGTAAATATACTTTTAAAGCTGAAGAGTTACTAATCGATAAAGCCCAATTATTGACTTTAACTATTCCTGAAATGACTGCATTAATTGGTGGAATGAGAGTTTTAGGAGCAAATCATAACAATACAACTTTAGGAGTATTTACTTCAAATGTTGGTGTTTTGACCAATGATTTTTTTGTAAACCTACTTGATATGGGTACAGTTTGGAATCCAACTTCAAAAGATGAAAATGAGTTTGAAGGAAAAGAGAGAATTACTGGAAATTTAAAATATAAAGCAAGTAGAGTTGATTTGGTATTTGGTTCAAATTCGCAATTAAGAGCTATTGCAGAAGTTTATGCACAAGAAGATTCAAAAGAAAAATTTGTAAAAGATTTTGTAAAAGCTTGGACAAAAGTTATGAATCTTGATAGATTTGATTTGAAAAAATAGTAAAAAAGAAGGGTTATAATACCCTTCTTAAAACTCTCTATTTTTATATAACCCTTACAATCTCTGCACTTGGTTTAGAAAAATAATACCCTTGAGCATAATCCACACCTATCTCTTTTATTTTTTTGAGTTCATAGATATTTTCCACACCTTCGGCAAGTAATTGTATACCATTTTCATCACAGATTGTTTTTAGTGCTTTATAAATTGATTGTTTCATTGTATCTTTGTGAATATCATTTATAATATTTCTATCAACTTTTATGATGTCAGGTTTTATGTCAATAATCATATTAAGTGAAGAATAACCCTCTCCCACATCATCAAGGGCGATTAAAAAACCTTTACTTCTATAATAGTTTAAAATGGTTTTTAAATGTTCTTTATCTTTTACATTTTGAGTTTCAACAACTTCAAAAACTATATTTTTTGGGTCAAATTCCAGTTGTTTTGCCCATTTTACAGTTGAAGCTAAACAAAATTCTGGGTCATAAATAGAAGTTGGAATAAAATTTATAAAAACCTTTGCATCGATTTTCTTTACAGCTGTTGTTTTAAGGGCTGTTTCCCTACACATTCTATCTAAAGTAAAATTCATATCATTTCTTGCTGATTTTTTAAATAATTGGTCAGGATACATAAGTTCCCCATTTGGTAAAACACCTCTTGTTAAGGCTTCATAGGCAAATATTTTATTTGTTTTCATATCAATTATTGGTTGAAAATGGGCTGTTAAACTACTATTTTCAATAATATCAAAAAAATTTCTATCCTCTATAAAATGTAAATATCTATTCATAGCCTTTGCAAAAAATATAGTTCCCAATGAGAGTTGATTATCTTCATTTTCAATAAAAATTTTGATTTCATCTTTTTCTAAATCATTGAAATTTGTATTTAAAAAATCAAAATTATCCTCAAAAAAAAGCTTTGGATTCTCAACTTCAACAGATACAATTCCTTCTGTTTTAGCAACCTCAAATCCCAAAGTTTTCATTAAATTTGAAGATTTTATGACCAATTCAGTTACTTGTGTTATAAAATGAATTTTACTTCTTTTCTCACTTATATAAAATATATCTTTACATTTACAAGCCATTTTTTAATCCTTAATTATAGTAATTACAATCTCACCAACCACAAAGCCAAATTTTTTCAATTTTGAGTGATTTATAATCACCCCATCATCTTGCAAATGCAACCAATCTTGAACGCTCAAATCAATAGTTGAATCTTTATATGGAGTTCTCATCACATAATCAAGCATTACTGTATTTCCATTGGCTATCATTGGGCTATCGCCTATTATATCGTTTGCTGTTGCTGTAAAATTTTTGTTTCCTGTTGGTTTTAGGGTCCAAACTCTTTTCATCTCTTCCCCATCATTATAAACAAAATATTCATCAAGTGTTCCAACGCCGTTTTTATCCCAAGAACCTACCATTGTTCCTTTAAAGGTTCTTGTGATTTTTCCGCTTCTATCTTTTACAATTCCATAAGCTCTTAATTTTCCGTTGAAATATTCTTGGGGAATAAATTCTGGTTTTGTGCCGTTAAAATCTTCTATTTTCATACTTGAACATCCTGTTAATAAAATTGAAATTAAAAAAACTAATATTAAATTTTTCATGCAATTAATCCTTTATTTAAAGCTGTATTTTGGTCTTGTGTAAATACAAATTGGTGAAGGTTTATATTTCTTGTCAAAAATCCCGCTTCACAATAGTTTAGATACATTTTCCACATTCGTATAAAATATTCATCAAATCCCAATTTTTGTACATCTTCTAGCTTTTTTTCAAAATTATCATGCCAAATATTGAGAGTTTTTGCATAATCTTCTGTGAACTCTTCAAGATGATGTAGATTTAATCTTGTGTGTTTTGTGGTAACTTCAAGGATTTTTGAAATACTTGGAAGATGTCCTCCTGGGAAAATATATTTTTGTATAAAATCCGTCCCTTTTGCATAATCTTTATATCTTTGGTCAGGCATTGTTATTACTTGAAGGACTAAAACTCCACTTGGTTTTAATAACTCTTGGCACTTTTTGAAGAAAATATGAAAATACTCACGTCCCACAGCTTCAAACATCTCAATAGCAATTATTGCGTCAAAAGTTCCCTTCAAATCCCTATAATCTTTGAGTAAAATATCTATTTTATCTTCCACATTATGCTCTTTAAATCTATCTTCACAAAGCTTTTTTTGTTCAACACTCAAAGTTACAGTTGTAACTTCACATTTTTTGTCATTTGCCAAATGCAAAGCCATAGCTCCCCAACCTGAACCAATCTCCAAAACTTTTGAACCCTCTTTGATATTTAGTTTTGAAGATAATTTTTCTAGTTTATTTTTTTGGGCTTCATATAAATCTTGATTTTTATCGCAAAAAACCGCACTTGAATACATCATTGTCTCATCAAGCATTAGTTTATAAAACTCATTTGATAAATCATAGTGGGCTGAGATATTTTTTCTTGAGTTTGTTTTTGAGTTTTTTCGTAAAGTGTGTTTGATTTTATTAAAAATAGGCATTAGATTTATGAGTTTGTTTTTCTCATTTTCACTTGTAGTTCCCAAATATTTTGAGTTTAAAAGTGCTAATTCCACTAACTTTGTAAGATTTGAAGTTTCAAAATCTTTATCTATGTAGCTTTCCGCAAAACCAATATCTCCATAAAGCATAATTCTTGTGAAAAATCTATTGTTATATATCTCTAAAGTGATTTTTTCTTCTACTTTTTCTTCTCCATAAAGTTTAATATTTCCATCTTTATAGATTACTTCCAAAGTTCCTATTTTTATTTTTGAAAAGAAGTTATCTCCAAATTTATTCCATAATTTTTGCATTTTTAAAACCTCCTTATTTTGTCATTTTCCCTTGGGAAATAGATTTTTAAACCCTTCAAATAAAGCCTAATTGCTTGAAAATATGTTCTACTTACCACTAAAAAAGTGCTAAACATATATCTAAAAAATATTTTTTGTATATTCTTAAAAGTGTAAGGTTGGGCTTTTGAGTTAAAAATCGCTGTTAATTTGTGTTGTTTATCTTCGTATAAATCTATTTTTATAAATAACTTATTCTCCTCATACTTTAGCTCAAACTCATAAACTCCCTCACACTTAAAAAAAGGAGAAACATACATATCTTTTTTTACAACTCCAAAATATGAACTTGCATTTTTTTGATGTTTTTCTAGTTTTACAGGATAAACCACACGACCGTTGTTGTAGTTGTGAACTTCAGCTAAAATATGAGTTGGTATGTTTTTTTCATCAAACAACACCAAAACACTAATTGGATTAAAAACAAAATTTAAGACTCTTGGAAGAGTTAAAAATCTCATTTTTGAAGTTGCTTTTAAATCAAATTTTTTTAAAAGTTCTTCTATATTTTTTATAAAATCAGTAGTTTTTCCAAAGTGGTCAAAACTTTGCAGACTCATAAAATTTGGTTTATTTATGGAAAATATTTTGTTTTCCAAACTTTTTAAATCAAAAACATCAATATCAAGCAGATAAAAGTTATATTTAAAATCATGCTTTTTGGGAAGAAATCTTTTATGATAGATAGTTCCCTCAAAAATATGATGATTTGAAATATTTGACATTTTAGAACTCACAACAAAGTTTAGAAGCCACTTTTGTAGCACTCAAAAGTCCATCTTCATGAAATCCATATCTCCAATAAGCCCCTGCAAAATAGGTATTATTTTGCCCACAAATTTCATCTTTTCTATTTTGCATCTCTATTGCTAAAGAGTCAAATTGAGGGTGTTCGTAAGATATTTTTTCAATAATATTTTTTATATTTTCTGTTTCATTTAAAGATACAAAATAATCCTTTTTCGTTTTTAGATTTTGTAAAACATTTATCCAATAACTTAAAGTTACAACTTTATTTTGAGTATTTGTACTTGTGTAATTCCAAGCTGCATACATCTTTTTATTTGGGTATAAAATATCATTATCATTGTGTAAAACAGCACTATTTTCTTTGTATTTAAAAGCACCCAAAATCTCTATCTCTTTTTGTGTTGGATTTTCTAAAATCTCTAAAGCTTGAGGGGCGTGCATAGCAAGTACAACTTTGTCATAAAAGGTTTTAGCTCCATCTTTATGGATTAAAAAAACGCCATTTTCCTCCCTTTGTATCTTTATAACATCAGAGTTCAAAAAGATTTTTCCAGAGATTTTCTCTTTTATTTTATTTACATAATTAATACTTCCATTTGAAACTGTAAGCCATTGGTGGTGGCTTGAAACACCTAAAAGACCGTGGTTTTTGAAAAAAGTAAGAAATGTTTTTGCTGGAAAAAGATTCATTTCATCACTTGGTGTGGACCAAATAGAAGCACCCATTGGAAGTAAATATCTCTCTTTAAAAGCATTTGAATAATTTTTGATATATTCACCTAAAGTTTTTTTTAAATCAGGGCTATTTTTCTCTAAATCCTCATTTGCTTTTTTATTAAAATCCAAAATATCTTTTATCATTTTGTAATGACTTATTGAAAAAAGGTTTCTTTTTTGTGCAAACATTCCCTTTAGAGATGAACCATTGTAAGCTTTGTTTTTATCTTTGTCCCAAAAAGCAAAACTCATATCAGAGTTCTCTATTTTTACATCTAACTTTCTAAATAATCTTGTCAAAAGTGGATAAGTAGCATAATTAAAAACCAAAAAACCAGTATCAACTCCAAAAATTTTATCTTCATCTTGAACCATAGTTGTTCTAGCATGTCCTCCTAATCTATCCTCTTTTTCATACAAATCAACTTTATGTTTAGAACTTAATATATAAGCACTTCCAAGTCCACTTATTCCAGCTCCTAAAACTGCTATTTTCATTTATATTTTCCTTTTGGGTCTAGTTTTGTAAAAGTTAATTTTGAAATATCCATTTTGGTTTTTAAATCATCTAAAATTTTTTTTAACTCATTTTTATCTATATTTGGAACTCTGCTCATAATCCAAAGATTTGAGTAATCATCATTTGAAACAACGGCTGTTTGATAGTTATTTAGATATTTGATATGGTATGAAGTTCTGAAAACTAGAAAATATCGCATAAAAAGTTGATTATTTTCTAGTTTTGCAGAACCGTTATATTCTATGAGTTTTCCATCTAAGTCATTTTCAAAACATCTGTTATAAACATCGTATGTGTTATCTTCTTGGAGTTTATACTCCACACTAGAAGCCACACAAGAGGTTTGAAAGCTGTTTTCAACCCTTGCTATTTCATACCAAAGTCCTGAAAATTTTTTTATATCAACAGAAGTATTTGCAAAAAGTGATGAAATAAAAAATATGATTAAAAATATATATTTCACAAATACTCCTTTTTTTAAACAATGTAATTTATTGTAAAAAACAAAAGCTTTGTATGTTTAATTTGTCATTTTATACTGTAGTAATAAAATAATAGAGAATAGTTTTAGCAAAATAGGGATTATGGAGTATAAAATAGTTATTGCAATAATGGAAGCTTGATTTATATTTGAAATCTCAAAGTTTGTAAATTCCAAAGTGATAAAAGATATTGCAACCGCTAATGATAAGGCAAGTTTTGTAATCATTGCCCAAAATCCAAATAATACTCCTGTTAAATCTTGATTTTTCTCTTTTGTTTGTTGAGTAACATCAGCTTGAATAGAAGAGGGCAAAGCCATATCTGCACCCAAACACATTCCAGTTATCACACAAATAATAGCAAAATATAAAAACTCACCATTAGTCAAAAATGGCACAAAAACAAAAGAACTAATAGCCAAAATTATGGACAAAATCCAAGTTTGTTTTTTGGATATTTTATTTGAGAGTTTTATCCAAAAAGGAAAAGTTACAATTGCACTCAAAAAATAGATTATCAAAAAAAGACCCGTTTTATCTTCCAAATCCAAAACATATTTCACAAAAAACAGAAAAAGTGTTGCAGGTAAGGCATTGGCTAAGTTGTTTAATAAAAACGCAATAAATAGTTTTTTGTGGTGGGGAAACTCTTTGAAAAATAGTTTTAAAGATAGAAAAAAGTTTTTATGAATAATGGTTTCATTTTTTATCTCCAAATCTTTTAATTTAAAATAAAAAATCAAAACAAAAATAGGAAAAATAATCAAAATTGTAAAAAGCAAAAGTTCCAAACTCTTTTTTGAATCATCTGAAACCAAAAAAATATATGGTAAAAGCAAAGAGATTAAAACTCCAATTATTATAAATATCTCCCTTGAAAAAGCAAGTTTTGTATTGTCTTTTTGATTTTTACTTAATATGGTATTTAAACTAAGATAGGGTATTAAAACAAAACTATAAGAGATATAAGTGATAATAGAAAATAAAAATAACCAAAAAGAGTTGTGAAAAACTGGTTTTATAAGAAAAAACAGAGCAAATAAAAGAACAAAAGAGGAAAATAGAATAATATTAAATTTTGTGCTGTAAATATCACAAAATCTTCCTATAAAAGGGTCAAAAATCATATCTATCAATCTTGCAATCAACAAAACAAATCCAACCACACCAACACTCAAACCAATATTTTCAACATAAAAAGTAGGAAGATAAATATATAAAGGAAAACCTAAAAAAGCAATAGGAATTCCCAATATTCCATAAAGGAGAATTACTTTGCTTTTTAGGTTATTATTTAAATCAAAATTATTTAAGGTTTTTATCATTTTAAAAATCTTTTAGTTATCTTCAAACTCAAAGAGTAAGGTAATAGACTAATTAACTGTAAAAATTTTGATAATAAAAAGGGGAAACGAATTTCAAATTTATAAGGTTTGCTTAACTCCTCAAAAATTCTTTCTGCTGTATATGATGCTTCTAAAAGTTGAGGCATATCAAAATCATTTTTTTTAGTGAGCCTTGTTTTTACAAAGCCATGATTTATTATTTGTAAATAAATATTATTTTTAATAAGTTCTGGTTGTATAGATTGGGCAAAATTCACTAAAGCTGCCTTTGAGGAACCATAAGAACTTGCATAAGGTAAGCCAAAATAACTTGATAAACTAGCATTTAATACAATTTTTGACTCTTTTTGTTTTTTCAAAAGAACTAAAAGATATTTTAAAACTCTAACTACTCCTAAATAATTTATATTTATCATCTCTTCAAACTCTTTAATATTAGCATTGAAAATATCGGTTTTTTCATAGACTGCTGCATTAAAGAAAAATATATCTATCCCACCAAATCTATTATATGCTTCATTAACACTATTGTTCAAATTATCATCCTTTGAAACATCAATATTCAATAAATATATATTCTCTTTATAAATTTCTTGCAAATTTTGTAAATCAATATTATTTTTAATATTTCTAGCACTTGCAACAACTAAATAGTTATTGGCTAAAAATATTTTTACTAACTCCAAACCAATACCACTACTACAGCCAATTATCCAAACAGTTTTTTTCATGATAACATCCTTTGACAAGCTAGTATTACTAACTTGAAAAAAGTTTATATTAAAAAGTATCGATTTTGTATCTTATTTTTGTGATTTAATCTAAAAAATAACAATTAAATACAACTTTTTATAAGTTCTATGCCTCTTTTTATCTCTTCAAAAGATGAGTGAGTATAGTTAAATCTTATTTCGCCATTTGGAATTTTGTCTATGTAAAATTGATTCCCAGGTACATAAACAACTTTTTTTTCTAAACATTTTTGAACCAAAGCAAAGGTATCAATCCCTTTTAGATTTCCATACAAAAACATACCTCCTTTTGGTAATTCATGTTCGAACTCTGGCATGATTTGTTTTAATTGATTTGAGAAATATTGTGCTTTTTGTCTATAATCATCTCTAATATTTTGAAGATGTTTTTCATATCTATTTTCATCTTTTAAATACTCCAAAAGTATATATTGTGAAACTCCGCAAGAGTGTAAATCAATACTCTCTTTTATAATCATCAATGGTTTTAATAACTCTTCATCTGCTCTAATCCAGCCAATTCTAAAGCTAGGAGCTAATGTCTTTGAAAAACTTCCCAAATGAAAAGAGTTTTTTCTTAATCTTGAACTGATACTTTTCTCTTTTTTATCAAAAAATAGTTCACTATAAGGACTATCTTCGATTAATATTCCATTTTGTGATTCTATGATTTTTGCAACTTCTTCTCTTTTTTCTTCACTATATGTGGTAGCTTTTGGGTTTTGGAAATCTGGAATTAAATATGTAAGTTTTGTATTTTGAAAACTCTTTTTAAAATCATCAATATCTACTCCATCATTCATTAATTTCACACCTTGCATATTTAAATTATTTAATCTAAATATATTCATAGCACCTAAATATGATGGTTCTTCTATGGTTATAGTTTTGTTTTCAAAATATTTTGCAAGTATATACATAGCTTGTTGGCTTCCCGTTGTTATCAAAATATTCTCTTTGGTTGTTGGAAAACCCTCTTTTGTATATCTTTTTGCTATTAATTCTCTTAATTCATTTATACCATTACTAATAGTATATTGGTAAATTTTCGGATTTTCTAATACTTTTTGTGTTGCGTTTTTTAAATCTTCCAATGGAAATAGTTTTTCATTTGGCAGACCTCCTGCAAATGAGATAGTGTTTTCATCTATTGATTCAAGTATCTCTCTTATAAATGATCTTTTCATAGTTTGCCTTTTTTTATTTCTGAAAGAATACAAAATAAAAGAGTTTTATTCTTTACAAAAAATCATTTAAAAATATAC
Source organism: Arcobacter sp. (assembly GCA_037440805.1). Taxonomy (GTDB): domain Bacteria; phylum Campylobacterota; class Campylobacteria; order Campylobacterales; family Arcobacteraceae; genus Aliarcobacter. The sequence goes on along the minus strand of JBBITK010000025.1, from coordinate 8,784 downwards.
TATTATTGCTAAAAATATCAACTATAAATGCTATAATTGATTTATGAAGAAAGATACATATGAAAAAAGAGTAAAAATTGCAAATGATGTGATGAATTATATTTATAAATATATAGATACAGATATTAATCTTGATGAATTAAGTATGGATTTAAATATCAGTAAATTTCATCTACATAGAATATTTAAAGATGAGTTTGGGAAAAATATTTATGAGAGTATAAAATCCATACGATTACAAAAAGCATCAAATCTTTTGATAACAAATAAATATTCAACAATAACTGATATTTCAAAAATGATAGGATACGGTTCTCAAACATCATTTCTAAGAGCTTTTAAACAAAGATTTTTAATGTCGCCAAAAGAGTGGAAAAATGGCGGATACAAAGAGTATTCAAACAAAATAGTTGAAATTTTTTCTCAAAACAAAGAAATTTTAGATTTTTCAAATATGGAGCCAAGTATTGTAAAAGTTGATGAAATGAAGGCTTATTATATACGACACAAAGGTTATGATAAGAGCATAAAAAAAACTTGGGCAAAACTTCAAACATGGATTTATACAAATGAGATAAAAGAGTATAAACAAATGGCTCTTCATCATGATAATCCAATTATTACACCACTTGAAGAGTGTCAATATATAGCAATGGTCGTTTTAGAAAATAGTGAGGATTTAAAAAACTTGTCATTACCGACTCTTTCCATACCAAAAGGAATTTATGCTAAATTTTCTTTAAGTGGAAAGTATGGTGATGTTATAAGACTAATACAATGGGCATACCATAGTTGGTTGATAGAAAGTGGATATGAAACTACCACAAATCCCTCATTTACAATATATCACAAAAATCACTTTTTAAGTGATGATGGGTTTTTTGATTTGGATTTTTATCTACCAATAAAATATGTTTGAGTTTAAAAACCACTTTTAACTCAAATATTTTTCTATATCCACACTATCTAACTGTTCTTCTTTCAAATATATTTCTGCATATTTTAAATATATCTTACTTTGTAAAAATAGTCTAAATAAATCATCATCAATATGACCATCTTTTGCCATAAAATACATAATTTTAATAGACTCATTCAATGTTTTGGCTTTTTTATAAGGTCTATCGCAAGCTGTCAATGCTTCGAAAATATCTGCTATTGCCATAATTCTAGCTGGTATTGAAATCTTATCTTTTGTCAATTTTCTAGGATAACCTGTACCAATCATTGTTTCATGATGACTTCCCGCATACTCTGGAACTCTTTTTAAATTATCTGTTAATGGTAATTGTTCTAACATTTTAATAGTTAAAACAATATGCTCATTGATTTTAAATCTCTCTTCTTGGGTTAATGTTCCCCTTTGAATAGATAAATTATAGAGTTCCCCTCTATTGTAAGCATATTTTGGTATCTCCAGTTTAAAACCATATTTTTCATAAAGAGTTGTATCAATCTCTCTTTCTCTTGGAATAATATGTTCTAATTTATCACTTAATAGATTCTCTTTTGCAGGTAAAGAAACCGTTGGGATATATGCTAATCTTTGGTTTTCTATCTCCGAAAGACCTAATCTATCATTGAAATTTCTAATCCAAGTAATATTTGATATCTCTTTTAATTTCTCTATTTTACTGTTATCAAGAAACTCTCCACCAATATTACATTCAGCTAAAAAGGCAAAATCTTCTTGAAGTTTTTTATGTTTTTCTTCTAAAGTTTTTTGTGCTATCTCTTTATTTAAAGGATTTGATTCTATCTCTTTATAATAATCAATTATTGCATCTCTATGTAAAACTTCAAATCTAGTTCTAATTTCATGGATTCTATTAAAAATTGTTTCCAATTTTGTAGCTTTATCAACCACATATTCAGGAGTTACTATTTTACCGCAATCGTGTAACCAAGAAGCTATTTCAAACTCTCTCCATTCAGCTTCTGTTTTTAACTCAAAATCTTTAAATATACCATCTTTACTATTGCTAGCCTCTTTGGCTAGCATTTTTGCAATATTAGGAACCCTTTCACAATGACCTCCCGTATATGGAGATTTATCATCGATTGATTCAGCTAAAATTTTTATAAATGCATCCACTAGTTTTCGTTGTTCATCTTCATATTTTTGAATAGATGCAGCCATATTAATCATAGAATTAGATAACTCATGGAATTCATATATTATTGTTTTAATTGGCTTCAAATTATCAAATTTATTTTTAGAAATATTCTCTGTCATTCTCTCCAAATTTCTAATAGGACTAATTACAAACTTTTTAAGCACATATTGAATAGGAAAGTATATTATTACTATTAAAAATAGGGATATTAATACTGTATTTAGCATTGTTGATTGAATATCTGCTATTACTATTTTTTTATCAATTATTGATGCTATATACCAATCTTTACCACTAATTTGAGGTAATATAGTAATAAAATATATATAATCAACTCCATTACTATTTATCTCTCCTGTCAATTTATTTTTTATTAAATTTTCATGTATTTGTGAATATTTACTGTCTACTAAATCTTCTATTTTTATGAGTTTTTGTTCTATATTTTTTGTTTCTAATTTTTTGGAAGTAGCGATAATATCCCTATTATCATTGAACATAAAAATCTCACCATTTAAAATATGACTTTTATCTTCTAAATTTTTTGACAATGTATCCAAAGTAAAATCAGCTGCAGCAACTTTTATTTTTTTATTAAATTGATTGAAATCTCCAACAGCTATTGTAATTCCTGGTGTTCCTGTTGATGCGAATAAATATGGATCTGTCCAATAAACCTTTTGATTTGATTTTACCTCTTTATACCAAGTTCTACTTCTTGGGTCATACTCTAATTTCTTTAAATGAACAGATGTTGTATTTCCTTCTTCATCTTTATATTCCCAAATATCAAGTTTTCTACTATCTGTACCATCAATATATCTCAAAGCTAATTTTGGAATTCTTCTTGATTGAATAAAACTTCCATTCTCATCAGCCACAAATATACTAGCGATTGCTTCATCTAATTTTAATTGTTCCCAAGTAACTTTTGAGATACTCTCTAAATTATTAAAAATATTTTTATTTGCTGTAACTTTTGAAAGTATATGAAGATTTCTCTCCACTCCCTTCATAGAATCAAATATAGTTTCACTAATATTTTTTGTAATTTCTGTATTTTTTTCTGTTAAGATTTTGTATGAATTATTCAAACCTCTGTTATAAAAATTATAAATCAGAAAAATTGATAAAATTACTGTTAATGCACCAAATAAGCTTAAAATACTTACCATAAATGTATATTTTTTATTTTTCATACTCATCTATCCTGATACTTTTCATATTCAACTAAAAATTTTTCCCAATACTCTAAAATTAACTTATGTATTTGTTCATTATCAATTAAAATTTCACTATTTTGTAATTGTTTTTCATTTGGATAAATAATGTAATCTTCCAAGTAACTACTTGGCATATATTTTTTTGCCTCATTGTTTGCAAGGGCGTAACCAATTTTATTTGCAATATTAGCTGATACTTTTCCATCAAGAATATAATCTATAAATTTATAAGCTAACTCTTTATTTTTACAATTAGCTGGAATTATAATCCCATCTGCCCAAACAAGAGCCCCTTCTTTTGGATAAATATACTTATACTCTTTTAACTCATCAGATATTATTTTGGCATCTCCATTAAATATCATTCCAGCTATAAAGTCATTTTGTGTAAAGTAAGTTGGTACATTTCCAGGGCTTATCTCTTTTATATTTGGGATTAATAGTAGTAATTTCTCATAAGCTTTTTTTATTTCATTCTCATTTGTTGTATTTACATTAAATCCTAAAGATTTTAATACAATAGCAAAAACATCAAGCGGTTCCTTTGATATAAGAATAGATTTTTTTAAATCTTTTGACCATAAATCATCCCAACTATCAAAATCTCTATTGATTTTATTTTCATTTACATATAAACCAACACTTCCCCAAAAATATGTTACCGCATACTCTTCCACTTTTTTAAAGTTTGATTGCAAAAATTGTTGGTCCATATTTTTATAATTAACTAATTTTGATTTTTCTATTTTAGATAATAAATTTTTCTTTTTAAGTTTTTGAATGTAGTGTGAAGTTATAAATGCAACATCGTATGATTCAGAGTTATCTAACAATTTATTATAAATATCTTCACTATATGCGTGGGTATCATAAATAATCTCAACATTATATTTTGTAGCAAAATCCTTTAAAACTTCAATATCTATATAATCAACAAAATTTGATATTTTTAATGTATTAGAAAATAAAAAACTTTGAAGTAATAAAACAAAAATCAAAAGTCTCATTTCTTCCCTTTTATTGTAATAAAGGCTTATTGTAGCATAATAAATTTATTATTTTTTGTTTTTTTATGCCTATAAAATAAAAAATAATTACAAATAGCTTGTAAATTTTACAGTTTTACGAATAAATAAATTTATTATTAAAAAATCATTTTATGATACTAAAATAAATAATATCTTATTAGTTAATCCTAATAATTTTTATAAAGCTTATTTCATAGAATTAACTATTTATTTTATAATTAATAATTAGTTATTTTTTTTGTTTTTTAATCTACAAAATAACTCTTGATTTAAAAAATAAAATTTGAAAATATTTGTTTTCAATACTAATTATTTATAGTACCTATTATTTTAATAAATAAACATACCTAACAAATAAGGTCTATTGGTTTTGATTAATATTTTGATTTTTTGATTTTAAAAAGTAGTTATAAAAACTCAAAGCAAGAAACTCTTGCTTTGAATCTAATTTATTATAGATTGTTTTGATCTATATTATCTTCAATCAATAATTTGATTGTAGATGTAGCACCCATTCCTTTGTAAACATTATATGTTACATTATCAACTGTCTCTTTACCTTCTGAAGCCCAGTTTTCTTTGTCATCTAAGATTACTTTATCAGATAATAATTCACTGAAATCTCCTTTGATTTTCAATTCATTTTTACCATCAGCAATATTTAACACATCTTCTAAATTGATATGTAAACTATTTTCATAACCATCTGTTAAATCAACTTTACCACTTCCAGCAACTAATGAAGAGATATCAATTTCTTCATCACTATTTTTATCATAAGCGAACCATACATCATTAACAGCTTGTTCATTACCATCTGTATCTGTATATGTTCCTGTTAATTTATGTGCATTCTCATTATTATCTATAAATTCACTTGTTTCTGATTTTAAACTAATACTTGAAACACCTGCATCAGCCAATGTTAATAACTCACCATCTTGAGTAATACCATCGCTATTTCCATCTACCCATACTCTTAATTCATTGTATGCAACATCTTTACTATCAATTACACCATCATTATTTACATCTAAATCTGCTAATGCATCAAATCCATCTTTAGCTTTAGTTCCATCTTCTTTGATAGTTTGATCTCCAAATAACTCTGTTGCATCATTAATAGAACCATCTCCATTAATATCTCTTACTAACAATCCATCATCAGCACCAACCCATGCTGTTCTATCTTTTCTTCCATCTCCATCAACATCAAATGTTACACCATTTGCAATCGAAGTTGTTTCTACTCCATCTCCATCTAAATCTAAAATCAGTGGAGACCCTCTTCCAACAACATCATCAACTGCTATATTAGATTGAGGTTCATTTATATCTCCAACCCATGCATAGAATCTTACATTTTTCATTGGATATCCACAACTAACATGAGAAGTTATATAATCTTTCTCTGCTTGTGTTAATCCTACTATATTTTTCCATACATCATCAGGAATTTTTGAAGTAAACTGATAATCTCCATTTGCATCTGCCACCACTTGGAATACATTAGAAGTATAATGCAATGTATAAGTTGCATCTGCTGTTGTTTTGTTATTTGAAATAGAGAAATCAAATTTAACATTAATCACTGTTCCAGCTGGTGCATCTGTATAAATTTTATCAACATAATTTTTTGCATATACACCCTCTGTTATAACATACCCATTTATTTGACTTACTAATTTGTTAATATCTACAGATACTTGATATTTCTCTGTTTGATTTACAAGAGCCTTAACATCATTCAATGTTGCAATATCTCCACCTCTAATCTCAATATTATCTATAGCAAATGATTCATCTGATACTTCTTGATTTAAAGTACTTCCAAATCCAAGTTTCAATTTACCATTTGCATCAACAACACCTGTTACTTGCATTGTATGTTTTTCATCTGCCCAAGTAGCATTTGTTCCTGTAATATTTAATGCACTTCCACCATCTTTTTCACCATAATTACTATCAATCCATAATTGTTTAGCTTGAGCCTCTTGACCATTTACAAATACTTTGAAATATTCACCATCCCAACTATCTAGTTCTAATAAGTCAAAGTTAACAGTTACAGTTTTTCCTGCATTTTCTATTCCTAAATCATAAGTTTTATAAACTGTTTCTGCTCCACCTGTACCTGCAACAAATCCTAAAACTTTAGTTGCTAAACCAGCATTTGTTACAGTTGTTCCTGCCCAATTATTTAAACCACTTTCAAAATTGTCAGTAGCTAATAATTTTCCTTTTTTCAATGCCGCATTTATAGCATCTATCTCTGCTGTTGTGAATGTTGCATTTGTTTTAGGAGTAATTCCTAATAGAGCTAAATCGTCTTTTGTTAAACTTGTATCACTATCAATTTTTTGTGCAATATCTGCTATTTGTTGAACTCTTCCTAATGTTGTAAATCCTGAAATATCAATAACTGAATTGATGAATGAAACTTCTAAATTACTTAATCCATTTGTAGATGTAATTCCCAAGAATTCATACTCAGCAGCTGTTAAATCTTCTTTACCTAATAATTTCTCTGCTAAAGTAGCTTTACTTTGTAAATCAGCAAATGATGTTGCACCTTTTAAATCTATAATTGCATTCAACATTGTTAACTCAGTTGATGTAAACTCATTATTAATAGAAACTAACCCTAATTTATTTAACTCAACTAAAGTTATATCAATTTTTGAAGCTACTTTTTCTGCAACTGCACCAATTTCTTGTAAAGCTGCTAAAGAAGTTGCTTTACCAGCACTTATAGCTCCATTTATAATATCTTGTGAAATTCCATTATAATCTTTATTATCATATTCAAACCAAACATCATCTACTGCTCTTGTAGTGTTATTTGTAGTCGTATATGAACCTTTTAATCCATGTAAATTATTACTTGCATCTATTTCCGTACTAACTTGTGATGCCACATTAATTGACTTAATTCCAGCTTGAGCTAAAGTTAATAACTCTCCATCTTGTGTTATACCATCACTGTTTTTATCAACCCAAACTTTTAGTTCATTAAATGCTTCATCATTAGCATCTATTTTCCCATCATTATTTGAATCTAAATCAGCTAAAGCATCAAAACCATCTTCTGCTATTGTTCCATCTTCTTTTAAAGTTTGATCTCCAAATAACTCTCTAGCATCATTAATAGAACCATCACCATTGATATCTCTTACTAATAATCCATCATCTTTTCCAACCCATCCTGTATTATCTTTTCTTCCATCAGCATCAATGTCAAATTTAGTTCCAGCTGTTTCAGAAATAGTCTCTACTCCATCTCCATCTAAGTCTAAAATCAATGGAGATCCTCTTCCTCCAGCAACATCTGATGCTATATTAGATAAAGGATTTGAATAATCACCTATCCAAGAGTAGAATTTAACATTTTGTAATGGTGCTCCACATCCAACATGAGATATAATTTCTGCTTGGTCTGCAGCTGAAATTCCAGCTATATTTTTCCATGCAGCATCAGGTAAATATCCAGATTTGTATGCAAATGTATAATCTCCATTTGCATCTGCTGTTACTTCAAATTCATTTGAAGTAAATGTTTTACCTGTATTAATTGTAAACTCAAATTTAAGTTTAATTTTTGTTCCAGCTGGTGCATCTGTAAATATTGTATCCACATATTTATTTGTATATTGTCTTTCTGTATAAATATGACCATTAGCATGACTTACTAATGTACTTATATCAATGTTAACTGTATATCCGTTTAATGGAATATCATTTACTGTATCATCCACATCTGGATTTTCAGCTACCAATCCCAATGAAATTAACTCTTCTGTTGTTAAATCTTCTTTTGCTATTAATTTCTCAGCTATTTGTGCAACTTTTGAAATTCCATCTATTGTATCAGTATTTAAATTTACATTTTTAACTGCTTCATTTATTATTGTAACTTCTGCTGCATTAAATGCCCCACCTGTTGTAGGAGTCAATCCTAAAGATAATAAATCATCAGCTGTTAAATCCATTTTTGCAATTAATTTTTCAACAGATGTCGAAATTTTTTGTAAATCAACTAATGTTGGATTATCATATCCATTTATAGCCTCATTAATTATCGCAACTTCTTTTACAGTAAATACTGGTGTACCCGTAGGAGTTATCGGATTTACTCCTAAGCTTACTAAATCTTCTATAGTAAATTCACTAGAATTTACTAATTTCTCTACTGCTGTCGCAATTTTTTGAACATCTGCAAATGTTACATTAGCTAAAGCATCTATTCTTGAATTGATAGCTGCTAATTCCTCTGCACTAAATACATTATCTAAAGAGTTGATTCCTATAGTTAATAAATCATTACTTGTAACATCCACTTTTGCTATTAATTTTTCTGCAACATCTGCTATTGCTTGTAATTCTGCAACTGTATCTGCATTTACATTTGCATCATCT
>JBBITK010000024.1:0-25921 GCA_037440805.1 Arcobacter sp. | reverse complement strand
ATCTCTTTGTTTAAGTAAGCCATAAATTGCTCTATTCCCACATAGATTTTATCAATACCTCTACTTATACTTCCAACAAATAACCACTCTAAATATAAAACTACAATAAAAAGAAGCAACATAGTAAATGTTATTACTATCAACTTTTGGTTTGCATTATCTAACAACTCTTGGTTTTCAGAAAGAATATTTCCAACTAAAAAATCATCTCCTTGTTTTAGAATATTTATTTTTTTAGTTATGGTATCAAACCAGTATGAAGCATCTTCATCACATTTTATATTAGAATCCCTTCCACATGCATACAAAATATCTCTCAATCTTTGAGTCTCTTTTACTGAAGAGTCATCAAACATTTTTAATATCTCATTTTTATAATCACTTCCATATATATAGAAATTTTTCAAATAACTCTCTTGTTCTGTTACCACAGATACATATTTTATAAATAAATCTTGATTAAAACTCTTTTTACCAAAAGCTGCTGAACCAATAGCTCTCTCTATCCCTGCTCTCTCTTTTGCCATTAGGAAATTATAGTAAGCTGTTAAATCAGCTATTGAATGTTCATTGTAAGCTGTTTTAGAAGTAATTGCCACAAACTCCAAAAGATTTCCATTTATATTTGTGTAGTACGCTATTGCTTTTTTTGTCTCTATACTAAAATTATCAACACTATTTCTTATATTTGAAATATCTTTCAACTCTTGCATAGCTATATTTATCTTTTCTTGCCCTGACTCTATTCCTGAGTTTTTCATCTCTTTTACAAAGGCTTCAAATTCACTTATTTTTTTGTTTGTTAATTCCCTTTGGTTCATTAACTTTGACCTAAAATCATTGCTTCTTGAGTTTAGATACCCAGCACTTGCACCTCTTTCTTTTTGAGTTTCGTGAATCAACTGTGATATTTTTTGATTAAAAAGTATCACTTTATTTGTATCTTCTAACTGTTTTTTATTGTAATAAGCTTCACTAAATGATAATCCCATAAGAATTACGATAACTAACAGAGGAACTACTGCTAAGATTTTAACTTTTGTTTTTATTGGTAATCTTCTTAAATATAACATCTTTTTTCCCTACTTCATAGTTTTATATAAGGCTTCATATTTGTTTATTTCTGTTTGTGAAGCCATTCTTCTACAAGATATATATCCCCTTGAACCATCACATGATGTAAAAGGAAAAACTGTCGCAAATACCCAATAAAACTTACCACTCTTTGTTTTGTTCTTTACAAAACCTTTCCATGGTTTTCCACTTTTTACTGTCTTCCACAAATCTTCAAATGCTGCCTTTGGCATATCAGGATGTCTTACAAGATTGTGTGGTTTTCCAATCAACTCTTCTAGCGTATATTCTGCAAATTGACAAAACTCATCATTTGCATATCTTATAATTCCCTTTTCGTCTGTTTCTGATAACAAAAAAGAATCTAATGTTAATTTTAATTCTTGTGAACTCATTAGTGACACCTTAAAAATTATGTTTTACTTTTTAAAACAAAAATAATTTATATTTTATACAAATAATCTCTAAATATCAAGATGTTTTTATATTATTTAACATTAAATTAACACACTAAATAATTATTTTTAATTATAAGATGATTCTATCAACTCTTTATCTAACTCTTTTTTGGGTTTGATATTCGATTTTGTCCTGAAAACCTCAACTTGTCTTATAATATTATCTTTACCTTTTGATAATTTTTGATAGGCTTCATCATAACTATTTTGTGCATTTTCAAGATGTTTTCCAACTTTGTCAAAATCATCAACAAAACCTTTTACTTTTCCATAAAGTTTTTCGGCAAGTCTTACAACCTCTTCTGTATTTTGGGCTTGTCTTTCATATCTCCAACTATTTTCAACAGCCCTTAATGCTACCAATAAAGTTGTGGGACTTACCAAAACAATTTTTTTCTTAAAGGCATTATCAAACAGATTTCTATCATTTTCCAAAGCTATCATCAAAGCACTCTCAATAGGAATAAACATAAAAATAAAATCCAAAGTATTAATGCCTTTTAGATTTTCATATTTTTTATCACTCAAATCTGAAATATGTTTATTTATTGAAATAAGATGGGCAGTTAGATATTTTTGCTTTTCTAACTCATCACTTTCATTTACATATTGTTCATAACTAACCAAAGAGGTTTTAGCATCAATGATAACTTGTCTATCGTTTGGAAGATTTACAATCACATCTGGTCTGTATGTTTTTCCATCATCATTTTTTAAAGCCTCTTCCCTTAAATACTCTTCATTTTTTCTAAGTCCTGAACTCTCCAAAACTTTTTCAAGTACCATTTCTCCCCAAGAACCTTGAGTTTTATTTTGTCCTTTTAGAGCATTTGTAAGATTTATGGCATCTTGGCTGATTTTTTGATTTAACTCTTTTAGGGTTTTTAACTCATTTTGTAAAACGCTTCTATCTTTTGACTCTTTATCATAAACATCTTCTACTTTTTTCTTAAAATCCTCAAGTTGAAATTTCATAGGTTTTAAAATATTATCAAGATTTAATTCATTTTGTTGGGCAAATTTTTTGCTGTTTTTATCCAAAATTTCGTTTGCAAGATTTTGAAACTCTTGCTTTAGCTTTTCCCCATTTTCATTTAAAATCTGAAATTTCTCTAAATTATTTTTCTCTTGTTCTGTAAGTTTTGTTTGAAGTTGAGCTATTTTTGTTTTGTCATCTTTTGACTCATTTTGTAGTTTCAAGTTCTGCTCTTTTTGAATATTTAATTCTGATTTTAACTCTAAAATCTGCTTCTCTTTTTCATCTTTTATCAAATCAAAGTTTTTGCTTTGTTCGTTTTTGATTTTGTTGAATAAAAATATTGTTAGCAAAAATATAATTGCCATAAAAATTAAAATATATATTGTCTCTTGTTGCATTTGGTTCCTTTTTATTTTGGGGAAGTATTATATTCACTAAATTTTTATATTGTGGTTACATAAATAAAAATAATTAAAAAATATCTTTTTTTCCTAAAATGTACCATTTTTTGTCTTTTTAAGAAACTTTATGTAAAATTCGTTAATAGTTAAAAAAAGGGTTTACAATGGCTGGTGTGATAAATATAAAATCTTGTACTAATGCAGATGTGGACTTCATAGGTTCTAGACAAACTGGAACAATTATCAGAGAAGAAATGGTTGAAAAAATTAAAGAAGGTGGAGGAGTTACCCTTGACTTTGGTGGAATTAATAAAGTAACACAATCATTTGTTGATGAATTTATTGGAATTTTAACAAGAGCATATGGAGTTGAATACATTACTTCAAATGTAAGATTAGTAAACAATAATAAAGATATTTCTACAATTATAAATATTGTAATATCTTATAGTAAAAGAAAAGTGGCTTAGAAGTATTCTTCTATGCCTTCAGTATAAATTCGGTCTTCCATAAAATCCATTAAAGTATCAGATATATATTGTTGATTAATTTCAAATACAACAATACTTCCCATCCAATTTGTATCAAGTTTCTTATCCTCAACATTTCCATTATTAAAAGTAACCATAGTATTATTTGAAATAATAATTAACTTACCGCCCGTTGATTCAACTATTTTAGAAATTACATACAATCCATAACCAGCATTTTTTTCTGCTCCGTACATATCAGGTAAAGATCCCGTAACTTCTTTTTGTACTGCTTTATTAATTGCTTGTAATTCCGTAGTAACTTCATTGCCAAATTTTAAAGCTAATTTATTAAGAAAGCCTTTTCCTGCATCTGCAATAGCAATTTGAACAGTATTCCTTGATGGGTAATATTGTGCAGTAACATAGCCACCAATTGAACTTTCAGAGTGATCTGCAACATTATTCATCACTTCTGTTAATACATATTTTAAGTAACTAATAAAATCTTCATATCCATCATCACTACTAAAATATTCTCTTTTAATTATTGTAGAAGCAATATTATTAGATAAAACATCTATATTATTTCTTGTATTAACATGTTCTATAGGAGCATATGTTTTATTTGTTTGACATTGAGAATTAAAAATTGCGTCTAAATATCCTTTAACATTATTGCCAAAAATTGTATTCCTACTAAAATTTAATCCTATATTTTCTTTAATTGTTTGTAAAACAACAATACAAGCTGGTTCAATCCAATCAACTCTACCCAAATCTAGTTCATTACCATTTAATAGTTCTAAAATTTCATCTAACTTATTTAATGAAAGTCTCAAATTATTCCTTTTATAAAAATTATTTGGATTATATCATTTTAACAAAAAAGAAAAATTAGATTTGTAATTAAATTATATAATTATTATAGAAAATCAATCCCTTGCTAACTCTTTAGCACCTCTATAATCTTTTTTACCACTTCCAAGTTTTGGGATTTGCTCCACTATTTTTATAGTTGAAGGAATCATTAGTTTATTATCAAAACTATTTATCATTTGCTCTTTTAGTTTTGAAACAAAATTTTCATCAACTCCACAAATAAGCAAAATTATCTTTTCGCCTTTTTTTTCATCTTCAAGTGAAATTACCACAAAATCAACTAAAGGATTGTTTTGGCTATCTATTAGATTTGATATTTTTTCCTCAACACTTGAAAGGCTTACCATCTCTCCTCCAAGTTTTGCAAATCTAGAATATCTATCCACAATAGTTAAAAAGCCATCTTCATCCAATCGCCCTTTATCTCCCGTAACATAGTAGATTTTTCCATCTATATTTTTTAGAACTTCTGATGTTTTTTCTGGATTATTCAAATAACCTTTCATCACTTGCACACCACTTATTACAATCATTCCCTCTTCGTTTGTTTTTAAAGGTTCAAAGGTTTGAGGGTCTACAATTTTTACAGTTGTTCCAGGAATTGGCATTCCAACTGTACCTATTTTATTTCCTATTTGCACAGAGAAATCAGGGGCTAAAATATCAGGTAAATTACAAGTTGCAACTGGAGAAGTCTCTGTTGTACCAAAACCTTCTAAAATATCTTTCCCAAATCTGTTTTTAAAATCATTTCTTACATCAACTCTTAATTTTTCAGCTCCAGCAACTATTAATCTTAGGCTTTCAAACATCAAAGGATTTAGTTTTGGATTTTTTGTATATAACCTAAAAAATGTCGATGTTCCACACATAATGGTAGCTTTATGGGAAGCTATTAATTTTCCAAGACCAAAACCATCTGTTGGGTCTGGATGGGCTACACATTTTATCCCTTCAATTAAAGGCATAAATGTTGTTACAACTATTCCAAAAGCGTGGAAAAGTGGCAGTGAACCAACTATTGTATCGTTATGATTTGCATTTATAATATTTGAAATTTGTAAAGCATTACCCAAAATATTATCACCACTTAATTCAACACCTTTTGGATTCCCTTCAGTTCCTGAAGAGAATAAGATAAGGGCTGTATCATCTTTGGAAGTTTTTGTAAGATGAACTGTTTTTAGAATAAATGTTGGCAAAAATCTTACACACATATACACAAAAATACCTTTTTCTTTAGAGATTTGGGGCTTTAAATCTTCCAAATAAATAACATCAACCATTGACAAAATCTCTTCAACCGCAATTCCTTTGCTTTGTAGTTTTTCCACAAATTTTTTAGAAGCTATCAAAGTTTTGATTTGAGCATCTTTGATGGCATATTTCAAAGAGTTTATCTCCGCTGTGTAATTTAGGTTTATGATAGTTTTCCCCATCATAGCTAATGTGTAGTTTATAAATGCTCCAACATTTGTAGAAGGTAATAACAAGGCTATATTTTGACCCTTTATTCTCGTTTTTAGTAAATCTTTAAAAAGTATAGAAGCTGTCAAAAACCTATAACCACTTAGGCTACTTCCCGTTGAATCTGCAAATATTTCATCATTCCCAACTTGATTTAACCTATCAAAAATCACTTCATTTAAAGGTTTTTGATTTTTTAAATGTTCACTCCAAGATTTTGTGGAGAGTTTGATAACTTGCTCTTTTATGGTTATTACATTTGCTCTCTCTTTAATCATAGGTTTTGCAAAAGATATTGTTAAAACTCTTGTTTTATTGGTTTTTTTAAATTTTTCATTTGCCCTTGAAAATGCCGATTCCCACAAACCTTTTATATAAAATGGTACAACTTTTACTTCATTTGTTGTAAGTTCCAAAATTTTCTCAAAACCTTTTTTGAACTCTCCTAAATGACCATTTCTTGTAATTGCACCCTCAGGGAAAAGTACAACCATATTCCCTTCATCCAACTCCTTTGCAATTATATGCATAGTCTCTTTTGATGAACCACTTGATATTGGAATACATTTAAAAATCTTTAAAATCCAAGTTAAAAACCATTTATTATAGATACTTTTATCCATTACAAATCGAACTTCCCTTGGTGTTGCCATCAAAACAACTGCCCAATCAAGCCAAGAAATATGATTCCCCAAAAGTAAAACACCGCCATTTGATGGAATGTTTTTGATACCACTAACTTCAAGTTTATATCCTAAACCTAATATCATTTTCAAAAACAGTAAAATCAAAGATTGTGGGATTTTATAGATTGTATAAACACAACCAATAACCGTAATAGCCAAAATAATATACATAGTATTTAGTGGATCCAAATCATATAATGAAACAATAGTTGTCATACATAACATCAAAAACATAGCCAAAGATTGAAACCAATTATTTCCAGCTAGAACCGTTCCTAAAATATTTTTTTTCACATTAAATTGAATTAGTGAATTTAAAGGAACAACAAAAAGTCCTCCAAATATTCCAAAAAATAAAAAGCAAATCCCCGTAAAAATAGGATTTTCCATAGTTGTAGAGAGATAAATAGTCAAAACCATACCCAAAGTTGCCAAAGGAATAGTTCCTATTTCAATATAATGTTTTGAAACCCTTGAATAGATAATTGAACCAATAGCAATACCAATTCCAGAAAGACCAATAACTCCATTTATCACAAAAACATCAGTTATATTCATATACATTTTTGCAAATGATGGATAAACAGCCATTGTTGCTTGTGAAATTCCCCAAAAAACAGACAATCCAACCACAGATAAAAAAACTATATTATTATTGTGAATTACTTTGATATTTTTTGCAAGAAGTTTTCCGCTAAATAGCTCTTTTGTATCTAAAGTTAAATTCTCATTTTTAAAGAAATTTGTTTTTAATTTTCGTAAAACCAAAAGAGAAAACAACATCTCCATAAATGAAACTGGCAAAATATAGTATGTCAAAGGCAAAGTTGCATTTAACAACTCCTCTTTTGTTGTCAAAATTTCCAAATGATTTGAACTGTAAAAACTCTCAAAAATAAAAGAGGCACTAGCAATTGAAAACAAAATCGCCACAATAGAGATAGCTTGAAGAGTTGCATTTCCCTTTGATAGATTTTTTTTACCATAAATATCCAAAATCAAACCAAATTTTGCAGGGCTATAAATAGCACTTTGCACAGCTAAAAGCAGAAGTCCTATCATAGCAAAATAGAAGTTTTCACTCATATACGCCACCACCATCACACACGATAAAACAAAAGATGAAATTCCACCATAAATTAGGATATTTTTTTTCTCATATTTATCCGATAAATATCCACTAACTGTAAATAAAAGTAAAAAAGGAATAATTATCAAAGCATTAATTATTGAAATCCATACAACTTGAGAACTTCCATCCAAAACTTTGAATGCGATGTTTTGCAAAAAAACTTTGTGGGCAACATCTACAATTACATTACAAAAAACTACAAATAAAAAGGCAAATTTTATTGCCACAAAATTTCCTATTTTTTCCATCAATTATCCTTTTTAAACTCTTTTATTGTTTGTTGATTGAAAATATATGGTTTTAAAATATTCAAAATATCCAAAACCAAAATTTCAGGAACACTTCCCTCTTTCTCTTCTACTTTATCAGCCAATTTTTTTTCTAAAATAGCTATTTTTTTTGCACTATTTATATACTCATTTACCAACTCTAAAGATACTTCATATTTTGATAATTCATTGAATATTTCTAAAACTTCAACTTCATTTTGAAAATATCTCTCTTTTTCTTCAAGTAACCCTATGTTTATGGCATTTTCTAAATTTTTATTTATCAACTCTTCTTTAAATAATGGATTTTTTATATCATTTGAAAGCATTTGAATTGACTGCAAAATTAGTTCACTTTTATTTCCAAAATCTATTTTATAGTAGTCAAAAAGCTCTTTTATATAATCAATGGAAAAATTAAGATTCTCTTTGAAATACTTAATCAGATTTAAAACCGTAATTGTGATTTCAGGATAATATTTCATATTTTTTGAGGTATTTATACCATCTGGAATTAAACCTTTTTTGTCATAAAAAGCAATGGTATGATTATTTAAAGCTGTCAATTCAACAAGTTCTGACATTTTGTAATATTTTTTATCTTCTATTATTTTCATCTTTACTCCTAGAAGTTCAGAGTTTGACTCTTTACTTTTGAAACTATAATAAAATTATACCCAAAAGTCAAGAGTTAAACTCTTTACTTTTAAGTTTTAAGAGATATTTTGTTAAAATCAATAATACTTACAAACAAAAACAATCAAAAAAATAAGGATTTATATGTTTCAAACCATAAAAAATGAGTGGTTTTTTAATATCCGTGGGGATATTTTATCGGGTCTTGTGGTTGCACTTGCACTAATTCCAGAGGCTATTGCTTTTTCTATAATTGCAGGAGTTGACCCAAAAGTTGGACTTTATGCTTCATTTTCAATGGCTGTTATTATTGCTTTTTTTGGAGGAAGAAGTGGAATGATAAGTGCTGCAACGGGGGCTATGGCTTTGGTTATGGTAACTTTAGTAAAGGAGCATGGACTTCAATATTTATTAGCTGCAACTATTTTAACGGGAGTTATTCAAATTATTTTTGCATATTTAAATATTGCAAAACTTATGAGTTTTGTGGCAAGAGCCGTTGTGGTTGGTTTTGTAAATGCCTTGGCAATTTTAATTTTTATGGCTCAACTTCCAGAATTAACCAATGTAACTTGGCATGTTTATGCACTAACTATTGTTGGTCTTGGAATAATCTATCTTTTCCCTTATGTACCAAAAATTGGGCAGATTTTACCCTCTCCTTTGGTTACTATTGTTGTTTTAACTATCTTTGTATATTTTATGGGTTGGGATGTGAGAAATGTGGGAGATATGGGGCAACTTCCTGATACTTTACCTATATTTTTATTGCCAGATATTCCTTTAAATTTTGAAACACTAAAAATCATCTTTCCATACTCTTTTGCTTTGGCAATAGTAGGACTTTTAGAATCATTTATGACAGCAACTATAATTGATGATTTAACTGATACAAAAAGTGATAAAAAAATGGAAGCAAGAGGTCAAGGAATAGCAAATATAGCAACTGGTTGTATTGGAGGAATGGCTGGTTGTGCCATGATTGGGCAATCAATCATCAATATAAAGTCAGGAGGACGTGGTAGATTATCCACTTTTATAGCTGGATTTTTGTTACTTATAATGGTTGTATTTTTAAGTGATATTATCTCAATTATTCCTATGGCTGCTTTGGTTGCTGTTATGATTATGGTTTCCATTGGAACTTTTGATTGGAGTTCAATAAAAAAATTAAAAACCCTACCACTTTCAACAAATATAGTTATGCTTTCAACAGTTGGTGTTACTGTTTATACCCATAATTTAGCACTTGGTGTATTAACAGGAGTTTTATTTGCTTCACTATTTTTTGCAAATAAAATATCACACTTTATGTATTGTGATACAAATTATAATGAAGATAAAACCATAAAAACTTACAAATTTGTAGGACAAGTGTTTTTTAATAGTGCCGATAAATTTTACGAAACTATCGATTTTAAAGAAGAGATTAAAAAGGTTGTTATTGATGTTTCAAGGGCTCATTTTTGGGATATATCAGCTGTTTATGCTTTGGATAAATCGGTTATAAAACTAAAAAAAGAGGGTAAAACGGTGGAAGTTTTGGGACAAAATGAAGCTACTAAAACCATAATTGATAGATTTGGAATCCACGATAAACCAGAAGAGATAGAAAAAGTTATGGGCGGACACTAAAAATAGGAGATTTTCTCTTCTATTTTTATTTTCTAAAGATTATTTAAAAACTCTTCTAAATCACTCATATTTTTACAATAAAAATCTGCATCTTTAATGATTATATTTTTGTTTTTATTTAATAATCCTTGTCCTCCAACAATCACCTTTCCAGAAAATAAAGAGGAATCACTTTTTATATCTTTTACAATCTCTTGCAAAATTCCCACATTGGAGAAAAGTGTTACAGATAAAACTACTAAATCAGGTTTTATGGTAAAGATGGCATTTACTAACTCTTGTTTAGATATTTTTGAAGTTAGATTTTTTACATTGTATCCGTGTTTTTCAAGAAATTTACCCACAACTTTTACTCCCAAATTGTGAAGTTCATTTCCAACCGTTGAAGTTATAGCTATTAGATTCTCTTTTTTTTGAAAACTACTTTTTACAAATTCATTGACCACCTCATCTATCATTGAAGTTGAAAGATGTTCCTTTGCAACACTAATTTGATTTAATTGCCACATTTGACCTATTTGATACATCAAAGGATTTACAATCTCTTCAATAAATAAAAATAGGTTATTATCAAACTTTATTAAATCTTTTTCCATTAGCTGATGAAATTTATCCTTTTCTCCCATCAATAAAATAGATAATAACTCATCATAAAGTTCTTGATACCTCTTTTTTATCTCTATTTTTTTTATTTTTAAAGCTTCTATTTTGAAATTTTCATGATTTGAAAGAAGATGATCATAAATCATATTCAATTCACTTGCGTGGGAAGGATACAAATAATTTGAAATGGAGTTTTTCCAAGATAAAAACTCCTCTTTAAAATAATCCATATCAATCTCTCTACTATGATAAACGCTATATTTCCAAATAAAAAAGCTATCAAAAAGTTCATAGTTTTTTGTTAGAAGTGAGCTATAAATTAAATCATTATGATATTTCAAAGAGTCGTAAAACTCCTCTTCTCCTATTATCAATAGAACATCTTTTATTAGATGATTATCATTTTGTTTCATTGTATTAAAAACATCAAAAATCATCTCAAAACTTCTTTGTCTAAAATACTCTAAAGCAATAGGGGTAATATCATATTTTAATTTTTTAAAGCCCATGTGACTCCTGTTTTACGAATTTTATGAAATCATTTAAAGCCATTGGTTTATTATAAAAATATCCTTGAGCTAAATTACAATGTAACTCTTCAAGAAGTTTTTCATGATTTTGGGATTCAACGCCTTCTGCTTGAACTTTTAGATTAAAAATTTTTGCAAGGTTAATAATAGCCTCAACAATAGCCCTATCACTCTTATCTTCCAAAAAATCCATAATAAATGATTGGTCAATTTTTAGTTTGTCCACATTAAAATTTTTTAGATAATTCAAAGAAGAATATCCTGTTCCAAAATCATCAAGGGCTATTTGAAATCCAAATTCATGGAGTTGATTAATTTTCTTTTGGGAAACTTCCGAATTTTTCATAATATTTGTTTCAAGTAATTCAATCTCTATTTGTTTTGTGTTTATTCCAAAATCACTACAATACTCGATAACATCATCAACAAATGTGAACTTAAAAAAATGTTCTGGAGAGATATTTATGGCTACTTTAAAATTTTCATCATTCAATTTTGAGTTCATAATTTGAATATCATTCAAAACTTTTTTAAAGACTAACTCCCCAAAATCCACACTCATTCCAGCTTCATCAATATAATGAATAAAATTTATAGGTGCTAAAACTCCTCTTTTTTTGTGATTCCATCTAGCCAAAGCCTCTGCACCAATAATTCTATTTGTTTCAATATCTTTTATTCCTTGGTAATACATCTCAAATTCATCTTCAGCTATTGCAATTTTTAACTCATTTTGAATTGTGATTTTTTTGGAAATTTTATCTGTCATCTCTTGATTATAGAGTCTATAACCATTTCTTCCAGCGGCTTTTACTTCATACATTGCAGCATCTGCATGTTTTATCAAATCTTCACTATCTTTTCCATGGTCTGGAAAAATTGAAATCCCAATGGAAAGGGTCATAAAAAATACTTTATCTCCCAAATTTATTGGTTCTTTTATATTTTCATTGAGTTTATTGGCAAGTTTCAACATATCTTCTTCATTTTTTACATCTTTGATAATCAAAACAAACTCATCTCCACCAAGTCTTGCAATAAAATCCTCTTTTCTAATGGTTTTCTCCAACCTTTTAGAAACGGTTTTTAACATCTCATCACCAACTTTGTGTCCACAAGTATCATTAACATCTTTGAATTTATCTAAATCTATAAAAAACAGAGCTATTTTTTCATTTCTTCTTTTACAAGATTCTATGGTACTTTTTAGATGGCTTTCAAACTGTCCTCTATTTGCAAGTTTTGTCAAAACATCATGATTTGCGTAAAAATGTAGTTTTTTATCTGCCTCTTTTAGGGTGCTAATATCTGTAAATATAGCTATATAAAACTCTTCATTATATTTTGGATTAACAGCTTTTGCAATACTCAACCACTCAGGATAAATCTCTCCATTTTTCCTTTTATTCCAAATCTCCCCTTGCCATGAGGAGTTGTTTTTTAGGCTATTCCACATATTTTCATAATAAACTTTATCGTGAATTCCAGAGTTTAAAATAGCTGGTGTTCTACCAATAACCTCATCTTTTCTATATCCTGTAATTTTTGAAAATGCTTTATTTATGGATACAATTTTGCCTTTAGAATCAGTAATAATACCTTCATTACTATTTTCAAAAAATATTGCCGATTGTTCAAGTTGTAACTCTTTTTGTTTTTGGGCAGTTATATCTGTGCAACTATGAATAATAAACTCATTACTCATACTATAAAAAATCGATTCAAACCAATGATTGTTATCCTCTTTTTGTTGAACAAAGGTATTAGAGATTTTAAGTCTATCTTTTATGATTGAAAATTGCGTGCTACATTGGTCTATTTCATCAAATTTTAGATTATCAATATGCTCAAATTTTAAGTTATTTGATTTTAGATAGTTGCTATTTGCATAAAAAAGAGTCCCTTCACTATTATAAACAGCAATTCTTGCAGGGTGCAAATCCACAACTTTTGCCAAAATATTGTTTTTCTTCTCCAAGACATTTCTTTTTTCTATTCTTTCACTCTCGCCTTTTACAAAATTTTGTAGTTTTGTAATATCCATAGGTTTAGAGAGAATCAAATCAAAAAAAGAGCTATTATCAATAATAAAAGAGATTTGATTTATATCATAGGGTGTGATTAGGGCTATTTTACAATCTTTGAGTAATTTTTTTGATAGTTCATTTAGGGATTGAAAATATTTTTTACCATTTAAATCTATCAAAACCATATCAAATTCATTAAACTTTATAAGTTCAATAAAGAATTCATCTTCAATATATAAACTATCAATATATTGAAAACTCTCACTCAATAACATTTTATAAAGATTGAAAACACTTTTTTGTTCGGAAACTATCAATAGTTTTGGTTTTGACATATTAACTCTTTATTTGAATATCTGTTATTTTACTATTGAATAGTTTATCTAATAACTCTTCATTGTAAGATTTAACAAAATTTTCCCACTGTTTTACATTGTATTTAGTTTGACTTATTTTTAGAACCAATTTTTTATCAATTAATACCATTTCCAACTCTTTTACACCTAAATTTACAACTGTTTCAATAAGTTTGATAATAAATAAAACAGCCTCTTTTGAATCAACAACCAAAGATAAATTTTCATCCAAAGATAGTGTAAATTTAATATCTTGTTGTTCAAAGGAGTATGCAAAAAGTTCTATGCTTTTTCTAAATATTTTTACAAAATCTATTTTTTTATTAATATACATATTGTTATAGTAAACTATATTTCCATTTATAAAAGTATTCATATTTAGAAGTAGACTATTGAGTTGCTTACATAACTCATCTTCCATATCTCTATCTTTACTATTTGCAATATTTAGATTCAATAAAATAGCTTCTGAAATCATATTTTTTAGATTTACAGAGATATCAAGCATAGCTATTTGAAGAAGATTGAATTGCTCAATAGAAGAGTTCAAAGCTCCTGAAACTTTTATTTTTTCCAAAGATTGTTCTATTCTTTCATCAATAGAATCATTTTGTTTGAACTTATTAATTTGTTCTTGCATCATCTGTTTTTGAGTAATATCTTCCAGACTAAATACAATTCCTACAAAATCTCCCTTAACATCAAAAATTGGAGAACCACTAAAAGATACCAAAACCCTATATTTCTCCCCTGTTTCAATGGAATAAACCATATTTTTTACTGTTTCATAGGTTCTTTTGATGACATTTAATATCATATTTTCACTATATACTTTTTCTCCATTTGCATCTAAAATTTCCCAATCTTTTCCATCTATATATCTATTTAATAACTCTTTTTTTGAAAGCTTAAATAGATTTTGGGCATTTGTATTTACAAAGGTTATTCTACCTGTTGTATCGGTCATTAAAATAGCGATGGGAGTTGTATTTATAATAGCTTCTGTTAGCTCTTTTTGTCTTCTTAAATCCTCTGTTTGAAATCTTAGTTTAGAGGTCATATCTTCTAACTGTTTTGTTCTAAACTCTTTATCATCATATAAAACTTTTAACTCACTATAGGCTGTTTGAAGCTCTTCATTTGTACTTTGGAGTTCCTCATTGGTTGTTTCAAGTTCTTCATTTGAACTTTGCAACTCTTCATTTGATGAGCTTAACTCTTCATTCAAACTTTGCATCTCTTCATAGCTTGTTTCAAGTTCTTCTATTACATTTTGTAAATGTGATTTTGTTCGCTCCAACTCACTTGTAAGATTTGTAATGGTTTCATTATCATTTTCATATTGACTAATATAACCTTTTAAATTTTGTATATTTTCACTTTGAAAATATAAAGCATAAAACCAATCATCATTTTTTTCATTTTGAACAGGAACAATTATTACCCTTACATATTTAACCAACTCATCATAAAGGGTAATAGACCTAAATTGAGTAGTTCTATATTTCTTATCCTTTTGAACTTCGTTTAAAACACTTCTAACATCAAGGGAAATTTCCTCTTTTATACATTTAAAAATATTTATTGTTGTTCTTCCTTGGGAAAAGGTAACAAATGGATTTTCCCCTTTTATATAAACAATATCATTTGAACTATTGATTAGAACACATTGATTTAGGATAAATTTGGAAGTAGCCTCAACTATTTTTTCCTCCAATAACTCCTCTTCATTTTTGAATGAAACTAGTTTTGGTTCTTCATAGTTTTTGTTTATTCCACTGTAGTTGTATAGTTTTGGTAACTCTTTTATACCTGTATATTGGGATTTAAAGATTTTTAGGCTTTTATTCAAAGTTAAAAATAATTCGTGATACTCAGAAACATTTTCTGATTTACCCAAAAGTAAAATACCATTATCTTTTAATGCGTAGTGAACTATTGGAAAAAATCTATTTTGTAAAGTACTATTAAAATATATAAGCATATTTCTACAAGAGATTAAATCTACTCTCAAAAATGGGGAATCACTAATAATATTATGTCTTGAAAAAACAACCAACTCTCTAATACTTTTTTTAATTTCAAATTGATTTTTATTGATGGTAAAATATTTATTTAATAGATTTTTATTTATATTTACCAAGCTAGTTTCTGCATAAATTCCACTTCTTGCAATTTTCAAAGCCTCTTCATCAATATCTGTTGCAAAAATTTTGATTTTATACTTTGTAATCTTTTCTTGTAGAATTTCACTTAAAATAATGGCTAAAGTATAGGCTTCTTCTCCAGTTGAACAACCTATTGACCAAAATCTTATCTCTTCTCCCTGCTCTTTTTTTTCTATTAAAATTTTGATTTGTTCGCTTATCTCTTCAAAAACTTCAGGGTCTCTAAAAAACTCCGTAACACCGATGAGAATATCATTATAAAGATTTGTAACTTCATCTATATTCATATTTAGATAATCAACATAATCATTTAAACTCTCAATTTTTAGAGCAGACAATCTTCTCTCAATTCTTCTTGTGAGAGTATTTTTTTTGTATTGGGAGAAATCCACACCTTTTTCTTCAAATATTATTCTATAAATCTGTGAAATTATATTGTTGTTAATACTATCAGCCACATTTTTACCAAGATTATCAACTATTCTAGCAACTTCGTTTGAGATATTTTCTATGGAAGCTACGATATCAACTTTTCCTGTATTTATTGCAGATATAGGCATTCCATCATATTTTGAACTTTGTGGGGATTGGGCTATGGTTATTCCACCAGAAGCTTTTATGGCTCTAATACCAAATGCTCCATCACTTCCAGTACCACTTAAAATAATCCCTATTGATTTTGAGCCATAACATTGAGCTAAAGAACTAAAAAAATAGTTTATTGAGGGTTTTGGACCGTAGGTATGTTCTATGGATTTTAGATAAATTCTTCCACTTGAAATAAAAATATCAGTGTTTTCAGGAGTCATATAGATAGTTTTTTCTTTTATTACCATTCCATTTTGAACTTCGATTACTGGAATATTAGTAATTCTACCTAATAAATCAACCATCATAGAACGATGGGTTGGGCTTAGATGTTGAGCTATTATGTAGGAACATTTTAGAGTATCTGATAATTTTGATAACATTATCTGTAAAGCTTCAAGACCACCTGCACTTGAGCCTATTCCCACAACTACTAAATCTTTTGTTGCCATTATTTACCTTTTGAAAGAGTATTCATAAATTCTAGCAAAATAGTATTATAAATGCAAGATTATTACCACTATTAAAGATTATTAAATGTTATTAATCTCTTAAAAGCTTTAGTTATAAATTTATTTTATCAAAACAGATTTCCAATAGCAAATATAAAATTAAAAAGTAAAATAACATAAAAAATATTGATTTTAAAATATCTAATGGCTACAAATCCAACAATTACCAAAAATATATCAAATAGATTATGTACAGCATTTGGAATAATTGTATTGCATAAAGTTGCAAATAAAAGAGCCACAACCCCTGCATTTACACTTGTGATTATTCCTATTAATTCTGCATTTTTGGAAAAACTCTCAAAACTTTTATAAAAAGCTAAAATCAATAAAAATCCACCCAAAAATATCCCAAATGTTGCTATTAATGCTCCAAGAAGTGGCGATTCTTTCAAAATATCAGCACCCAAATAAGTAGCTATGGAAAACATGGGTCCAGGTATCGTTTGAGCCAAAGAGTAAGCCACCAAAAAAGTATCATTTGATACTTGATTTGCAAGGTTTCCTTGTAAAAGTGGAAGCACCACATGACCACCACCAAAAACCAAACTACCACTTTTATAAAAATCAAAAAATAGATTTAAAGCTTCATTTTTAAACTCAAAAACAAAAGCTACAAAAAGAAGAGTTATAAAAAGTGCCAAAATAAAAAAGTTTGGATAGATAATTTTTTCTTGATTTTTTAGTTCATTTTTTATAAAAAAGTATCCAAAAACAGCACACAAAACTAAAACAAAAATTTGATTAAAAAGGGTACGCTTGAAATATACGCCAGACCTACATTTTTTTGAAGACAAGGGCATAGAGCACGCCTTAAGAATAAGCAAAATATTGAAAGAACTAAATGAAACCGATTGAAGAGATAGCAAAGATAAAAATAGTAATTTTGTCTTTACAAAAGCTTTTAAACATACCAAAAACAGCATCTATTACCACAACAACTGCAAAAAGTTTTAAGGCATAAATTATAGATTTTATATACTCATTTTGGTTTTGAAAAACTTCCATTTTCCATAAAAAATACAAAATCAAAAAAGATGGCAGAGTAAAAGCTATAAAAGCTAATATTGCTCCCCAAATTCCACCTTTTTTTAAACCTATTGTAAATCCAACTTGAGAAGAAGATGGACCTGGTAAAAATTGGCTAAGAGCCACAATTTTACTAAACTCTGCTTCTTCAAGCCATTTTAGTTTGTCCACAAAAGCTTTTTTAAAATAGGCTATGTGAGCTACTGGTCCACCAAAACTCACTAATCCTAAAAGAAAAAATCTATAAAAAATTTCAAATAGATTTTTCATTTTAGTTGTTTGAAAGTAGCTTTTCTATCTCTTCAACACTTAACTCTTTACCATAACTTTTTACAACCCCATCAACCACAAGTGCTGGTGTGCTCATAACACCATAATTCATAATTTCTACTATATCTTCCACTTTTTTTAGTTCGTGAAAACCACCAATTTTTGCCATAGCTTGTTTTGTATTTTCAAACATAACTTGACATTTTTTACAACCTGTTCCTAAAATCTCTATTTTCATTTTTTATCCTTTTTAATCATAAATTCATAAAAACAATAAATTCAAACGGCTTCACTTTGGGTACCCCAAAATCAAAGATTTTGACCCTAAAGTTGCAGATGTTATTCATTTATTATTTTTAAAATTTATCTCTTTTTTTATAAAATCGTATTAAAAATATACCCAACACAAATTATTCCCAAACCAATTATTCCAAAAAATATAGCTATCAATTTTATATGTAAAATTCTTTTTAATATCATAGCTTCTGGAAGTGACAAAGCAGTTACAGACATCATAAAAGCCAAAGCACTTCCAAGTAACATCCCCTTTGAAGTTAAAACTTCAATAAGTGGCATAACACTAGCTGTACTTGCATACATAGGAATTCCCAAAATTACAGCCAATGGAACACTATACCAACTATTGCTTCCTGCGTATTTGATGATAAAATCAGTTGGCACAAAACCATGTATAAAAGCCCCTACTCCCACACCAATAATCACATAAATATAGATTTTTTTGAATATATCTAAAGTATAATTTTTTGCTTCTTCGTGTCTTTGTTTGATAGTTAGATTGATTTTTACATCTTCTAGTTTCCCCTCTAAGGGTTTTATATCCATCAAAATATATTTCTCTGCATTCATTTTTCCAATTAAATATCCACCAATTATGGCTACTAAAAGCCCAAAACCTATATAAATGGCTGTAATTTTCCACCCAAAAAGTGAGAAAAGCATAGCTATTGCAATTTCATTATTCATAGGAGCTGAAATCAAAAATGAAAAAGTTACCCCAATAGGAATTCTTGCTTGCACAAACCCTAAAAAAAGAGGTATTGCACTACAAGTACAAAAAGGAGTGATTATCCCAAACAGACTCGCCATTATGTTTCCTAAAAAAAGAGATTTTCCTTGCAGATAGACCCTTACTTTTTCCACATTGAACCAAGTTCGCAAAATCGAAACAGCATAGATAATTCCCAATAAAAGGATAAATATCTTCACTGTATCAAATATAAAAAAGTGTAAAGTAGTCGTAAAACTATCCTCTTTTGTTAATCCTAAAAATGAATAAACAAAAAAATCAACCAGCTTTTCCCAATAATAAAACATCTATTTTAAAGCCTCTACAACCTTTGGAAGTAAAACTTCTTCTATCTCTTTGTAAGTTTCTTCAAATGCTTCAAAACCTTTTCCATCTGGGTCTTCAAAACCAATATGTATAACTTTCACAGCTTTTGGAAACATTGGACAAGTTTCATTTGCGTGGTCACAAACAGTTACAACTAAATCATAAGCATTGTCTATTACTTTATCTATTGTTTTTGAGTGGTATTCCTCCCTCCAAATTCCTTTATCTTCAAGCAATTTTTTTGCATTTGGATTTACTCTTCCACTTGCTCGAACTCCACTACTATCTGCACTAATTCCCTCTAACTTTGCATTGATTAGTGCTTCAGCAATAATACTTCTACAAGAGTTTCCCGTACATAAAATCAAAACTTTTTTCATAAAATACTCCTTTTTATCTATTTACATGCCAAGACTCAGGAAAACCTGATTTTATATGTTCATTTTTTACAAG
This sequence comes from Arcobacter sp., assembly GCA_037440805.1. Taxonomy (GTDB): domain Bacteria; phylum Campylobacterota; class Campylobacteria; order Campylobacterales; family Arcobacteraceae; genus Aliarcobacter. Next base: position 5,942 of record JBBITK010000024.1, on the reverse strand, counting down.
TTCTACCAACTTTAAAACATTTACTTTTATCTCTTCTTTTGACTTTCTAACTTTTGCTTTTTTCTCTTCATCTGTTCCATCACATGCTGGACTTGAAATATTCCAGTGTAAAACTCCATCAAGACCAGGGAAAATTGGACAAGGCTCTTTTTTTGCTTCATCACAAACAGTTATCACATAATGAAAATGTAATCCTTGTTTAAAATAATCAATAATACTATTTGTTGTATATGATGAAATATCCATATTTTCATCTTCTCTTATAACTTCAACTGCCATAGAATTCAGTTTTCCAGGATTAACTCCAGCACTTAAAACCTCAAAATCATCTCCACCATATTTTGATAATAACGCTTGTGCCATTTGACTTCTTGTTGTGTTTGCACTACATATAAATAAAACTTTTGTTTTCAATTTTTTCTCCTTTAAATAAATAATAAAACCACAAATAAAACAGGTGGCGTGATAATAAATCCAAACTTACTGTATTCCCAAAATCCTATTTTCACGCCTTTTTTTGCCAATACGTGAAGCCAAAGTAAAGTAGCTAAACTACCAAATGGTGTCATTTTAGGACCTAGATTACACCCTACTATATTTGCATAAGCTAAAGCCTCATTTGGTATATCTTTTAAAGCTATATCCATAATCATAACTGTTGGCATATTGTTCATAATAGCACTTAAAAAGGCACTTATAAATCCTGTTCCAATGATTGCGATGGTATCTCCTTGCTTTACTAACTCATGTAAAACAAGAGTTAAATAATCAGTCAATCCTGCATTTTTTAAACCATAAACCACAATATAAAGTCCGATACTAAACCAAACAACTTGCCAAGGTGCTTCTTTGATTATATGTTTTGGTTCAACTGCTTTTTTCTTTGTTGCAATAAACAAAAACAAAATTGCTCCACCTAAAGCAAAAATTGAAATAGGTAAATCAAAAGCATCACCTATAAAATAAGCCCCAAGTAAAAATGCCAAGAATACCCAAGAAAAATAGAACAATTTTTCATCTTTGATGGCTGTTTTTGGCTCTTTTAATAGACCTATGTCTACTTTTTTTGGTATATTTTTGTGTAAAATAATATATAAAAATAGAGTTGATACAATAACACTTATTAAAAATGGAATTATCATATTGAAAAAATAATCCACAAATCCAATGTTAAAATAGTTGGCTGTTACGATATTTGTAAGGTTTGAAAATACAAAAGGCAAAGAAGCACTATCACTTATAAATCCACCTGCAAGTAAAAAAGCAACTATTGTTTTTGGCTCTAACTTTAAAATCCTCATTTTTGCTAATAAAATTGGAGTTAATATCAAAGCTGCTCCGTCATTTGCAAAAAGTGCAGAAACAAAAGCCCCCAACAAAATAGAATAAACAAACATTTTTATTCCATTTCCATTTGAGATTTTTGCCATTTTCAAAGCACACCACTCAAAAAATCCTATCTCATCTAAAACCATAGATAAAATGATAATTCCAATAAATGCCAAAGTTGCATCCCAAACTATATTTGTTACGATTAGCACATCTGAGAAACTAACAACTCCAAAAATCAATGCTACTATTGCTCCAATAACAGCAGTTGTTCCTATTTGAAGATTTTTTGGTTGCCAAATCACAAAAACTAAAGTGATTAAAAATATAGAAATTGCCAAAAACATCTATCTATCCTCGTGCATATCTAATATTTCAGGTTTTAGTGTGTAAATATATGTATCAATTTCAAGTTCATCATATCGCTCAACTACCACAGGAGTTCTTTCAAACTCTTCTCCCTCAAACTCATCCAAAAAATCCCAATGGTTGATTAGATTATCTGAATAAAATAAAAATCCATGAATAGTGTCATTTCCCACATCAAGCCTAATTCCAGGATACCCCATACTAGCACTCCAACCTGCATCTATTAGTTTTCCCTTTACCGTTGCTGGAACAAATTTTCCTACAATATTTTCCAATACATAGGCATTTGGGCAATTTGGCATCAATGTACCATATACAAAAAGTGTCTCTTTCAAAATCAATCCTTATTTTCACAAGCTTTTATCAAATTTGGTAACTCAATATCCAAATAACTTATCTCTTTTAGACAACTTTGTCTAAACTCATCAAGTGGTGAACGAACGGAATAATAAGCCCATCTTCCATCCCTTTCAAGACTCAAAAAACCTGCTTCTTTTAGGATTTTTAGATGTCTTGAGAGTCTTGACTGAATCATATCAAATGAGTTTTCCAAATCACAAACACAACATTTTCCATAAGTATTTATAAATTTCAAAATTTTAACTCTTGTTTCATCGTTTAAAGCACCCATAGATTTTAAAAAAATATCCATTTTTATTCCTAAAATTTTGTTGGGAGAATATTAGCAGATTTATTTTAATATATCAAGATATATTGATATGTTAAAATAAAATTCAAGGAGAGTTTCACTATCTCTCCTTTTTTATCAATAACTATTTCTCAAATTATGCAAGAGGGTCTTCCCCACTCTCCCAAGATGCCAAATATTTTTCCACCAAATGAAAATCCTCTCCCTTATGCTCTGTAAATGTCACATATTGATTTTTTTCATTTATTCCAAAATTTTGTTTTACTATTTTCATATATTCCAAAGCCAACGCTCTTCGTTTTTCTATAATTCGCCCTTCTCTAATATCCAAATTCATCAAACAAATATCATCTGTTGGATTTGCTCTTCCAATAGTCAAACTATATTTATCATACTCTCTAATACTAATTGCAATATGGTCTGTTCCAGTGTCCATAATTTCACTAAAAGAGGCTCTAATCTCTTTTACAAACTCCTCTTTAGATTCACTTGATACTTTTTTGTTTATTTCAAATTGTAAGTGTGGCATTAATTATCCTTTTAAAATGTCCCATTTTTAGCTTCACTTCGTTCACTACAAGACTTCGCTATGAAGAAAAGGGACCTATATTTTTAACTTCTTTTAGCGGTTTGAATAAATCAAACCTAAAGAAGCAAACTCTAAAGAAGCTAACGAGTTAGCTTTTAATTTTTAAACAACTGATAAATAGAAGAGAAATCCTCTTCGCCTTTTCCTAAATTCTTCATCTTAGAAAACAACTCTTTTGGCATAGCTGCACTATAAAGTGGCATTTTAAGATTATACGCCAAATCTTGCAACAAATGTAAATCTTTATTTATTGCATTATTTGAAAAGTGCGGTGAAAAATCCTCATCAATTAACTTTTGAGTTTTTGCTTTAAGTACAAGTGATTGACCACCTCCCACTCCCAAAATCTCCAAAGCTTTTGATTTATCTATTTCACAATTTTCAGCCAATGCTGTACATTCAGCCAAAGTTGCCATAAATGAACCTAAACAAAGATTGTTTATTAGTTTCATTTTTGTTGCACTCGATGGAGTTGGTAAATGAAAAATATTTGAGGCAATCTTTTCCAACAATGGTTTTGCTTTTTCAAAAACTTCAACTTTTCCAGAACTAACAACCGTTAACTCACCTTTTAGTGCAGGTGCAACTGAACCAAAAACTGGATTTTCAAGATAACTTCCTCCAAAATCTTCAACAACTTGATGAAACTCTAAAACATCTTCATAATGATTTGTTGTCAAATCAATAATAATTTTTTTATTTAACTCTTCACACAATAAACCGTTTTCCATTTTCAAAATATCTTTTACTGCTTGAGAATCAAATAAGCATAATAAAATAATTTCACATTTTTCCAAAAGCTCTTTTGGATTTGATGCTATTTCATATCCTAACTCTTTTAATTTATCTTTATTTCTATTATATACAATTGGTTTTAGACCTTGTGTTGTAAGTCTTGTACAAATTGCTTTACCTAAATTACCTAAACCTATAAATCCTATTTGCATTTTACCTCCTAGTATATTTATGTATGTATTATAAAGTAGAAATATTAAAAAGATATGAGATTTTAAAATTACTAAATTTTATATAAAAATAATTTTAGTATGTCATTTGAACATCATTTTATTTTTTTATTCTTTTATTTTATGTAAATATAATAAAAAACTAAAAAATAATTTTAATATAATAAGTTTTTAGATAAAATATTTCAATTAAAAACAAACACATAAGGAAAGTTAATGGACAGTTCATCTAGTGTAAATATGGTCATAAGAAACTATGCTAAAGGTATGTCTTTATTGGTTGTTGATGATGAACCAATATCTTTGGAGATTTGCAAGAGATTCTTTAGTAAGTTTTTTTTCAGAGTTGATACAGCCAAAGATGGAGTTGAAGCCTATGACATATTAACAAATGGAAAAAGAAAATATGATTTAATTATCACAGATATTTTAATGCCAAATATGAATGGTGTTCAACTAATTGAAAAAATAAGATTAAACTCTTTTGACCAAAAAATAATTGTTCTATCTGCACTTAATGATTTGGATGAATTGAGAAATATAATTACACAAGGTGTTGATGCTATTATGCTAAAACCTCTTAATATAGATGAAACTATCCCTGTTTTATTGAGGGTTTTAAAAACTATCTACAATACAAAAAAATTAAATCTTCAACTAAAACAGTTAAAACTTATTGCCCAAGATAATGTTAAATTAAAAATTACAAATCAAAAAACACAAAAAGAATCAGTAACCATAAATGTTGCAAAAAATGATAATGTACAAGTCTCTGCACCAAAAGTACAACAAGAGAGTTCAAGACTTATCAAAAAATATGGAATTAGAGAGAGTGTAAAAGGTGGTAAAGCTTCAAAATTTATGCAAAATTTTGATGAATATGATTTGGAAAGAGTTGAGACATTTTTGGATAATTTCATAGCTTATGAAGCAAATATCTGTAAAATGGAAACTCTAAATGCAAATGATACAAAAAGTCATTTGCAAGGAATTACAACTACTTTATATGATTTTGTACAAATATTAAATCAATTTGGGAGTTTCTATGTGGCAGCAAATGCAGCGGAAAATCTTCTAAAATTTATCAACAACTTAAAAACTGAAGATTTAAATGATAGCGATAGAAAAGAGCTTTTTGTTAGTGTATTTTTAGCTTTACTTGAAGATATTGAAAAATGGATAAAATCTGTATTTATAGACCAAGATGCTTCAAATATCAACTACTTTGATGCCTCTTTTGCAAATACTTGTTTAGAAATAGAAGCAATATTCTCAAACGATATTGCCCTTTCAAATAATGATGATGATTTAGAGTTTTTCTAATTCATCATAAATTTCTATTATTCCATCAACCTCATCAATCATCTTCATATAATCCATATCCTCTGACTCTTTTGCCTTTGATTCCATCTCTTGAAAAATAGGAATTAACTTAGTAAATTGAAGATTTGCACAAGCACCTTTTATAAAATGGGATTGCAGTTTAATATTATTGAAATCTTTGATTTCTATAAACTCTTTTAATTTATCTCTATTTTTAGGATATTCATCAATAAATTGTCTATACAAGGCTCTTACTATCTCAGAATCTATCCCTAATTTTAAAGCTACTTCCTCAAAGTTATAAGATATATCATCTATGGATTCTGTTTTTGTATTTACTTTTTTTAGTAAAGATTCATCTATCTCTTTTGCTTTGAGATATTTTTTCAAAGTTGATTCTAGTTTTTCAAACTCTATTGGTTTAGATAAATAACCATCAAAACCTATGGAGAGATATTTTTCTTTGTCGCCATAGATACTATTTGCTGTTAGTGCAACTATTGGCGTAGAAGTTTTTTTGTTACTCTCTTCATATTTTCTTATCTGCTTCATAGCTTCACAACCATCAAGTTGAGGCATATTTATATCCATCAAAACTAAATCATAAGAGTCCAAAATTGCTTCATTTATAGCTTCAATTCCATTTTCAGCGGTATCACATATAATACCGCTGAAAATGGAATTGAAGCTATAAATGAAGCAATTTTGGACTCTTATG
>JBBITK010000023.1:16326-27821 GCA_037440805.1 Arcobacter sp. | reverse complement strand
TTTACAATAATATTGATGCAAAAAACCTTTTTTTAAGAATTCTTCATCAAATCCTTATTTATTTAAACCCCGCTTTCTCTAAATTAAAGATTAAAAAGCTTAAAAAACAATTAAAAAACTATTTATCAATAGTTTTCTCTAAAGAAAATATTTTTACTAACGAGGATATAGAAAGCTTCTTAAACAATAAAAAAGATTTAATAAAACCAACTGGTTGCACTTGTTAAGGGGCTAGTTATGAGCGTTTTAGTAATAGGTGGAGATCAAATATCTCAAATTTCATCAATGTTGGAAAATTTAGGTGCAACTTCAATAAATCATTGGGATGCTAGAAAAAAATCTTCAGCTCCTAAGAAAACCATACCATGTGATACAGATTGTATTGTTATGCTCACCTCATTTTTAAATCACAACACAATGCTTAAATATAAAAATGAAGCAAAAAAGAAAAATATCCCTTTTGTTTGTGCAAAAAGATCAATTTCTTGTGTTTATGAAGAGTATGTGAAGATTATGGGAATTAAAGATTGTAAAGATTGTTATGCTTGTCAAGGAGATAAAAATGAATTTTAGTTTTGATAAATTTGTAGGATTTGATAATAATAAGGAGTATCTACCAAATATTTTTGATACTTTTGATTCAAAAGAAAAGATTAGACAACTATTTTTAAATATGAGTAATAATATTTTAAAATGTGTTTGTTCTTTTTCAAAATATGAACAAAAAAAGTTATCAAAATATCCTTTAAAATTTGCCTTTGAATATAAAATAAAAACCCTTTTACCTTACGGTTTTATGGTAAAGAGTTATAAAAAAAATGATAAAAAAGTATTTGATTTTTGCCTAAATTCAACAAAGATTATTGAAGCTTTTTTGAATAATAAAACAATACCAATAACAAACAAAAGTAATTTAAAAGTGGCAAAATTAATTTCACACTGTTATATCAATAAAAATCTACAACTATTAATAGATAAGGATTTGTTGTTCCATGAATTTGTACTAAAAAAGATAAAAAAACAACATAAAGATAAAGATGTTTTGGATTTGGGAGATGCAATAGTTATAAAAACAGAAGAGAGTTATGGCTTAAAAATTTTGACTTCATGGAAAAATATTGAAGTAAAAAATCCAGATATTAAAAATGAGTTGGAAAGTGCTATAAAAACTATAAAAAAAGGGGAATTTTATCAGATTTATTTAGTCTATCCCAAAACTGAAAATTTCACAAAACAGATACCTGTTTATGTGGATGAGTTAAAAAATAAAGAGTATCAAATCAAGGCAATACCATACTCTTTAAGATCAGCAATAAGAAATTAATTTTAGGAGAAAAAATGGCAACAGCAATATTTTATGCAACAAGTACAGGAAATACACAAGAGATAGCACACAAAATAGCAAAAGAGTTAGGTGAAATCGAAGTTTTTGATTTATCAAATATAAATATATCAAAAATGGATTCTTATGATAAATTAATTCTTGGAGGCTCTACTTGGGGAGATGGTGAATTAAATGATGATTGGGAAGATATTTGGGCAGATTTTTGCAAATTAGATTTATCATCTAAAACCATAGCATTATTTGGTCTTGGGGATCAAGAGAGTTATAGCTATGAATTTTGTAGTGCTTTGGGAATTATTTATGAACAAATAGAAAAAGCAGGAGCAAAAATCGTAGGATTTACATCTTCAGAAGGTTATTATCATGACTCTTCAAAAGCTCAAATAAATGATAAGTTTGTGGGATTGGTTATTGACGAAGATAATCAAAGTGATTTAACTAAACAAAGAGTTTTAGATTGGGTTGAGAGTATAAAATCTGAAATTTTATAAAAAATAGTTAGAGTTAAATTTATTACTCCACCAATAAAATAGATTAAATTTTAGATGTTTTACTGTGGGTATTTTTAAGGCGGAAGTTTGAAGCTTACCATTGCGTAAGCGATAACTTCCAACGCAAAAAATATTCAGAAGAAAACTAGCATTTTAGGGGTTTTCACTCACATTATTTACACATTCTTTTTGTTTGAAATTTATTCAACATACAATTATGTTTTCATAAATTTCAAACAAAAATTGATGGTAAAAATGTGGCTAAAATTAATTTATTTTGTTGGTGGAGTAATAACTCTAATTATCTACAAGTTTCACAAACACCGTAAAGTTGCATAGAGTGGCTTGTGATTACAAATTTATTTTTCTTAGCAATAGATTCTTGTCTTTTTTCTATCTCTTCATCCATAAATTCAATAATTTTTCCACAAGTAGTACAAATCAAATGGTCATGGTGTGATTTTGAACTGCTCTCATATTTTTTACCATCTGTTCCAAAGGCTATTGAAGTTATAAGTTTTACTTCCTCCAAAAAGCTTAATGCTCTGTAAACAGTAGCTATTCCAATATTTGAATTTCCATGCTCTTTTTTGATTTCATTGTAAATCTCTTCTGCGGTTAAATGCTCTTTTGCATGTAACAAAACGCTTAAAACAACTTCCCTTTGTTCTGTATATTTTAAACCTTTTTGTTTTACTATTTTTCTTAATTCTTCTATTACATCTTCATAAATATTTTCATTTGACATCAATATATCCTCAAAAATTATATTCTTATATTTTTTAGTATATCGAAACTTGACAAAAATTACAATGATTATAAACCCCTTAAATCAGCTAAAAAGCTTTTTTTAACTATAATAGTTATTATCAATAAAAAAGGAAAAAGATGACTTTAGATGAATTAAATGAGGGAGAAATAGCTACAATAAAATCTATAAATTGTGAATTAGCCCTAAAAAATAGATTCTATTCCTTTGGTATAGTAAAAGGTTCAAAAATTATCATAGAAAAAGTAACTTTAACAAAAAGTACTATTGAAGTGAAAATAAACCAAACAAAAATAGCCATAAGACTTAGTGAAGCATCAAAAATAGAAGTAGAAAAATGAAAAAGAAAATTATAAAAATAGCATTGGTTGGACAACCTAATGTTGGAAAATCGATGCTTATAAACTCAATTTCCAACGCAAAACTAAAAGTTGGAAATTTTGCTGGAGTAACTGTTGCAAAGGAAGAGGTTTTTTTAACCTACAAAGATTACAAAATAGAAATTACAGATTTACCAGGTTCTTACTCTCTAAATGATTATACTTTAGAAGAGAAAGTAACAAAAGAGTATTTGGAAAATGGTCAATATGATTTGATTTTAAATGTTTTAGATTCTACAAATTTGGAGAGAAATTTATATTTGACCTCTGAAATCTTGGCTTTAGATAAAAAAATGATTATAGCTTTGAACATGACCGATGAAGCAAATAAAGAGGGAATTAATATAAATGAAGTTCAACTTGGAAAGATTTTGGGTAAACCTTGCATAAAAACAAGTGCTGCTAAAAATATGGGTATAACTGAACTTTTGGATATGATAGTTTTTAAATATGAAGATGAAAAACTCCCAACAAAATTGATTTTTTCTGATGTTATTGAAGAAGAGATTCAAAATATTACAACTTTATTTCAAGAAGTTGGATATAAAACCTCTAAAACATATAGGGAAATAGCTATAAAACTTCTAAAAGAGGATAAAACTACATATAAATTTTTCCACGATGAACCAATTTGGGTTAAACTTCAACCTATACTTTCTGAAGCCTTTGAACACATAAGCTTACATTATGACACTAAAAATATAGATGATATTTTTAATGACGAAAAATTTGCTTTTGCAAGGGGTGCGGTTGTTGAAACTGTAACTTCTAAAAAACTAAATATCAAAACCATCACTGATAAAATTGACTCTTTATTGATTCATAAATTTTTTGGTTTACCAATATTTTTATTTTTGATGTGGGGATTATTTCAATTAACATTTACATTAGGAAGTATTCCTATGGATTTAATTGACTCTTTTTTTGCTTCACTTATAGATATTACTAAAAATAATTTGGGAGAACAATTAGGCTCTATTATTGGAGATGGAGCATTAGCTGGTGTTGGTGCAGTTGTTTTGTTCTTACCAAATATTGTCATTTTATTTTTTGGTATAGCTTTACTTGAAACAACGGGATATATGAGCAGAGTTGCCTTTTTATTGGATGGTTTTTTCCATAAATTTGGACTTCATGGTAAGTCATTTATTCCTTTGGTAACTGGATTTGGATGTTCTGTTCCTGCATATATGGCTGCACGAACACTTAAAAATGATAGGGATAGACTTTTGACACTATTTATCATTGGATTTATGTCTTGTAGTGCTAGATTGCCTATTTATATCCTATTTATTGGGGCTTTTTTTGATATTAACAACGCTGGAAATATACTATTTTTAATATATTTAGTTGGTGCTTTATTTGGTCTAATTGCTGCAAAAATTCTAAAAGTTGTAGTATTTAAAAATGAAGATGAGCCGTTTGTTATGGAGATGCCAAAATATAGAATGCCATCTTTAAAACTTATATGGCACTCTGTTTCAATACAAGCTATGATGTATCTAAAAAAAGCTGGAACTTTTATTTTGGGAGCTTCATTACTTATTTGGTTTGCTTCAAATTATCCAAAAGATGAAAATATGAAAAAAATCTTTGAACAAAAAATCGAGCAAGTAACAACAAAAGAGCAAAAAGATGAGTTATCAAACCAATTAGCTTTATATAATCTTGAAAACTCATATTTAGGTATGATTGGTAAATTTACTCAACCAGCTTTTGCACCTTTAGGATTTGATTGGAAAATGTCAATAGCTCTTGTAACAGGACTTTCTGCAAAAGAGATAGCTGTTTCAACTCTTGGTATTTTATATGGTCTTGGTGGGAATAATGATGAAAATTCTAAAGGATTGGTGGAAAAAGTAAAAACAAATATACCTTTTGCAGCAGCTGTTTCATTTATAATATTTGTAATGACTTATCTACCTTGTTTAGCTGCTTCAATAGTATTCAAAAAAGAGGCAGGAGGAACTAAATACTTGGTTTATTTAGTGCTATTTACAACTGTAACTGCTTGGATTTTATCTTTTGTAGCTTATAAATTGGTTACTTATTTCTCATAAAAAAGGAGCTTATTTCAACTCAAACTGAGTTGAATACTCCTTGGAATCAAATAAAACTTTAAAAGTCCACATTCCAGCTTCTCTACCTTTTATATATCTATAATCATAATAAGAAGTGTGGTCTATGGGCATTAATGTAGCTCTTGTTCTATCAATTTCACCCTTTGGCGAAACCCATTGTGTTTCAATATTTTGCTCTTTTTTATTTTCACTAAGTTCAAATTTACAAACTATTGAATTTTCATCTTCCAAAATTAGACAATCTGTTTTTGGTTCAACATAAACTTTTTGTACCTCTTCTAATTTTGAGGATGGTGTTTCTTCTTGTGCATGTAAAAAAGTAAAAGTAAAAAGTAGTATAAAAACTCTTTTAATCATCTGTTTTTTCCTCTTCCTCGAAATTCATATATTTTATTAATATTGATTTTATAGGTGCATAAAATGTCATCATTGAAACTATGGCAATTATAAGTTGAGAAACTTTGAATAACAAAGTTTTTTCATCAAAAATCAAAATAGAGATACCATAACTCAACAGCACAGAGATTATAACACAAATCACTATGCTAATTATTACTAAAAGATTATAATTCATATTTTTCCCATATAGGTTGTGTATAAAGAGAAGGTCTATTTTTGAGAACTTCGTATGGTTGATAGTTTTCCTTATATCCCATAGAAAAATGATTTTTTATCCAATATCCCAAATAGATATATGGTATATTCATCTCTTTTGCTATTTTTATTTGAGCAAGAATAGAGAATTTTCCCAAAGATAACTCTTCATAATCATGGTCATAATAGCAATAAACAGCAGAGATTGCTTGTGGTAAAATATCTACCAAAGCAACAGCTACCAATTTTTCTCCTCTAAAATACAAAAACTCTTTTGAATACTCTTCTTTTCCATCAACATAAGATTTTATATAATCTTCTGGCGAAATAGGAGAGTAATTCCAAGCTTTTTTATCACTCATAAAAGCGTGATATTTATCATATAAACTCAAATGTTGCAAAGTAATAGATGGTTGTCTAATATAGAGTTTTGTATCTTTGTTTTTTGCAATTACCCTCTTCTCAGATTTTGAAAACTTATAATTTTTCGCATCTATTCTCATAGAAACGCATTCATTACAACTTTTACACTCTGGAACAAAATGAATTCTTCCAAATCTTCTCCAACCTCGCTCAAGCATAGCTTGGTAATCTACACCCGAACAAGACTGCATATATCTATATCTTATATCTGATAATTTATCTTCAAAATAGGAACAATCCCTATCCTCTTCTAAAAACTCCATATCATTATTCAAAATATGCATCTATTGGTTTATCTTCTCTTTTATGATTTTTGCTATGCTTGAAATTTTCTTGATTTTTTCATCATTTGAGAGGCTATCATCAATCAAATGCTTTACAAAAGCACTTCCCACAATAACACCATCAACTCCTTTGATTTTTTCTTGACAGCTATTTTCATCAACACCAAATCCAATATAAAGAGGAGTTTGTGTATATTTTCTTACATTTTCAATAACTTTTGATAAATCCTCTTCTTGACCACTTCCTGTAATTCCAGCATAAGCAACCATATAGATAAATTTCTGTGAGTCAGTTACAAGCTCTTTGATTCTATTTTCACTATCTGTTGGTGCAACAAAAGAGATATTTGCTCTATTATATTTTGCAAATAAATCCCCATAATTTTGAGCCATTTCAAAAGGAAGGTCTGGAATAATTGTTCCATTTACTCCAAATTCCTCAGCTTTTTGTAAGAATTTCTCAATTCCATAATGATAAAATGGATTCATATATCCCATCCACAAAGTATCTATATCTTTTGCAATTTTTGATGAAACTTCAAATAAATCTTTTAATTTAAAACCATTTTCCAAAGCTATTAAATTTGCTTTTTCAATTACTGGACCATCTGCAACTGGGTCTGAGAATGGAATACCAAGTTCTAATATATCAACTCCAGACTCTTTCATACTATATGCTAAATCAACTGTGAAATTATTATTTGGAAGTGAAGATGTAATATAACCTACTAATTTTTTCAAAATTTTATCCTACTTATAAATTTAAATTATTCTAGCAAAAAACTACTTTTAACTATCTATTCTTGCAATTTTATTGAGATTTTTTTAATTTTAGATACAATATTTTATTAAATTTTATAGGAATATTTTACAATGAGTATAATCAAAAATGAATTTGAAAAAATGAATATTACAAAGATAAAAAACGCAAAAAATAAAAGAAAACTTACAATGATAACAGCATACGATGCACTATTTGCAAAGCTTTTTGAAGAGATAGCAGATATTATTTTGGTGGGAGATAGTTTAAATATGAGTTTTGCTGGAAAGCCTGATACTCTTTCAGCTACACTTGATCAAATGATTTATCACACAAACGCTGTATGCTCTGGTGCTTCTAAATCTTTTGTTGTTTTAGATATGCCATTTGGAACATATATAAACAAAGATGAGGCCTTAACAAATGCCATAAAAGTATATGCTCAAACAAACGCAGCAGCTATAAAAATCGAAGGTGGAGAAGATAGAGCTGATATTGTAAAACATCTAACTTCAAATTCAATAGCTGTTATGGGACACATTGGACTTATGCCTCAATATGTAAGAAGTGAAGGTGGATACAAAGTTAGAGGAAAAACAAAAGAGGATGAAGAACAACTAATTGCAGATGCAATAGCAATAGAAAAAGCTGGGGCTTTTGCTATTGTAATTGAGGGTGTAAAAAGTGATGTTGCAAAAAAAATTACTGATGCTGTTTCTATTCCAACTATTGGTATTGGAGCTGGAAATGTAACAGATGGTCAAGTTTTAGTATGGTCAGATATGTTAGGATTTTTTGAAAGCTTTAAACCAAAATTTGTAAGACACTATTTAAATGGTGCTGAACTTGTAAAAAATGCAGTTTCTCAATACAAAGCAGATGTTCAAAACTCTAGTTTTCCATCTAAAGATGAAGAGTATTAATGCAAAGATTAGTTGAAGTAGAATCAGTATCTTTTGAAGAAGATAAAAATGAAGTAAATCTTCGTCCCTCAAATTGGGATGATTACATAGGTCAAGAAAAAATCAAAAAAAACCTAAGGGTTTTTATAGATGCTTCTAAAAAAAGAAGAGAAGCCCTTGACCATATCCTTTTTTATGGACCTCCTGGTCTTGGTAAAACAACCCTTTCATATCTAATTTCAAATGAAATGAACTCAAATATCAAAGTAACTGCTGGTCCTATGATTGAAAAAAGTGGAGATTTAGCAGCAATATTAACAAATCTTGAAGAGGGGGATATTCTTTTCATAGATGAAATTCACAGACTTAGTGCTGCTGTTGAAGAGATATTATATCCAGCTATGGAAGATTATAGACTTGATATTATAATTGGTTCAGGACCAGCAGCACAAACTGTAAAAATAGACTTACCACGATTTACTCTAATAGGTGCAACAACAAGAGCTGGGATGTTATCAAATCCACTAAGAGAGAGATTTGGTATGCACTTTAGAATGCAGTTTTATACAGAAGAAGAGTTAGCAAAAATCATTCAAAAAGCAGCTATAAAATTAGGTAAAGAGTGCGAGGATAATTCAGCCTTGGAAATATCAAAAAGAAGTAGAGGTACACCAAGAGTTGCTCTAAGACTTCTAAGAAGAGTTAGGGATTTTTCTGAGGTTGAAAATGAGAGCAAAATCTATCTTTCTAGATGTAAATATGCCCTTGATGAACTTGGAGTTAATGAAAATGGTTTTGATGAGATGGATATAAATCTTCTTGAACTTCTTATTTCAAATAGGGGGAAACCTATGGGATTATCAACAATGGCAGCAGCTTTAAGCGAAGATGAGGGAACAATAGAAGATGCAATAGAACCATATTTACTTGCAAATGGATTTATAGAAAGAACAGCAAGGGGAAGAGTTGCTAGTGTTAAAACCTATGAAATGTTCAGATTATCCTATCCAAATAGTCAAAAACTTGATGATGATATAAAACAAGGAAAACTCTTTTGAGAGCAATATATTTTTTAATAGCTATAGCTGTTGTTACCATATTTTTTATAATAGAACTTTTTAATCCATTTTTAAAAGCTATATTTGTGGCATTACTTTTAACCATTTCAACAAGCACTTTAACCACTTATTTTGAAACAAAACTAAAAAGTAGAATGCTATCTTCTGTTTTAATAACCATTGGATTGGCTTCTTTGTTTTTTATTCCTATTTTGTATTGTATTTTTTCATTGGTAAAATTTTTAAATCAAATAGACCAAAATGTTTTAATCCAAAATTTAAGTGACCTAAAGATTTTTATAGAAACAATAGCAAATGACCTTACTTTTGCAAAAGAGATGCTTACAAAATTAGATGTTGGGAAAAGTGTACAAGACCTACTATCTTTTGGGGCTTTTTTGGGTAAAAATTCTGCAAAATTTATGGTTGATATGGTAATGATTTTGATATTTTTCTTTTTCTTCACTATGTATTCAACATCTATTTCAAAATTTGCAAGAAATCTTTTACCACTAAAAAAAGATGACTCTACAATACTATTTAATGAATCATCAAATGTTATGACTGTTGTTTTATACTCTATTTTAGTAACTGCTATTTTTGAAGGTTTCTTATTTGGTATATTTTTGACATTTTTTGGATACGATGGTTTATTTTTAGGAGTTTTATATGGATTTGCTTCTCTAATTCCTGTTGTGGGTGGAGTGATTATGTGGCTTCCAATATCATTATATGAAGGTACAACAACTGGTTCTTATGGAAGTGCCATTGCCATTGCATTATACTCAATAGTAGTAATTTCTATAATCGCTGATACTTTTATAAAACCTGCAATAATCAAATATATAAATAAAAAAGTAGTGAAAAAACCTACAAATGTAAATGAATTACTTATATTTTTCTCGATAGTTTCAGGACTATCTACTTTTGGTTTTTGGGGAATGATAATTGGTCCTGCATTAGTAACATTTTTTATATCTATAATGCTTTTAGTTAAAAAATATTCAGAAGATTTTCAACAAGAAAGAGAGAATTAATTCTCTCCTCTCTCTTTTTCTCCTTGGTAATATGAAATACCATAATCCAAGTTTACAACTTTTTTAAATCCTAAATCTAACATTACCCTTTGGCAATAAGCACTTCTACTTCCAGATTGGCAATAAACAACAGTTGGAATATCTTTTTGTTCTGATATTTGCTCTATTGATTGGTAAAATGAAGTTGTTGGAACTAAATAGTCAGTTCCTGTTATTCTATTTCTAACCCACTCCATCCACTCTCTATTATCAACTAGGTTAAATTTAAAAACACCAGCTTTTCTAGCTTCAAGTAATGATTCAAGTTCTGCTGAATTAATTTCACCTTGAGAGAAAAGTGCTTCACATTCATCTTTTGATAAACCATCATGATTTGCAACTGCTTCATGTAGATGATTTTGAGATATCAATTCATCAGCTTTTTCTTTTGTACAGAAAATCCCACAATGACAATTACCATTTGATGGAATTTCATTTGTTAACGCAGGAGTACACGGACAAAGTCTATTTTCTCCATTTTGTTTTTGTTCTTCTAAAGTATCTCCAATAACCATAAAACATGGACAAAATCTCTCTCCATAAATTAACTTATTTCTAGTAAGCCCTTTTTGAATAGATTCATTTATCTCCGAATCTGGATTATAAACTAAATTAAACTTTTGAGTAACTCCATCGGTATATTTTTTTGTAAGATTGAATTCTACTTGGAACTCTTCACTATCAACATCTATTTTTTTTATCATAATAAAATTCCTTAAATTTTGAAGAAGAGAATAATAGGGAAAAAAAAATGAAAGATGTATAAAAAGTAAAACTTTTTATACTACTATTTTAATTTTGAAATATAATCAGCCAATATATCAATTTGAGCATCTGTTTTATTTGCTACTTGACCCTTCATAATATCTTTCATAGCACCACCATAAGTACCATTTTTATATCCATTAAGAGCATTTTTAATCTTTTGTTTATCCCATCCAGCAATAATTTGAGATTTATTTAGTGCTGATTTCTCGGCATTTTGTCCATGACAAGATGAACATGAAGCAAATAAAGATTTTCCATCTAAAATAACACTATTTTTTA
The DNA here is from genome assembly GCA_037440805.1 of Arcobacter sp. Taxonomy (GTDB): domain Bacteria; phylum Campylobacterota; class Campylobacteria; order Campylobacterales; family Arcobacteraceae; genus Aliarcobacter. The sequence goes on along the minus strand of JBBITK010000023.1, from coordinate 16,611 downwards.
CTGTTTCTTCAGATACAACTTTATTTTCAGTAGTAGTTTGTTTCACAACTGCAACAGGCTCTTTTGAGCTATCTGTTGCTTGTGTAACAGGCTTTTTCTCTTCATTACAGCCAGAGAAAATCAAAGCTATTAAACAACCTGTTAAAATTTTTTTCATTTTAAGCCGAAATTATTTTGCAGCTGGAGTTGCAGCAGCTTCTGCTGGTTTTGCAGCTTCTGTAGCAGCTGGAGTTGCAGTTGCAGCAGCTTCTGCCACATCTCTTCCTGGGCGCCACGCAGGTAGAC
>JBBITK010000023.1:8947-16255 GCA_037440805.1 Arcobacter sp. | reverse complement strand
CTTTTTTCATGATTTGCGTCCTTTTTATGTTTTAAATTTAAAAGTTTTGCGACCTTTAAATTTTGCGGGATTATACTAAATTTTTTATTAAATTGTATATTATTTTTTCTTTTTTTTATAAATATTTAAAGGTAAAATCTTTTTCATAATCAATTTTTACAATTCCACCATTTTTTAACTTACCAAAAAGTATCTCATCAGTTAAAATATTCTTGATTTTATCGGTAATAACTCTACTTAATGGTCTTGCCCCCATAGCTTTATCATAACCCAATAATGCCAACTCTTTTTTAGCTTTTGCACTAATTTCAATTTTGATTTTTTTGTTCTCTAACTGTTTTTCTAAATCTTCTATAAATTTACCAGCAACTTTAGCCACAATATCTAGGCTTAAAGAGTCAAATGTTACAACAGCATCAAGTCTATTTCTAAACTCTGGAGCAAAAAATTTATTAATTGCTTTTGCTTCATTTAATTTTTCATTTTTTGCAAATCCCATAACATTTGATTCACTAGCACCCAAATTTGATGTCATAATTAAAACAACATTTTGAAAATCAGCTTTATTACCACTATTATCAGTTAATTGTGCGTTATCCATAACTTGAAGTAAAATTGCCATCAAATCAGGATGAGCTTTTTCTATCTCATCCAAAAGTAATACACAATGTGGATGTTTTCTAATAGCCTCAGTTAAAAGTCCACCTTGTTCAAATCCCACATATCCAGCAGGAGCTCCTATAAGTCTTGAAACTGTATGAGCTTCCATATATTCACTCATATCAAATCTTTCAAAATGAATTCCCATTTGAATTGATAACTCTTTTGCAACTTCTGTTTTTCCAACTCCAGTTGGTCCTGTAAACAAAAAGCTTCCAATTGGTTTTTTATCAAGACCAAGACCTGCTTTATTTCTTTTTATGGCTTGAGTTATAACTGTTATTGCTTTGTCTTGTCCAAAAACTCTTTTTTGCATATTTTTTTCAAGATTTTTAAGTAGAGTTAAATCGGATTTTGTTGCACTTTTTGCTGGAATGTGAGCCATTTTTGCAACAGTAATTTCAATATCCTTTGAAGTTATTGTTATATTATTTCCATTTTTGATTTTCAACTCTTTGGAAAGAGAGATTTTTTTGGAAGCTCCAACTTCATCAATTACATCAATTGCACAATCTGGTAAAAATCTATCTGTAATATATTTTTTACTAAGTTCAACGGCTGTTTGGATTGCACTTTTTGAATATTTTACACCATGGTACTCTTCATATTTTGATTTTAATCCCTCTAAAATCAAAATAGAGTCTTCAATAGATGGCTCATTAACATCAACTTTTGCAAATCTTCTGCTAAGTGCTTTATCTTTTGAGAAATCATTTCTAAATTCAGCAAAAGTTGTAGCACCTATACATCTTAATTTACCATTTGCTAACATTGGTTTTAAAATATTTGAAGCATCCATAGCACTTCCACCAACACTTCCTGCACCAACTAATGTATGAATTTCATCAATAAACAAAATTGCATTTGGTATTTTTGCAACCTCTTTTAAAAGATTTTTTAGTTTTTTCTCAAAATCTCCTCTATATTTTGTTCCAGCTATCATAGAACCCATATCCAGTGAATAAACCTTTGCATTTAACAAAAATTCAGGCACATCCTCCATTGCAATTTGTAAGGCTAAACCTTCAGCGATGGCTGTTTTACCAACACCTGGCTCTCCCACTAAAATTGGGTTATTCTTTTTTCTTCTACTTAATATTTCAATAACCCTTGAAATTTCCAAATCTCTACCAATAACAGGGTCTATTTCACCTTTTTTTGCAACGGCAACTAATTCTGTTGAATTTTTGTCTAAAACCTTATTATCCAAATCATTATCATCATTTTTTGATTCTTCATCATTGTCTATTGGTTCTTTGTGTGATATCTCTTCAAGAATATCAACTTTTTGAATACCAAGTTTTTTCAATAAATATGAAGCATATGATTTTTCATCTTTTAAAATTGCAACAAACATATCTTCCACATTTGCATTTGTTTTTCCACTTGATTGAACATGGGAAATCATATATTCGATGGTTGATGTAACACTTAATGTCTCCATTGGTTCATCTTTTACATCCGTTGGTAAGATAGGTGTATTTTCTTCTATATATTTTTTTAAATCTTTAAATAATTTATCCGTATCTACACCTAAATCTATAAATAACTCTTCTATACTTTGGTCGTTTATTAACATTAAAAAAATATGTTCTAATGTCAAATATTCATGTCTGTTTTTTCTTGCATAATTAACAGCTTGTGTAAAAATAGTTCTTAAATCTTTGCTTATCATCATTACTCTTCTTCCATTATAGCTTTCAAAGGAAAACCTTTTTCCCTAGCCATTGTTTTTACTTGTGCTACTTTTGTATTTGCTATTTCATAAGTATAAATACCGCACAACTCTCTTCCATTATTGTGAATACTTAGCATTATAGCTTCCGCTTCACTACTATTTTTTCTAAAAACCCTTGTTAAAACTTCAATTACAAAATCCATTGTTGAATAATCATCATTTAATAAAAAAACTTTATATTTTTTTGGCTCTTGTAAATCTATCTCATCACTTAATTCAATTTCTATATCGTTACCCACTTAAAACCTTTGTTATGATAAAATATAATAAATACTAAAACATTATAACTAAAAAGAGATTATATGAAAAAAGATATAAATTACTACAAAAACCGTTCTATTTTTATAACTGCAACAAATACAAATGTTGGTAAAACCTATGCAAGTGAGAAGTTTTTGAGATATTTTGCAAAACTTGGTTTTAAAGTTGGATATTTCAAACCTTGTGAAACAGGAGTTGTTGATTTTCCACTTGATGGAAATAAATTGCTAAATCTTACAAAAGAGTTGAATCCTTCATTTAATGCATCAATAACTGATGTTGTTCCCTATCAATTCAAACTTCCAGCTGCTCCTTATGTGGCAAAAGGTGAAACAACTATTGATTTTGAGTTTCTAAAAAAGAGAAAAGAGTTTTTACAAACCATGTGTGATATTTTGATAATTGAGGGTGCTGGTGGACTTATGGTTCCAATAGAAAAAGATGTTTTTATGATAGATTTAATCAAAATTTTTGAAAGCGAAGCTATTTTAATAACACCTTCAAAATTAGGTTGTATAAATGACACACTTTTATCTATCGAAGCTTTAAAAAATAGAAATATTGATTTTGATTTTTATGTAAATCTATATGAAGATAAAAATAGCTTTGATGAAGTATCAAAAAAGTTTCTAATTGATTACTTTGGTAGCATCAAATTTTTAGAAAATTTGTAAAATATTCATTAATTTTCAAAATTTTTTTCTATTTTTTTACAATTTTTTCTTACATAGAAAAAAAAATTTAACTTTTTTACTCATTTTTTGTCTTCTATTTTAAGGTTTATTTCCCTTAAAATAGGGCTTTTAAAGCTATTTCTTTTTTTAATCTTAAATTTATTTCCTATTTTAAAACACATTAAAACAATTCATTTTAAATTCTGTATAAATTTCCTGTTAATTTTCGACTATAATATACAAGTTGAAAAACATCAAAAGAGATTAAAAAATCAATAATATGAAAGGTAGATAAAATGACTTCTGCAATAGATTTATCTAAATTGACAGCTAACGATGACTTGACACCCGTTCTTGGTGGATACTGGCCAGGTATTCAAATATATTACCCGCCAATTAAATTCAATCCATTGGATGGTACATATGAAAGTATGGAACAAGCAAAACTAAGATTACAAAAACATGCTTATAAAACAAAAGCACACACAGTGTTATTTGACTTAGAAGATGGTTGTAGACAAAAAGCAATGAGTAGAGAGCTTTTAATACAAGAGTTACCAAAATTTCCAGAAAGAAATTTTCAAATAGCTGTAAGACTAAATCCATTTAGAACTGATGAGTATGAAGAGGATTTAAAAATGTTAAAACAAATTCATCAATACATTGATGTAATTGTTTTAGCTAAAGCTGGAGAAGTTTATGGTTCGGCTGAAATCAGAGATTTATCTTCTTGGTTAGTATCTATTGGAAGTAAATTAACTATTCAACCAATTATTGAGCATCCAAAATCTTTACAAATTGCTGATAGATTAATGGAACACTCAACAGTTAAACATGTTGTTTTTGGTATTCACGACTTCTCAAAAGCAATGGCTTATAAAATCACTCCAAAGGGATGGATTGATGAGTTAGAAACTTTCTTCAACATTTTAACTATGGAAGCAAGAATCAAAGGTAAAGGAGTTATTGGAGGAGTTGAAGTTATGCTAACACCTCATTCATTACCTGATTCTTGTGTTGAGAAAAAAGATATCAGAAGATGGTTAGATTTACATGGTGATGATGCATCAAGACATGTTTATGCTCATGCTCAAAGAGAAAATGCAATGGGATTAACTGGTAAACAAGTTATTACTCCAAATCACATTAATGTTTGTAAAGTTGCATTTACACCATCTCCAAATGAGATTGAAAAAGATGTAAGAATTTTAAAAGCAGCTATTGAAGCAGATGCTTTATTATCTGGTGCAATTAGATATGAAGGTGAAATGTTAGATCCACCAATGTTTGGTAAATCTTTACAAAATATTTTAAGAGCTTATGCTTTAAGAAGCTTAGCAAAAGAGGATGAAGTATTTGCATTATCTGTATTAAATAGAATGCCAATTCATACATTTAAAGAAAACTGGCCATACGGTCAATTATAATTCTAGTAAGGAGATAAACTATGAGTGAAACAATTAAAATTGAAGTACCTGAATATTTAAATATTGGTGTCGCGTGTACATCTGCACATGTTGGAACGCCTATTGAAAATAATATTGCAATGGTTATTGAAGATGACAAACTTGGAACTGATGAAATCACATACAAAGAATTAGCAAAAAAATCTGATCAAGTTTGTAATTTCCTTACAGGACTTGGAATAGAACCAAGAGACAGAGTATTGGTATGTTTAAAAAACTCTTTAGCATATCCTATCTCTTTCTTTGGAGCTATTAAAGCTGGAATTATTGCTGTTCCTACTTCTACACTTTTAAGTGGTAGTGAAGTTAAATATCTTGCAGAAGATTCACAAGCAAGTGCGATTGTTTTATCTGCGACAATGTATGAAAATTTAGTTCCTTATTTAGAGAATTTAGATAACTTAAAAACTATTATCGTTGCAGCAACTGATAGTGTAGCTGATTACAAAGTGCCAAAAGGAATCAATGTTTATGCTTTAAATGAAATTTTAGCAAATACTGATGCTACACCAAATCATTACAATTCAAGATCTGGAGAACCTGCTTATTTAGTTTATACATCAGGAACTACTGGTTATCCAAAAGGTGTTTTACACTCTCATAGATCTTTAGTTGGAAGAACTCCTGCAACTAAATATTGGTTTGATTTTAGAGAAAATGATAGAATCATGCACTCTGGTAAATTTAACTGGACTTATGTTTTAGGTTCTGCTTTAATGGATCCATTATTCAATGGTCATACAGTTATTGCTTATGAAGGGGCAAATGATGCTTCAACTTGGATAGAATTGATAAAAAAACACAAATGTACAATTTTCATTGGAGTTCCAACAATTTATAGACAAATTATCCAAAAAACTGATTATACAATCGCTGATTGTCCATCATTAAGATACTGTATGTCTGCTGGTGAACACTTATCTGATGAGATGTTAGGATTATGGAAAGAAAAATTCAACCAAGATATTTTTGAAGCTATTGGTATGAGTGAGTGTTCTTACTATATTTCTCACTCTAAAAACAATCCAATTAGACCAGGAAGTGCTGGATTTGTTCAACCAGGTCATATCGTAAAACTTTTAGACCCTGAAACTTTACAAGAGGTTGGATTAGAAGAAGAAGGAATGATTTGTATTGGAGAAGATGATCCAGGATTATTCTTAGAGTATTGGCAACTTGAAGAAGAGACAACAAAAGCTAGACATGATGGATATTTCTTCACAGGTGATTATGCAAAAAGAGATAAAGATGGATATATCTGGTTTATTGGAAGAAAAGATGACATCATCAATACTTTTGGATTTAGAGTATCTCCACATGAAATAGAAAGAGTTGTAAAAACTCACGATGATGTTGCAGATTGTGTTGCTTTTGGTTTAGATATTGAAAAAGAAAAAACTATTGTTGCTATTGCTGTTGTTGGTCATCAAGAATTATCGCAAGAACAACAAGATGAAATTTTAAAATTTGCTCAAGCAAATTTAGCAAAATATAAAGCACCTAAAACTATTTTTGCAATGGCTGATTATCCAAGAACAAAAAATGGAAAAGTTTTAAGAAAACAACTTGTAAAACAACTTCATGAGCAATATCACGCTGTTGAAAATGGTGAAGAAATAGTTGAATACAAAGCTAGAAGATCTATGTTATTTATTCCTGCTTACAACAAAAATAATGTTCAAAAAGCAAAAACTGTTTTAGCTGATGCTGTTATTTTTGATTTAGAAGCTATTTTACAAGAGCAAAGAGAAGTTGCTAGAGAGACTATTAAACAAGTTTATAAAGAAGATGGTTCTAAATTTGGAGAATCTGAAAGAATTTTAAGAATCAACAATTTAGGAAGTGAAGATCTTAAAAAAGATTTAGCTTTAGCAAAAGAGATTGAACTTGATGCTTTATTATTCTCAAAAATTGATTGTAAAGAAGATGTATTAGAAGCTGTTGAATTATTAGAAGAAGTAAATCCAAATCTATCTTTGATGATTATGATTGAAACTCCATTATCAGTTTTAAATATCCAAGAAATTTGTGCAGCTAGTCCTAAAGTTGAAGTTGTTGTTGTTGGTTCAAACAAACTTGCAAATAGACTTCACATCGATATTAAAAAAGGTTCAAAAGCTATGTTTAACTACTTATCGCAAATTGCACTTGCTGCAAAAGCGTATGGTAAAACTGTAATTGATGGACCACACTTTGATGTTATGGATGAGTTTGCTTGTGAAGATTCAACAAAAGATGCATTCAATTTAGGATTTGATGGTAAATCATTGATTCACCCAGTTCAAATTGAGTATATCAACGATATTTTCACTCCAAAACAATCTGAAGTTGAAGATTATGAAGCTATGATAACAAAATATGAAGAAGCAGCTAAAGAAGGTAAAGAAGTAATTTTACATAATGATAAATTAGTTGACTCTTCAAGAATTAAATGGGCTAAAAAAATGATCACTTTATATGAAACATATAAAGCTTTAGGTCAAAACCTATTTAACAAATAAGGAGAAAT
>JBBITK010000023.1:0-8937 GCA_037440805.1 Arcobacter sp. | reverse complement strand
GTCTAAGATAAATATGGGTAATTTTTTTGAAGATTTTTCAATCGGTCAAAAAATAGTTCATCCACTTCCTAGAACAATAAGTGAAGGTGATGTATCTTTATACATCGCTTTTACTGGTTCTAGATTTGCTTTGCACTCTTCGGATGTAATAGCACAAGAGATGGGTTATGAAAAAAGACCACTAGATGATGTTTTAATGTTCCATTTAACATTTGGTAAATCTGTTCAAGATATATCTTTAAATGCCATTGCAAATTTAGGATATGCTGAAATGTGTTTCCCAAATCCAGTTTATATTGGTGATACAGTAAGTATGACTTCAACTGTTATTGGATTAAAAGAGAATTCAAATGGAAAATCTGGAGTTGTTTATGTTCACTCTGTTGGTGTAAACCAAAATGGTACAGTTGTTTTAGATTTCAAAAGATGGGTTATGGTTCACAAAAAAGACCAAACTACATTAAGTGGAGTAAATGAAGTTCCAACATTTGCAAAAACAACACCAATCGCTGATGTTATTAACATTCCAACAATTAAAACTGTAGATACAGATGCAACTGGTGGAAAATATTTCTTTGAAGATTATGTTGCAGGTGAAAGACTTGACCATCCTGAGGGAATTACTGTTGATAATAGTGACCACACATTAGCAACAAAACTTTATCAAAACAATGCAAAAGTGCATTTTAATGACCATATGATGAAATCAACTCCAATGGGTCAAAGACTTATGTATGGTGGGATTATTATATCAATGGCAAGAGCTATTTCATTTAATGGGCTTCAAAATGCTCAATGGATGTATGCAATAAATAGTGGAGCTCATGCAAACCCAACTTATGCTGGGGATACAATTTATGCTTATACTGAAGTTGTTGAAACAATTGAAGTTAATAGAGAAGATATTGGATTATTAAGATTAAGAACTATTGGTCTTAAAAATGTAACTCCAAAAGAGGTAAGTAACCCAAAAGGTGAAGATGGTAAATATTTACCAAATGTTGTTCTTGATTTGGATTATACGGTTATAATTCCAAAGAAAAAAACAAAAAAATAGTTTAATATGAAAAGAAGCGACTCGTCGCTTCCTTTAGGATTTTGCTACTTTTAGCAATTTTTTATAAATTGCATTAAAAAGTAGTCATTTAACTTAAAAGTTCCCTTTTAAAAATGAGGGACGAAATTTATAAAAGGAAAAAATATGACACACCCAAGCGAAGCTTTATTTGAAAACGGTAAATCTTTACCAATTATCCCAACTTGTGAGCATTTTGCAGGAAGCGAAAAACTGATTTTAAAAGGTTTTGAAATGCAAAAAAAATTAGGTCCAGTATTTGATATTACTTGTGACTGTGAAGATGGTGCTGAAACTGGTAAAGAAGTTGAACATGCTAATATGATAGTAAGAGTTGTAAATTCTGATGCAAATCCATACGGAATGGCTGGTACTAGAATTCATGACCACTCACACCCAGATTGGAGACAAGATGTTGATATTCTTGTACCAGGAGCAGGTGAGAAATTAGCATATATTACTTTACCAAAATCAACTTGTTACGAAGATGCAAAAACTCAAATTGAGTACATCCAAAAAGTTGCAAAAGAAGCTGGTATTTCAAGAGAAATTCCAATTCACATTTTAATTGAAACTCACGGTGCATTACAAGATGTTGAAAAATTAGCAACTTTACCATGGTTACAAGTTTTAGATTTTGGATTAATGGACTTCGTATCTGGTTACCAAGGTGCAATTCCAGCAATTAACATGAGAAGCCCAGGTCAATTTGATCACAGATTAATTGGTGCTGCAAAAGCAAAAGTTGCTCAAGCTGCTATCCAAAATAAAGTTATTCCAGCACACAATGTTACTTTAGATTTAAAAAATCCATACCAAACTTACAAAGATGCTGAAAGAGCAAGAAATGAGTTCGGATTTATGAGAATGTGGTCAATTTACCCAACACAAATCCAAGCTATCGTTGATGCTATGAAACCAGACTTTACAGAACTTGAAGATGCTCAAAATATCTTAATTGCTGCTCAAGATGCTGAGTGGGGACCAATCCAATATGATGGTGAGTTACACGATAGAGCAACTTACAGATATTTCTGGGAATTAGTACAAAGAGCTAAATTCTCTGGAACTAAATTACAAGACAGAGTTGAAGAGAGATTCTTCGCTTAATACTTCTAGATTTAAGACTTTAAGTCTTAAATCTATCTCTTTTTTATATAATTTTTTTTCATATTAAAACTCCCAAAATTTACCATTTTTTTAAGTGTAAAAACTTAACACTTTTTCAAAATAAAACTACTTTTTTCCTCTAAAAAAATCTATTTTTCATTTCTCTATTGATATAATTTTTAAACTTTAACTAAAGGAAAAAAATGAGCAAAAAAATAACAGAACAAGACATCATTGACTCAGTTGCATCTGCATGTCAATATATCTCTTTTTATCACCCTGAAGATTTTGTGCAAGGTATGGTAGAAGCATATGAAGCAGAAAAATCAGAAGCAGCAAAAAATGCTATCGGACAAATTTTAATAAACTCTAAAATGTGTGCTATGGGTCACAGACCATTATGTCAAGATACAGGAAGTGTTAATATTTTTGTAAGAGTTGGTTTAAAAGCTAACTTAGAATTAACAAAAGAGTTAGTAGATGTATTAAACGAAGGTGTTGCAAAAGGATATACAGATCCTGATAATACTTTAAGATATTCTGTTGTTGCAGATCCTGCAGGAAAAAGAACAAATACAAAAAACAATACTCCAGCTGTTATTCATGTAACTGTTGATAACTCTGATAAGTTAGATATTACAGTTGCTGCAAAAGGTGGAGGAAGTGAAAATAAATCTAAATTTGCAGTATTAAATCCAAGTGATTCAATTTATGACTGGGTTATGGCAAATGCTAGGGAGATGGGTGCTGGTTGGTGTCCTCCTGGAATTTTAGGAATTGGAATTGGTGGAAATCCAGAAAAAGCTATGTTACTTGCAAAAGAGTCTTTAATGGGTCATGTTGATATTCATGAACTAAAAGAGAGAGGTCCTCAAAACGCTATTGAAGAGTTAAGATTAAGATTATATGAAGATATAAATAAAATCGGAATTGGAGCTCAAGGTCTTGGTGGATTAACAACAGTTTTAGATGTTAAAATCTTAGATTACCCATGTCATGCTGCTTCTTTACCAGTTGCTATGATTCCAAACTGTGCAGCTACTAGACATATTCATTTCGAATTAGATGGAAATGGACCAGCTACATTTAATAAACCTGACTTAGATTTATGGCCAGATATTGAATTACCAATGGATACAATCAAAAGAGTAAACATTGAAGATTTAACAAAAGAGAACTTATCTCAATTTAAATCAGGAGATACTTTATTAATCTCTGGAAAAATTTTAACTGCTAGAGATGCTGCTCACAAAAAAATCGTTGAGTACAAACATGCTGGTAAACCACTTCCAAATGGAGTTGATTTAAAAGACAGATTTATCTATTACGTAGGACCAGTTGATCCAGTTAGAGATGAAGCAGTAGGACCTGCGGGACCAACAACTTCTACAAGAATGGATAAATTTACAAAAGATATGATGGAAATTGGAATCATGGGAATGATTGGTAAAGCTGAAAGAAAACAACCAACTATTGATTTAATTAAAGAGTACAAATCTATCTATTTAATCGCAACAGGTGGAGCTGCTTACTTAATTTCTCAATCAATTAAATCTGCAAAAGTTTTAGCATTTGAAGAGATTGGTATGGAAGCTATTTACGAATTTGAAGTAAAAGATATGCCAGTTACTGTTGCTGTTGATACTGAAGGAAACTCAATTCATACAACAGGTCCAGCTAAATGGAGAACAATCTAATTCAAACTTTACAAAAGGCTTTTGCCTTTTGTATTATAACTTCCTATTATAATCTCACTTTTTTTATTAACTAAAATAATCCTTATACAAGTAAACTAGATTCATTTTTTGACTTTAAGAAGATGAATTATTTGATATTCTTCACAATCATAAAAATAAGATAGGAAAATAATAATATGTTATTGGAAGATTTAAAAGATTATTTAGGCTTTGCAGTAGCTGGAAATTTCGCAAATCATTTGGGAGAAGCTGGAGAAGCAGATGAATTTGCAGTTATACAAACCCAAGAAAAAGATGCACCAAAAGGAATGTTCCCTTTTTATATAAAAGGACACGATAGTTTTTTAGGAACATATCCAATTTGTGATGAAATCATACTAACACATGGAAGAGAAAATGATAATTTGCAAGTTGAAGCAGAAGTTGCCTTGATTTGTGATTTTGTTTATGAAAATGATAAAGTAGTTGATATTGTACCTAGATATTTTTCTGCATTTAATGATTGTTCTATCAGAATCCAAGATGGAATCAAACTAAGCACAAAGAAAAATTGGGGAGCAAGTACAAAAGGTATTTCTCAAGAGATAATAGAAATAGATAACTTCACAGAAAAAGGTATCTTAAACAAATACCACATCTCTTCGTTTATCAAAAGAGATGGAATAGTATATGACTATGGAACAACAAGTGCTGTTAGATCTTATAGCTATTTTTTCATGAAATTAAAAGATTGGATGGTTGACAAACTAAACACTCAAGAGGATTGTGGTCCATTGGAAGAATTAACACAGTTTATGAAAGATGCAAAAAATGCTAAAGGTATTTTAATAGCAGCAGGTGCAACTGCATATACAGAGTTTGGTAAACATAACTTCTTAAAGAAAGGCGATGAAATATTTGTATATGTTTATAATGCCCACGCTCATAGTTTTAACGATATTATGAATGATATGTGTGGTATGGATACTTATTTGGGTCAGTGTTCAAAACTTCATCAAATAGTACAATAAATAATTTTTTCAAATTTAAGTTTTTTTTAATATGAAAAGATGTTATAATTACACTATCTAAACAATTTGGAGGTGTTAATGGCGTTAATTTCTCGATTTAGGATTGTTACAAACTATTAAAAAATTTAGGTTTATTTACAAATAAGCTTTATAGAAAAGTGTTCTTTCTATGATAAATAATTAAAAAGGGAGGTTTTAAAACCTCCCTTTTTTTGTTTATGCATTATATTTTAAGTCAATAAAAAAAGGAGTATAGAAAAACTATACTCCTTTTGAAATCCATAAAAATTTAAAAATTCTTACATCATCCCCATACCAGGCATTCCACCCATATCAGGCATAGAAGGCATTGATGGTTTATCTTCTTTTATATCTGTAACAGTTGCTTCTGTAGTTAATAATAAAGACGCAACAGAAACAGCTTTTTGCATAGCAACTCTTTCTACTTTTGCAGGGTCTACAATACCCGCTTCAAACATATCCACATACTCACCAGTTGCAGCGTTGAATCCTAAGTTTTCATTTGAAGATTTTTCAACTTCATTTGCAACAACACCAGCATCAAATCCAGCATTAATAGCAATTTGTTTTAAAGGTGCTTTGATAGCTCTTAAAACGATTTCTGCTCCAATAGCTTCATCACCACATAAATCTAACTTAACTTTAGCAGCAGCTCTTATTAATGCAGCTCCTCCACCAATTACAATTCCTTCTTCAACAGCAGCTCTTGTTGCACTTAAAGCATCATCAACTCTATCTTTTTTCTCTTTCATTTCAGTTTCTGTTGCAGCTCCAACTTTGATTACAGCTACTCCTCCACTTAATTTTGCAAGTCTTTCTTGTAATTTTTCTCTATCATATTCACTTGTTGTATTTGCTATTTCTGCTTTGATTTGATTTACTCTTGCTTTTACAGCTTCAGCATCTCCACTTCCATCAACGATAGTTGTGTTATCTTTGTCTATTACAACTTTTGAAGCAGTTCCTAAAACTTCTAAACCACAAGATTCAAGTTTCATTCCCATCTCTTCAGAAACTACTGTTCCTTTTGTTAAAACCGCAACATCTTGAAGCATAGCTTTTCTTCTATCACCAAATCCTGGAGCTTTTACAGCAGCTATATGTAATGAACCTCTCAATCTATTTACAACTAATGTTGCTAATGCTTCACCATCAACATCTTCAGCAATAATTACCAAAGGTCTTCCTGTTTGATTAACACCCTCTAAGATTGGTAACATCTCTTTTAAAGAAGAGATTTTTTTCTCATACAATAAAATAAATGGATTATTAAACTCAACAGTCATTTTATCAGCATTTGTTACGAAATATGGAGATAAATATCCTCTATCAAACTGCATACCTTCAACAACTTCTAACTCATCAGAGATACCTTTTGCCTCTTCAACAGTGATAACTCCATCTTTTCCAACTTTGTCCATAGCTTCAGCAATCATACTTCCAATAGCTTTATCAGAGTTTGCAGAAATTGTAGCAACTTGCTCAATTTCAGTTTTGTTTGCAACTACTCTTGAAGCTTTTTTAAGTTCAGCTAAAATAGCTTCAGTTGCTTTATCCATACCTCTTTTTAAAATAATCGGATTAGCTCCAGCTGTTACATTTCTCAATCCCTCTTTGAAGATTGAGTGAGCCAAAACAGTAGCAGTTGTAGTTCCATCTCCCGCTTCATCAGCAGTTTTAGAAGCAACATCTTTTACAAGTTGAGCACCCATATTTTCTAAAGTATCTTTTAACTCAATTTCTCTAGCCACAGAAACACCATCTTTTGTGATTGTTGGAGCTCCAAAAGCTTTTTGTAAAAGTACATTTCTTCCTCTAGGTCCCATTGTAACCTTAACAGCATCTGCTAATTTTTCAACACCTGCGTATAATCTATTTCTTGCGTTATCACTAAAAGTAATCTCTTTTGCCATTACATAACTCCTATAATATTTTCAATATCTACTACTAAATAATCTTCACCATCTAATTTAAACTCACTACCTCTATATTGTTCAAAAACCACAATATCACCCACTTTAAGTTCAGTAACTTCTGCACCAAAAGCTTTTACTTCCGCTGTATTTGGTTTTTCCTTTGCAGTATCAACCAAAATAATTCCACTTGCCGTTTTTTCTTCTACTTTTGTTCTTTGTAAAAGAACTCTTTTACCTAATGGTCTAAAACTCATAATATTTCCTTTTTATTTTTAATTATACTGATTGAACTTAGCAATTTAGCACTCTAAATTTCCAAGTGCTAAATTTTATAAAATTTTTGTTTTTTTGTCAAGATATTTGAGTTAATTTGACTAAGAGTTTAAAAGATTATTTATGTCTATTTATATATTTTAAAAGTAGCTCTTCTAAAGATTTTTTTAAATTATTATCTAAACTATTTAATGTTTCCAAACATTTTGTTGCCAACTTATCAGCACTTTTTCTTGCACCTTCAAGCCCCAATAAATTTACAAAAGAGTTTTTAGCTCCATCATTATGTGTTGTTTTTCCAGCAACTTCAGAACTACAAGTTTCATCTATAATATCATCTTGAATTTGAAATAACAATCCCAAATCAATTCCAAAATTATAAAGTTTTTCTTGAGTTGCCAAATCATATTCACAAATAATTGCACCCATTTTCAGGCTTCCTGCGATTAATCTTGCTGTTTTATGAATATGTAAAAACTCCAATTCATTTAATTCAAGTTTTTGATTCTCAAAAAAACAATCAATTGCTTGACCAATAATCATACCATTTATTCCACCATCAGAACTTAAAGTTTTTATCAACTCTATTTTTACATCATTTGAAAGGGAAGCATTTGCTATTTGACTAAAAGCCTCTGTATTTAAAGCATCTCCTACCAAAATGGCTGTTACTTCATCATATTTTTTATGAAGTGTTTGAAATCCTCTTCTTAAATCAGCATTATCCATAGCTGGTAAATCATCGTGAATAAGTGAATATGTATGCAAAAACTCTAAGCCTAAAGCTACACTTAAAGCATTTGGTATAAGTAAAGATTTATTTGATTTTACAACACTTAAAAGAAGCATTGGTCTAAATCTTTTCCCCCCAGCTTTAAGCATTTCGCCTAAAGCCTCTTCAAAGTAAGGGTGAAAAGATTTTGATTTTGGAAGGTTATCTAAAAGATATTGTTCAAATTGTTGTAGTAGTTTTTCCATAAACTATTTTTGTCCAAATGACCCCAAACCACCCATTAGGTTCATTGCCATCATTTTTTTGTTTTCATCACTTTGTTTTATCACATCATTCATACAAGATATTAATAAAATTTGTAAAGAGTCTTTATCTTCAAGTAATGAATCATCGATTTTTAAATCAATTACTTCAGAGTTTCCATTGATTGAAATTTCAACCATTCCACCACCAGCTTTTGCTGTAAATATATTTGAAGCACTTTGTTCTTTAGCATTTTTTGCCATATCTTGAAATTGGTTTAACATATCACCTAAGTTTAGGTTTTTTAAATCAATTCCCTCAAACATAATCACTTCCTATTAACTCATTTGTAATTAGTTCTATATTGTTTTTATCATCAACTAAAACTACTATTGGTTTATAGTTTTCAAGTTCCTCTTCACTATATGAAGCGTAAGCAATAACAATAATTTTATCCCCAACTTGAACTTTTCTAGCTGCTGCTCCATTTAGACACATATCCCTAGAACCAGCTTTTCCTTTGATTACATAAGTTTGGAATCTTTCACCATTATTAATATTTACAATATCAACTTTTTGCCCAACTCTTAAAGCAGAAGCTTGCATCAACTCTTCATCAATTGTTATAGAACCTACATAATTTAAGTTGGCATCACTTACAGTTGCTCTATGAATTTTGCTATATAGCATATTAAATGTCATATATAAATTCCTTTTCTAATTTCCTAATTTTACGGGTTCACCCCAAAATGAAGATGGTATTAAATACTCTTCAACAGGATTTCCACCTAATATATGTTCTTCTACTATTTTATCTATTTTTTCCTTAGATAAAGAAGCATACATAAAATGCCCTGGT
>JBBITK010000022.1:23769-28845 GCA_037440805.1 Arcobacter sp. | reverse complement strand
AAAATTGGGTGCCGATGCTGTTGCTCATGGAGCAACAGGAAAAGGAAATGACCAAGTTAGATTTGAGTTAGGTGCATTAGCATTAAGACCAGATATCAAAGTTATTGCTCCTTGGAGAGAGTGGGATTTAAATTCAAGAGAAAGCTTACTTGAGTATGCAAGAAAAAATGGAATTGAAATTGCTCAAAAACATGTTGATGAAAATGGAAATCCAAAAATAAGCCCATACTCTATGGATGCAAATCTTTTACATATCTCTTATGAGGGATTACACTTAGAAAATCCAGCAAATGAGCCAGAAGAGACTATGTGGTTATGGACAACAGCACCTGAGAAAGCTCCTGATGAGGCTGAATATTTAACATTAACATATAAAAATGGAGACCCTATTGCATTAAATGGTGTTGAAATGTCTCCAGCAACTTTACTTGAAAAATTAAATGCTTATGGAAATAAACATGGTATTGGAAGAGTTGATATCGTTGAAAATAGATATGTTGGTATGAAAGCTAGAGGTTGTTATGAAACTCCAGGTGGAACTATCATGTTAAAAGCTCACAGAGCTATTGAATCAATTTGTTTAGATAGAGAAGCAGCACATCTAAAAGATGAGTTAATGCCAAGATATGCTAAGTTAATCTACCAAGGATATTGGTTCTCACCTGAAAGAGAAATGCTTCAAGCAGCTATTGATGCAACTCAAAAAAATGTTGAAGGAACTGTAAAAATCAAACTTTACAAAGGTAATGTAACAGTTGTTGGAAGAGAATCAAAAAGATCTCTTTATAACGATGCTTACTCTACATTTGAAAAAGATGAAGTTTATAACCAAAAAGATGCAGAAGGATTTATCAGACTTAATGCATTAAGATTTATCATCGCTGGAAGTAATCCAAATAGAGAATAATTTTTAAAGGGGTTTTTTGAATCCCTTTGAAATCTTTATAACTTATTTAGTATAAATGTCTTATAATGTTTCATAACTTCAAATTAAGGAAGTAATTATGGATATAAATAGTATAAACAACAATAACATAAACCTATCCACATCTTCATCTTTACAATTAGATAGAGCAAATGCCTTAAAACCTCAAAAAACCTCTCAAGAAGATGGACTAGTTGTACAAATAAATGATTACAATAAAAAAAGAGATGAATTATCTCTTAATATCCAATCATTAAATGATGGTATTGCGACATCTACAATAGCTCAAAACTCATTAGATAAACAACAGCAATATTTACAAAATATACAAGATAAGCTCTCAAATGTAGATAATTTTCAAAATAAAAATGATTTAAAACAAAGCATTACTGAAGATTTGAAGAAATTTAGTCAAACTGCCTATGAAACTAAATATAAAGATGAAAATCTACTTATTTCAAATAATTATGACGAAAAAAATAGTTTGGAAATCTCTACAAATAAAGATGTATATTCCATTGAAAAAGTAAATACAGCTGACTATGCTAACAAAATTTTTGAAGCTGTAAATAATACAGATTTAAGTAATCCTGATAGTTTGAATAAACTAAAAGAGAGTGTAAAAGATTATTCTAATAAACTAAAAGATTACTCTGATAATTTTACAAATTTGCAAGATAAATTAAAAGAAGATGCAAAAAGTAATATAAAAGAACAGATAGACTTATATAATCAAAATGTAACTAAAATAAAAGATTTTGGTAAAGAATCTGCTGATTTTTCAAAGAATAATGTAAATGCAAACATTGGATATTTAGTTGCTTCTCAAGCAAATATTGTTCAAGCTCAAAGTGTTAAATTATTGTCTTAAAAATTTTTAAGACAATAATCTACAGCAACACCTTCTCTTAGACCATCATCTAAAACGATAGATTCATTTTTTCCCAAAACTTCAAAAATCATTTTATATATAAAGATTCCAACTTCTATAAATTCAACTCTTCCTCTACCAACAAGTTTGGTAATTTCCTCTTTTGATAAATTATGAAAAAGATTTAGACTATTTGTTAAATCTTCTAAATTTACAATCGTTCCATTTACAACATCTCTATCATAAGAGAAAAAATCTTGCCCTAATTTGATAGCTGCAACTGTTGTTGGAGTTCCTGCAGTTGCAACAAAAGTATAATTAAATAAATCAATATTTAAAGAGTCTAAAAACTCTTTAACCTCTTTTTTTCTACTATTTAATCCATTTTGTAAATCTTGATTATTTTGATATTTTTGAGTTTTTGTAACTATTCCAAAATCAAAACTTTTTGCACTATAAGTTTCATTTGTATTTACAATAATTTCAGTTGAACCACCACCAATATCAAGTAAAATGAAATTTGATGATTCTATTTTTTCTCTTTTTAAAGCGTATTTTACAGCCAATAATGTAAGTCTTGCTTCTTCATTTCCATCTATAATTTTGAAATTTGCACCCGTTTGTTCTTTAAAAAATTTTAGAACTTCTTGATTGTTTAAGGCTTTTCGCATAGCTGCTGTTGTTACACAAATAGCATCTTCAACTTTATAATCTATTTTTTCTATTGAATGTTTTATTGCGTTTATAACTCTAATTTGAGCCTCTTTTGAAATCATTCCAGTATCAACTAAACCATCAGCCATTCCACAAACTTCATTGTATTCATCTAAAATCTGATGAGTTTTGCAGTTATACTTCAAAACTCTAAAAGAGTTTGAACCCAAATCAATAGTTACAATATTTTCACACATAAAAACTTCTTATAAATGTGGGATTTTTACTTTTGAATTTAAAAAATATCCAATAACAATCATACTGCATAAAACAAATGTTTCATTTATAATTCCTGTTAAATATATTAAATAAACAATCCAAAGTAAAATTGCACCAAGAGGAGTTGGTACGCCTACAAAATATTTAGCAACTTCACCCTCATTTGAATTTATATTAAACTGAATTAATCTTCTAAGTCCAGAAATAATATAAAAAATAAATGCAAATATCACTAAAGGTGTTGATAAAATCAACTCTTTTGTATCAATAACAGCAAAGTATATAAACATTGAAGGAACAATAACAAAAGATAAAAAATCAGCAAAAGAGTCTAATTGAATACCAAATTGTGTTGAAAGATTGTATTTTCTAGCAATTTTTCCATCAAAAATATCAAAAGCTCCACCAAGCCATGCAAAAAGTGCTGCGGCAAAAAATTGTTGATGTGTTAAAAAATATATTGCAAAAACCCCAGAAGCTATATTAAAAAATGTAACTATATTTGCTAGATTGAAGTGATTATTTTTATTAAAAAGAAAGTTCACAAATATCCTTTGTTATGAAAATTTACAGAATAATAGCAAAACCTTATACTCAAAATACTTAATTTGTCTATTTACATTTCTCATATTTTAAGCTAGAATCAACCTAATATTACAAGGATTTAACCATGAGAATAGATAATAACTTAAATGCAATGCTTTCTTCTCAACTACAAGTAAATCAAATGGCTACAAACTTAGCTCAAATTAGTTCTAGTGTTGGAGATAGTGGATTTCAAGAAGTTTCTCAAGATTTGATAGATTCAATAGTAGGACAAATTCCAGAGGTTGTTTCATATCAGGCAAATGCAAAAGGTATAGAGACTCAAAATGCAGTTTCTGATATGTTATTAAATATAAAAGCCTAGTTTTTCTTACTAGCTTTTATATATGAATTTAACTCTTTTAACTCTTTTTCATTAAATACTTTTATTCCATTTTCACTCAAAAGTTTTGCAGTTAAACCTTGACCCAAAACAAGTGTTTGAGAAAATGTTCCATCATAAATATTTGTATTTCCGCAAGATGGCGAATTAGCTTTTAATAAAGCTACTTGAATATCCTCTTTTATACATAAATCCAAAGCATTTTTTGCACCTATCAAAAAATTGATTGTTACATCATCACCCTTTTGATTTTGTATTAAAAATGGTTTTTCATTTCTTACTATTTCACTTGAAACTCTTGGAACTCCCAATCCCCCAGAGACTTCAGGACAAAAAGAGTAAATCTCATTTGTACAAAGAATATCCATAAATAACTCTTTTATTGAAAAAGAGAATTTTGGATTAAAAGCTATTGCATTATTTGTTCCATCATATTTTACATCTTCGCCTAATAAACAAGCAGATACTAAAATCTTCACAATTACTCTTTTTCTGCTAAGTCTAAGTCATCTTTGTTAAAAAATGTAGATAATTGGATATTACTAAATGCTGATTTCATTGATACAAATATTTGAGGATTTTCCTCTTCAAGTTTTGCTAAAAGTTCTTTTGTGCTTTGTCTTGCGTGAGGCATTTTTACATCAAATCTAAGTCCTGGACAAGCTTCATCACCTATAACCCTAATCTCATTAGCTTGAGCAAAAGCTCTTAATTGTCTCTCTCTACAAAAAATAAGAGGTCTAATAACCTCTATTCCGTTTTCAGCTTTATATATTGGAGGCATAGTTCTCATAGTACCATTATAGAAAAAATTCATAAAAAATGATTCCATAGCATCGTCTAAATGGTGTCCTAATGCTAATTTGTTGTATCCTTGTTCTTGTGCTGTTGTGTATAAATATCCTCTTCTCATTCTTGAAAAAAATGAACAAAAAGATGAATTTTTTCTTATTTTTTCACCAGCTAAATCAAAAATTTGAGTATCTATTATCTCATGTTCTATTCCATGTTCTTTACAATGATTTGACAAAAATTCTACTTGTTCTCCCATACCATAAGTTACAGTTACAGCTTTGAATTCAAAGTTATAAGGTGCAACTTTTTTTAGACGATTTAAAGAGTGCAATAGTGTTAGTGAATCTTTTCCACCTGAAAAACCAACCATTACTCTATCACCCTCTTTTATCAAACCATAATGTGCGTTTGTTCTACCAACAAGTTTTGATATTTTATTACTTAACTCTACCAAATTTCTAGTCCTAATTTTTTTTTGGCATTGTAACAAAAAACTCCTCAAAAATGGCTCTATTTAGGCTCATTTTTAATCTAGTTTCAGATAATTAATATATAATATTACCTTCAAAATAACTAAACATAATAAAGAAATAACATGACAACAGAAGAAATAAAAGAGTTCAG
>JBBITK010000022.1:9567-23759 GCA_037440805.1 Arcobacter sp. | reverse complement strand
ACAAAAAATAATGGAAACAATAATTCCTTTAACAGTAAATATGACAGAGAGTCAAATAAAGTCAATAATCGAAAATGTTGAGAAAGAAAATCCTGAAATTATGGCTGGTTTTGGTGATATGCTTTTTGAATTAATAATTGTAAATAAATATAATAGATTAAGATAACAAGGTTTTAAATTGAGAAATTTTATAAGTTATGACAAATCTATTGAAATATTAAATAATATTAATATAACAAAAATAACGACTCAAAAATTATTTATTGTAGAGGCTTTGGGAAAAATATTGGCAAAAAATATCATTGCAAACCATAATAGCCCTGAGTTTCCAACTTCAGGAATGGATGGTTATGCAATAAAACATAGTAATATAGCAAATGATTTTTTAACAATAATAGATAAAAATCCTGCGGGAAGTGTTATTGAAACAGAAGTTAGTAATGAATGTTGTATCAAAACATTTACTGGTTCACTCATGCCAAAGGGAAGTGATACATTAATTCCTATTGAAAATGTTGAAGTAATTGAAGATAAAATAAAAATAGTAAAACCTGTACCTTTAGGTTTTGCAGTTAGAAGTATTGGGGAAAATTACGCCAAAGATGAAATTCTAATAAAAAAAGGAACAACTATTGGCTTTGCAGAGATTGGGGTTTTGGCTTCTTTGAATATTTCAATGGTTGAAGTAATTGTAAATCCAATAATTTCAATAGCTAGTACAGGAAGTGAAGTTTTGGATTTGGGAGAAGAACAGACAAATGCCTCTCAAATTAGAAGTTCAAATCACTTAACTTTGGAAGCATTATTCAAAAAAAATGGTGCGGATATAATACAAATGGGTGTTGTAAAAGATGATATGGATTCTATTACTACTCTATTTGAAACAGCATTAAAGAAATCAGATATTGTCGTAACAACTGGCGGTGTTTCTGTGGGTGATTATGATTTTGTTCAAGATGTCATAAAAGATAGATTAAAAGCTGAAGTTTTATTTCATGGAGTAGATATAAAACCAGGTATGCATATACTAATAGCCATTAAAGATGAAAAAATCATTGTGGCTCTTCCTGGATTTGCATACTCTTCAACTGTTTGTGCTATTTTGTATGTTTTGCCTTTAATCTATAAATTTAGAGAATCAAAACAGACTTTGCCAATAGTTAAAGCAAGAATTAGCAGAGATTTTCCAAGGAAAATACCAAAAACAATATTTACAGCTTGTAATGTAAATTATACAAATGGTGAATACCAAATCGATTTTGATGGTAAAAAGATGGGTACAAGTGCTATTTTGACAAATATGCTAGAGAGTCCTGCACTACTTATTCAAAAAGATGATAGTGTTGATATAAAAAAAGGCGACTTAGTAGATATTATTTTGTTAGATAATCTTAAATAATGAATAAAACGCTTTTTTATTTTCTTATGGTTTTATCCATGATATTTTGGGGTGCTTCATGGGTAAATGTAAAGGTTTTAAGCTCTTATATCAACGAATATGAACTTGTTTTTTTGAGAATGGGGATATCATTTTTAGCAATGATTCCTATTTTGTATTTTTTTAAACTCCCTTATAAAATCAATCTAAAAACCTTTGGTTTGATTTTACTTGCTTGTATTTTTTTGGTTTCATATTCTTTGGTCTTTTTTTTAGGAGTTGAACATGGAACTGCTGGTTTTGGTGGAGCTTTAGTTACTACTTTAATTCCTATAAACACTTTTATAATACTTGCTGTTTTAAATAGAAAAACCATTAGTTTAAAACACTCATTTGCACTAATTTTAGGTGGTTTTGGTGTGCTTACTATGTTAAATGTTTGGCAATTTAATTTAGATGAAATCTTTTCAAAACATAACATATATTTTTTGATAGCCTCTCTTTTATGGCCCGCTTTAACAATAGTTAGTGCAAAAGCTACAAATACAAATGGATTAGTTTTTACTTTTTATGTCTATGTTATTTCAACATTTATTTTATATTTTGGTTTTATAGATTTTGATGTTTTTTACAAAGTTTTAGATTTTGACTATATTTTTTGGTTAAATATGTTTGTTGTTACTATTTTGAGTACGGTGTTTGCAACTTCAATCTATTTTATTGGAATTACGAAATTAGGGACAAAAGAGGTAAGTTCTTTTATATTTCTAGTTCCCTCTTCTGCTTTAATTTTAAGTGCTATATTTTTAAATGAAGTTATAAGCTTCAATACTATTTTGGGAACAATTTGTACAATTATCGCCATTTATATTTTAAATAATCTAAATATCTTTAGATTATTTAAATGATTCGTTGTGAACATCATATCCAAGCTCTTTAAATCTCTCAACTAAAGGTGGATGAGAGTAATAGAAAAATATATAAAGTGGATGAGAAAGTGGAAATGATTTATTTTCATTTGCCAATTTCAATAATGCACTAACTAAATATGCTTTTGAAGATAGATTTGAACCAAATTCATCTGCTTTATACTCGTTATGTCTTGAAATAAGAGAGATTAAAGGCATTAGAAAGAATGATAAAATAGGCATAAAAATCATAAATATTGTGATAATTGCATATGGTTGATTATCTATTCCTATTGATAAAAATAACTCTTCTGGTAAATTTCCAAAAATAGCAAAAAATATAAACATAACCAATCCCATAACACCAATATTTTTTACAATATCTCCATTTTTAAAATGCCCCAACTCATGACCTAGTACAGCTAAAAGTTCGTTGTGAGTTAGTTTTTCAATCAAAGTATCAAATAAAACAACTCTTTTTGTACTTCCTAAACCTCCAAAATAGGCATTTAATCTATTATCTCTTTTACTTGCATCAACAGAAAAAACTCCACTACTTTTAAATCCTACTTCATCAAGTAATTTTTCAATTTTTCCCTCAAGCTCTTGGTCTTTTAACTTTTCAAACTTATCAAACATCTTATCTCTAATAACTGGATAAAGCATATTTATCAAAATAATTACACCAAAAATAAAAGCAAATCCCCAAATCCACCAGTTTTCAAAACTTTGTACAATCAAAGATAATCCTGCAATAACTATTGAACCAAAAACTAGAAATAACAAACCAGTTTTAATAGTATCTTTTACAAATAAAGCTGGAGTTATATTTGAGAAACCATATTTTTTGTTTAATTTAAAAGTTGTATAAAGCTCAAATGGTAGAGTCAAAAACCAATTTATTATGATAAATAAATCCACAAAAACCACAGCTTTTAACCAATAAGAGTCATAAGAAACCAAACTATTCAAAAATGATAAACCAAAACCAATCCAAAAAATAAATAAAATAAATTCATAAAAATTTGAAACTATTGCCAATTTCTCTTTCTCAATGGCATAATTTCCAGCTTCTTGATATTTTGCACCATCTAATTTTTTTGCATCTTTTATATAACCTATTTGCATAAAAGAGGTATAAATTGTAAATGCAAAATATAAACAATATGCAATCATAAATATTTCTAACACTAATAATTCCTTTTTAATATATTTTTTCGGATGATACTATGTAAAAGCTTGAAAAGATTTGAAAAATCTAAAAAAGCTCAAATAGATTTTCAGGTATTTTTGAAGGTTTGAAGTTTTTTAAATAGGCTAATTTAAATGTGGCTTTAAATAACAACTCTTCATCTCTTTTTATCTCTTGCTCCATTATTAAAGAGGCTGATTTTCTCTCAATTAGTTTTGTAGAAACCTCTAAAACATCTCCAAAAACAGCTGGTTTTATCCAATCTGCAGTACAACTTCTAACCACAAAAAATTCATCTTTGTTGTGAGGAGATAATCCTTTTTGAAAAAACAATTCACTTCTTGCTCTTTCACAAAAGTTAAAATAGTTTGAGTGATAAACCACTCCACCGCAATCTGTATCTTCGTAATAAACTCTAATTTGCACCTTTTAAACCCTTATTTTTAGGGCTTTAGCACTTCTCATTCAGAGAAGGTGCCCATAATCGTGCCCATTTTTTCAATATTTCTTATTCTTACTTCATCATCTTCTTTGATAAATTTTGTATATGTTGAGAGGGTAATTGAAACATTTTTATGTCCAAGCATATTAGACACCCAAACAATATCTGCCCCTCGGCTTATCATCTGTGAAGCAAATGTATGTCTTAAATTATACAATGGTCTCTCTTTCACACCGCTTTGTTTTATAATCTCCCTAAATCTCTTGCCTATAATATCATGACCATAGAAAGGTTCATTTGATTGATTTAAAAAAATATAAGTTGCATCAACTGTAAGTTTCATTTGTTCAAGAAGTGCTTGCTCTGCAATTGGCAATAAATCTATTTTTCTATTTGATGACATTGTTTTAGTAAGTCCATCTTTTGGTTTTTCCCCTTTTTTACTTCGTACTCTTGTTCTCTCAATAGAAATCATTTTTCTTTCAAAATCTACATCACTCCATTTTAAAGCAACAATTTCCCCTGGTCGCATTCCTGTTGCAGCCATAAAACTAATAAAATTTTTTATATATCCTGAACTATTTTCAAGTATCAATGCTAACTCTTTATGAGTAAATGGCAATACCTCTTTTTGCTGATTGTTAATCTGCATTTTTGGAGCATTTACCTTTTCAAGTGGATTTTTTAAAATAATATCGTTGTTATAAGCTTTTTGAAGTATTGAATATAAAACTGAACGATACTTTTGAACCGTTAAGTGTCTGTACTTTAAAAGCAACCTATTTTGCCATTTCTCAAGCTCAATAGGAGTCAAACTCGAAATCAATCTTTTTCCAAAGTATGGCGATACATGATTTTTGTAGTGCTGTTTATTTTTTTCATTTGTATGCTCTCTAATTTGAGTGCTATGAAGTTCAAAATACTCATCTGCAAATTCATCAAGTATCCACTCTTTGGACTCTTGAAGCTCTTCTACTGGCTCTTTACCAAGCCCAATGATAATATCGGGAATGATTTGTCGTTTTATGATTGTCAAATTTTGCTGATTTGAAGATAGTTCAGTAGATCTTCTAATCCTTTTTCCATCTGGCAAATAAAAATCTAGCCACCATTTATTGTATCTTTCCTTTATGGTAAATTTAATATCTGTGTAGATAAATCTAATATTTTTAGCCAACTTTTTGTCCTCCTAAAAACTTTCTAGCAGTAGGATGTAAGTGTCTTTCTGGAGTTTTAAGCTCTACAACTCTATTTTGTTTTGTTGATTTGTCTTTAAAATCAACTATTCCAGATGGAATGAACTCAATATTGTTTTTTTCATTGATAAAATAGTGTTTACCAAGCTCAAATCTTCCATCTTTGATGTAGTTACTGATTGTAGCAACTGACACACCAAGAAACTTTGCAACATCATTTTTGTTTTTAAAGTGTGTAATTACAAGCTGCATCATTTGCTCTTGACGATGCAATGACTGCATAATTTGCATTAAAACATTTTCAAGTGATTCAAACATTTTTTCCTCCTATTACTTCAATACATTCATATTTTTTGTTTTTAACGATTATCTGATTTATAAATTTCATTTTCTACTTCCTTAACATCAACAAATGGAAGCTTTGCCATTTGTTCTGGTGTATAGAGCTTATTTGCATTTGCTTTTGTAGATGTTTGAACATCCTTTAAAATTAATCGATATAGTTCATCTTCTATGTTATAGCCGATTATTTCATAATAAAATATCTCAAGCTTATTGGTCATTTTGCTTTGAATTTCAATTTTTATATATCTACCTACATACTTTTCAATATAATCGTCTTTAACTACACCGACAACATTTTGGTTTTCATATAAAATTTTCCATAATTCTTTAGCTCTATTTGGATTGATATCTATTTTATTTCCATTGTAATAACTCTCAAGATAACCATTATCATTAATTCTCAGTTCATTCCCTACAAGAAGTGTTGGACAACAATTTGTAAGCACCTGCCCTTTGTATTTTTCAACACAAAAACTTTTAAAGCTCAAAAAGCTTTTCATATCATTTTGCTCTGTAGCTTTTAGCTTTAGCTCTTTTTCTTTCTCTAGCTTTATTTCTAGCTCTAGCTCTGGTGGATTTTTGTCTGGACATTCTTCGGACATTTGTCCCAAGAGTTTTTTATCTTCGTTAATTCTTAGTCTGTAGGCTCTTTTCCTATCAGCTTCCGTTGAAGATTTTCCAATATAGTTTTGAATATCGTTTATATAAATTGCACCATTTTGTAGTATTTCAATTAGATTCAATTTTTGAAATATATCTACTGCTTTTTCAATATCCCCTACGCTATGCCTTGTAACATTTGCTAGCATATTTGAGTTAAAAGGGATTGTTTTATTGAACATTAACTTCCCATCATTTTTGATACTTCGTAGGATAAATTTGAGTAGAATATTTGAGTATTTATATCCATCAGGCATACTTTCAAGCACAATCATTTCATCACTGTCAAAATAATCTGCTTTTAGTTTGATATAGTAGTAATGTTTATTATCGCTCATACATCACCTCATTTGAAAAAAGATAAATTTGTGTATAATTTAAACTTATCCACTCTGGATAGCTTGGCTTGAGAATGTTTGGCGACGCCTCAAGCCCTCTTTTTAAGCCTTTAAAATTAACTTGCATATTCATAATCAAATACCATCATTAGTTGAACTTGACCACTTTGGGTTTGTTCTTTTTTATACTTTTGCAAATTAATTGCTTGAGTTCCTACAATCTCTGAAACTTCAAATCCAAACTTTTTACATAGATATTCCATATCAAAATAATCAAAATCTTCTTCAAACATTGAATTTTCCCAAATTGTTTGAAGTCCCTTTTTTAGAGTATCTCTATCAAATTTCTCAAGCTCCATAAGCTCAAGCAGCGTTTCAAGTTCATCATTTGATTTGATATTTTCATGAAGTTGTCCAAAGCTTGGAGCACAATAGAGTTTATACTTTTGGTTAGTGGTTATGTTTCTCATATTGTTAAGTAGTCTCTCAATAAGCCAACTTACAGCATTTGAAATATTTTCACATTTTAAAAATCTACTTATCCCTTTTAGATGGGATTTTTGAAGCTGGCTTTTTAACATCTCAACTGCATCAGCATATGCAAAATCAAAATCACTAAATAAAAGTCTTTTTGATTTAGCAATTTTATAAATATCATCTCTTGCAAGTTCAACAACCAAATCAAAATGATTTAGTAAATCATCAACAGTTTTGATTTTATTGCTATGGCTTAAAATTTCAACAAGTTGCATTTTTTATCCTTTCAACTATTTTTTTGTGAACGAATAGTATAATTGTTAATCAAAATATAATTAGTTCACTAATTCGTGAATAATACACTATATAATTTTAAATTAACTTTAAAGAAGGCACTTAAAATGCATGAAATTAATACAGAATTAGCTGTAAAATATCTTGTAGAGGAACTAAATTTAAAAAATGAAGCAGAACTTGCTGAAAAACTACAGATGACCAAAAATGCACTATCTATGCTAAAAAAGAGAAATTCTTTAGGTACTTTAATCGAAAAAGTTCTTACTAATATTGATGCTAATGTATCTATGGATAGGCTTGTTTATGGGTATAGCTCGAACTGCTTTAGAGCTCAAACTTTGGCTATTGAAAATCAAAAAGAAGATGAGTTAGCAACTATTTTAGAAAATTTTATCGATAGTCAAACTATCATGATAAAACTAAAAACAAAAATTCAAAGAATTAAAGGTCAAACATTTTTTGAAAAACTTTCAAATGTTGTAAGTGGCGATGGAGAGAGAATGTTAGTTTTACTCTACTCTTTTTTATTGCATTTAGAAAAAACGAACTTACAAGCAGGTACAAAAGATTTAGATGTCAAATTTCATGAGCTTCTAGCACAATATGAGTTCTCTAAATTAAATACTCTAAAATATGGTGTGTGGATTAAAGATAAAGATTTACATGCACTTATCGATTGGGCAAAAGATGATTTAGACACCATCTCAATGAGTGAAATGATTATGACTTTACCTGAAACTAAAAAATTTATCAAAAGCCAGCTTTATAAAATTGATAAGCTGACAATTGAATTAGTAGAAAAATACTTTTCATAATGTAGTAGCTTTTACATTTCTATTTACGAAATGCAAAAATGCGTTATAGCTAATCTTACCTTCTTCAGGAAGGTCTGCATTTATTATTCTCCAAGTTGATCTAACCGAAACACCTTTATATATCAAATCTACGATTTGTAATCTATATTTTTCCATTCTACTTTTTGCTGCCATTTGTTGCTCCTTTTAAAAATCTACATCTACATTCATATTTTTACAAATTCAAAAAAATATGAATGTAATAAGCAAATAAATCAAACGAGGTGAACATGGAACAAAAAAACAACATTGTTAACAGTGAAACTCTCTCAAGCTTAGAGTTTCACACTAAGCTCTCCAAAGAGCAGAGAAAAACACTTATAAACTGGTTCAATAGGCAAAACATCGAATTTCAGATACTGATATTTGATGAGCAAAAAAATCAGTTTTTTAAACTAAAAAATGGAGGAATTGATAAAAAGCTTTTATCTTTAGCTTCATATCTTCTTGCTATTAGGCACTTTTACGACAAAGAGCAGCTTTTAAAATCAAAAAATAAAAGTCAAACTCTAAGCGAGCTTGGAGGTATCGCTAAGATAGAGAGGATAAAACTTAAAAAAGAGAAACCAAAACAAAAGCTTCAGATGCTTTTATCGATGCACTCAGTTATTTTAGGACTGCATGATGATGGGTATAGTTTAAGAGATATAAAGCAGCACCTGCAAAGTAAATACAGAAAAACCATCTCACACACTTATCTATCCCAATATATAAACGAGTACATCATAAAAAAGGATACAAAGCATGTATAACGAAACAACTTTTATGATGATGCAAATAGTTGTATTTTTTAGTGGAGTGATTGCTGGAGCTGGAATATTTTACTTTTTACAAGATAGATTTGCTCTTGGTATTCAAAAGCTTCTTATGAACTACTCATTGGAGTTTCAAACCCAATTAGCTCAAAATGTTGATGAGATTGAAGAGCAATTTGGTGAGTATAAAAAATATCTCTTGAAAATTGCAAATGAAAATGCAAAGGAGCAAAAAGATATTCAGGATAGTTTCAAACTTATAAATAACAGCCTCTCAAAATTCCTTTCAGAGATAAAGTCAACCCATTATGTAAGACAATCTTTAGAAGATGAAATTACCAAACTAAAAAATATTATCAAACGACACAATAAACAAAAGGAGCGATAAATGGGATTTCCATTTGATATGTATGAAGATATGTTTAAAAAGAAAACAGGAGCAGAATTTACGCAAGATGAAGCAAGATATGTACTTATTTATGGAGATGCATCCCATATGTCATCTTCTAAAAAAATATACTGCTATGCTTTGTATTGCATGAGAAGATTTTTTCCACTCTTTTTGGTTCGATGGATTGTGCAAAACAAAGTCAAAGAGACTTTTCAAAAGGAAAATGCCCCACAAAGTATTCAATTACTCTATAAAGATTTTGCAGAGGTTCTTTTAAATACGGCGATGAAAAACTATGGTACACATGGTGGGAAGTGTGAGAACTCTTAAATCTTAATTGACATTTAGGCGGTATTCGCCTATAATTATAAAAAATATAGGAGAAGCTGCTGATGACACAACAACAAATGAGTAAGCTTTTAGACTTACCAGAGCGAACACTTAGAGACTGGAAAAACAGTAGAAGTCGTCTTTATACACTTTTGAGTCATCTTGAGTATGATGAAGTCAAAGCTAAAACAGGTGTTGTTGATTTATCTGATAGCATAGAGTTTGAGCCATCAGAGTTCTCAGTAAATCTTTTTTGGCAAACAAATCAAAAAAGTCATCAAAAAGTTTACTCTATCATCTCAAATTATCTTAGCACTCTAAACCATAGCGATATAAAAACACTTTGCGATAAATTTGGCAAAAATATGGTCAAAGCTGTTTTGGATGATAAGTATAAATCACTTTATAAAAAGGGATTTATTTCTACAAATGGAATGGATATTCAATTAGAAGGTAAATATAATCAAAATCCTATCTATAAAGAGGTTTTGGGGATGATTAATGACTTCTAATGTATTGAATACTTTGCAAAAAATCAAAGATTTGGATCTCTTTAAAAATGAACTTTATTTTATAGGTGGTACAGCACTCTCACACTATATCAATCATAGAATTTCTGAAGATATAGATATAGTGGGTAAAAATTTGCTTGAATATAAAAAGATAATTGCATCCATGCTGAGCGTAGGTGCAAAAAAAATTGAAGATGAAAATGTTTTTGCACTAAGACTTGCGGGACTATTTCCTGATGAATATATCTTAAAATTTGTGCTTGATGGTGTGAAAATAGAGTTTTTTTATGCCAATAGAGAGATCCAAAAAGAGATTTTAAAAGAGTTGCTTTACTGCAATTTTCAAAATTCAAGGTTAAAAATTTTAGATGTAAAGACAATTGCAAAACTTAAAATAGTAGCTCTCTTACAAAGAGAAAAAAGCAGAGATCTTTTTGATTTTGGTTCAATGTGTGAGCATCAAATACTCAGTCTTGGTGAAATATTAGAGCTTACCAACAAAATAAAAAATATCAATACCAAAGAAGATTTAATCAAATTTATCAAACTAAAACAAGAGCCAAAAGATGATGAAGCTGTTTATTTAGATGAGACAAATAGACTTGACTTATCGTTTGATGAAATTAAAAAACAAGTGCTACTGCAACTAAAAAATTGTTAAGTTTGCAAAATACTTTCCCGCTTACAAAAGAGTTCCTGTCAACTCTTTTGTAAAGCTTTGTAAAAAAAGGTGTAAAACCAACCTCTTCTCTTTTTGTAAACTATTCCCTAAAAATCCCCTAAAACAAGACACTTTTCTTACCGTCTAAAAAAACAAGGAAACGGGGAGCAAAAAATATTATCACAAATTTATTTTTTTGCTAGCGATTATACTTGACAAAATAGGTGTTAGAATTTTCTTTTTTATAACCCTTACCAAAAGTAAGCATTGATTCAAACAATGACTAAAGTTGAGCTAGGTGGAAGAGTTTGCCAGAATCTTTTCTTTTTAGACTATTTAAAAACTGTGAAGCAAAATGTAAAGTTTTCAGATACTTTTCAAAACTGTATAGCCACCTTGGTGGTAGGAGAAACGCCTAAATTTAGTTTTATTAGATCTATAAAAAATCTAATCTTTGTTTGATGCTTTCAAAGTGAAAAAAAGTAGAAGGACTCAACGCATACCTGTAAGTAGAGGCAGGAAAAATTATAGATAAATGGAAAAAGCAAAAATGAGAGGAAGTGTATATTATCAAACAGCAGTGCTTACAAAGCTCATATTCTTTGAAGGTGCAAAAAAATCTGATAGAACTAATCCAAATCATGAACACTATGGATGTGTATCATCTTTTAAAACGATGGAAAGTTATAGAAATGTTTGGAATAACTTTTTTAACTACCTACAAGAGCATTTTAAACTTAAAAACTGTGAACTTATAACTGATGAGCATATCAAAAGCTATATTGAGTATAAGATAGAATATTACCCATCTAAACAGTATTTAGAAAAAATCACATCTGCTCTTGGAAAGCTAGAGATTGCACTTAATCGCTACTCAAAAGAGAAATACAAATTTCCAATTATCTATGATTTTAAAATAAGACAAGAACTTTTAAACAATGCTAGAGATTTAAAACTTGTGGCAAATAACTATCATAACAGAGTTTATGATAATCCGCATTTAATCATAGAAAATCTCTCCAATCCAAAACACCAACTAGCTGCAACCATACAGCTTGAAGGTGGTGCACGAAGTGAAGGTGTGACACTTATCAAAGAAGAGCAACTAAAAGCTATAAAAATTGATGAGATAACCCAAAAAAGTGTGGGCGTGATAGAAACCAAAGAAAAAGGTGGAAAAGTTGGCGATGTGTTTGTTTCAATAAAAACCTATGAGACTTTACAAAACTTCTTTTTACAAAATGATACTTCATATTTTAAAATCTCCTATCAAGAGTATATCGATGATATCAAAACCACTTGTCAAAAGCTCAACATTTCTCATCATGGTTCACATGGATTTAGATGGACTTTTGCACAAAACCGTGTGAGAGAGTATCAAAATCATAATTACACCTATGAACAAGCCTTACAAGGGGTGAGCTGGGAGATGAAACACTATAGGGCAAGTATCACTGAACACTATCTCGGACACTAAAAAAATAAACCATTACAAAGGAAAACACAATGCAACCACTTATTATTAAAGAGTATTTAACGGCTATAAAATTAGATGAAGAAAACAATCTCCTATTTGCCTATGACATCAAAGATAACATCATAGATGAACAAAGCGAAGGGATTTTAAGTGAAGTAAATGAGCTAATGTATCAAAAAATAGCATCGTATTTTCAGATTAAGCCAGAAGATTATGGCGTTTCGATTGGCATTAGAGTAACCAAAGAAGATGAAATCCAGGAATATTTGGAAATTGCCAAAATCATAAAAGAAAGAGTTCTTGATAAAAAAGAGCCTATCAAAATGGTATCAGAGGCTGAAATGTTAGAATTTTTAGAGAAAAGATTGAAGTAATTTTTTTGCTAAAACAGTGATATTTGAGCTAAATTTTGGTAAAATTTCTCTTGAATATCAAGCCCTAAGACGGGAGCGACTCTGCTAGTTCTTGAGGGCTGAAAATAAAATTAGCTACTAGCAAATCTGTATTATTTGTTGTGACTTATAAACTTAGTCCCAACATAGTCCCTCATCAATTTAATATTTTTTTCATTCAAAATAATTTTTATTAGAACTTTGTCTTAACTTGAGGGGTGACTTGGAGGGTAACTTGAGGGGCTGTCAAACCTTTTGATACTTTTGGTTAATTTTTATTATTTTTATTTGATATAAAATCACATTTGATACATAACTAAGTAATTCATTAAAATAGTTCTACTATACTATTAAAATGAATTTTAATAACAGAATTAATCGATTATCATCAGCTTTAGTATTGTTAAGTAAAGGTCAAGAGCTCTCTACTCCAAGCTTAGTTGAACGATTTAATGTTACAAAAAAAATCAT
This sequence comes from Arcobacter sp., assembly GCA_037440805.1. Lineage (GTDB taxonomy): Bacteria > Campylobacterota > Campylobacteria > Campylobacterales > Arcobacteraceae > Aliarcobacter. The sequence goes on along the minus strand of JBBITK010000022.1, from coordinate 10,683 downwards.
TCAAACAGATTTCAAAGAGTACCTGCTTCCACTATTTAATGATGGTAAAATATTTTATGATTATTCTTCAAAAACATATAAAGCCAAAAACAACTTTCTTACAAAAACACTTTTTAGTGCAGATGAATTAGCTGTTATTGCAATACTTAAAAACAAATCAAAAGACAAATATAGTGATGAGGATTTATCACTCAAAGTTGATGTTTTATTTGAGAAGTTTGAAGATGAGTTATCAAATAGACTTTATCAAAAATCATCAGTAGAAAAAATAGATAACTTCAAAGATGAAATCATTCAAATAAAAAATGCAATTGAGTCAAGAAGTATCATTCAATGTGCTTACAATAAAAAAGATAGAGAAGTTTATCCTCTTAAAATTTTAAATCTTGAAGGGTATTGGTACTTAATAGTTTTTGAACCTCAAGATAAAAAAATAAAAACATTTCATCTTAATACTATCAAAAAAATTGAAGTATTAAATGCAAACTATAAATTTGATAAAGAGATAGTAAAAACTTTTGATAATGCTATTACAGCTTACTATAAACCTGAAAATGAACCAATTACAGTAGAGTTGTTTATAGATGCTACAGTTTCAAGGTATTTCTTACGAAAACCTCTTAATCCAACTCAAAGAGTAATCAAAAAATATGATGACGGTTCACTTGAACTTGAAATCATAATAACAGATTTGATGGAAATAATTCCTACGATACAAAGATACATACCACATATTGGAATAATCACTCCAGATGAGCTAAAAATTGAGCTTAAAAACAACCTTGAGACTTACTTCAAAAGATTTGAGTGATGAAGTTGGGTGATTTATATATGTTAAGATTACGAAAATCAATTATTATGGAAAGTAAATGTTAAAACATTGTGATTTTAAAGTAACCTACAATACATCTGATGACAATATATCAAATGATTTTTATAATCAAACATTTTCTAATTCCATCAAATATTATAGAGGTGTTGGATATTTCACATCTGGTTGGTTAAAAGAGAATTCTTATGGATTAGCAAGATTCATAAAGGAAAATTCAGAGATAAAATTTATTACTAGCCCAAATTTAGATAAATCTGATTTAATAGCTCTTAGTGGTCAATTTA
>JBBITK010000022.1:0-9363 GCA_037440805.1 Arcobacter sp. | reverse complement strand
TTTTAATGGTTCTCAAAATGACAGTATAAAAGCATATAGGAACTATGAATCTATTTCTGTTTTCAAATCTTGGGGCGATGAAACGAGCAAGGTTTTAGCAAAAGAAACATTGGATAGATTTAATAAAATTTGGAATGGTGAAGATAAAAATTTGTTAATTTATGAACTAGATGAGCTTTCAAAAAATAAATTAATAAAATTTAAAACACATGAGAGACCTTATGATGCTATACCAATCAAAAATCAAATTGAAACAAAAAAGAAGTATCCTAATATCCCTAATTCTATTATCTTAAGGGATTATCAAAAAGAAGCCTACAAAAATTGGGTTAAAAATGATTATAAAGGTTTGCTATGTATGGCAACAGGAAGTGGAAAAACAATAACAGCTTTTAGTTCAATTGTGAATTTATTAAAAGAACAAAATGAATTATGTGTTTTAGTAGTGGTACCTTATCAGCATTTATTAACACAATGGTCAGATGAAGCAAAGAATTTTAATATAGAGTTTATACAATGTTTTGAAAACTCATCCAAATGGTTTCCTATTTTATCTTCTGCTATATCAGCTTTTAATTTAAGAAGTCAAAAACAGTTATTTCATGTTGTAAATAATCCTTCATGCAAAAGAGTACAAAATGTCATATAAAATTTGTGAAAAAGTTTGTAATGAATGTCCATTTCATAAACAAGCATTAAAAGGTTATTTAGGTCAAGCCGATAATTCCTCATACCTTGAAGAAATTATAGAAATGTGGCAACAGGAAAAACCTTTCCCATGTCATCAAAAAATAGATAAATCTTATACTTTTGAAGAAATAAAATCAAACAATATCCCGTTATGCAGGGGATATATTTGTATGTATAAAAATTCTTTTAAAGTACCAAGAGATAATGAACTTAAAAAATTAGTTGATTCCATTTCCCTTGAAGAAGCAAAACAATATCTTTCAATTTTTGAGTTTAAAGCTTATCATTCATAAATTTTAAACTTTCCAATATTGTCTCCAAAACTCAACATCAAAAGAATCCAACTCTTGATAATACTTCACTAAATCATCGAAAAACTTCATTTTGATTTTTTGAATATCATCTTGGTTATTTATTTGATTCCATAAATTATTTGAAAAAGCGATATTATTTAGGTCTTTACAATGATACATAAATCGTTTTCGCTCAAACTTTTCAAATGGATTTGCCAAAATATTTTGCTTAACTTTTGAATGGTCATTTATAAAATCTTGATGCTCAAAAGGGCTTGTATTCCTATCCATTTTCAAGTTATTATCTAATCTGTATTGATAAAACTTTTTAAATTCAGTAACTAAATCATCTAAGCTTGATTCTCCATTATGGTCAATCGTTTGAAAAAATGATAAGATAAAAATCATTTTATAAGATAGTGAATAAGTTCCCTCATCGATAAACTCAAAAAAATCTTCATAAATTGTTTCATCATTATGAACTTTTAGATTTTTACTTATTCTAATCACTTCTACTTTTGAAGGTTCATAATAATTTAAAAATTGTTTTCCAATTGGAATTTGTACATCTGGAATAACTTCATCTTTTTTAACCCAAGCTCTTAATGTTCCAGTTGAAATATAAAGCTCTCTTGCTAATTGTTCGTCACTTAAATAATCTGCATATTTTTCTTCAAAAGTAAAAATATCAATATATTCAAGTTTTCGTTCTTGTTCATAAAGTCCATCAAGTAAAATCTCTTCATGTGATAGTTTATTTGGATTTAGCATATCTGCCCAAGGTTTGTATTCTGATATTCCTAAAAGGGCATGAATTGACCAAGGAGTATTTTTAAAAGTTCCTGCTCCACCATAGTTATCAACAATATCAATAACATAAAGTGCTTCTTTGTCTTTATATTTTCTTGTTCCTCTTCCAATTTGTTGAGTGTATAAAACTTTTGACATCGTTGGTCTTGCCATTACAATTATAGAAGTTCTAGGCGAATCCCATCCCTCATTTAGAAGGGAACAAGTTGTTAAAAATTGAATTTTCCCATTTTGATACTCTTCAATATATTTTTGTGAATTATTATCATTTCCACTTACAGCTTTACAAGAGATTTCATTATCTTGTAAAAGTTTTGCTACTTTTTTGGCATGTGCAACTGAAACACAAAAAATTAATCCTGATTTAAAAGGCATTGTTTTATCAACAAAATATTTTTTCAAAATATCAACTATAAGTTGGTCTCTTGATGGTGCAATTACTGTTTTTTGTAAATCAGTTGAGTAGTAGTCTTTCCCATTAAATCGAACTTCTGATAAATCAATATTACTTTTAACTCTAAAAGCTTTTATTGGAGCTAAAATATCTTGTTTGACAGCTTCAACCAATGTAAGGCTTGATTCATACTTACCAAATATCTCAGCTAAACTTTTTTCATCAAGTCTTTTATCAGTCGCTGTTAAACCTAAAAGCATTCGAGGATTAAAATACTGTATTACTTTTTGCAAAGTTGGGGCAACTGCATGATGAGCTTCATCAACTGCAATATAATCAAAATCTAAACTATTAAAATTCTGATAGTATCTACTCATCCACGAATAGGTTTGTATTAAAATTTGAGAGTTTCTCTCTTCTGCAATTAAAACTTTTACATGTAATTCATTTTCAAATCTATAATTTACTTTTTTGATAGTGTCTATTTTTAATTGTTTTGTAGGAACTAAAATCAAAACTTTTAAATTGTGGTCTTTTTTATATTGTTCTATTAAATCAGCAATTAAAATTTCAGTTTTACCCGTACCTGTTGGAAGAACAACTAAAAAGTTTTTTTCTCCGTTTTCTCTTCTTTGTTCAAGTTCTTTAAGTGAATCAATCTGATGGTTTAAAAGTGTTATTTCTCTTGTAACTGAAAGCTTTTGTAAATCTTGTAAATCTTCAAGATTACCAATATATTTTTTTACTTCATCGTAAAAATTATCGGTAGTTTTCATACCCTCTAAAGACCAACGAAAAACTTTAAATCCGTAAGCTACTAAAGAGTTTTGTTTGTGGAGTTGAGATTTATATTTTGTTTTTCCAGTGATAATTGGATGATGATAAGTTTCACCATTTTTTTCAATGGCAATAGTATAATTTTTGTGTTTGATAAGATAGTCAACCCATCTTGTTTGCCCTTCAAAATCGATAATTGGAAACTCTCTTCTAATTTTGGATAAAGATTCTCTTCCATAACAATCAATAAAAGCTTGTTCAAAATAAGCTTCTGGCAGTGTTGGGTCAATCTCTTTTAACTCTCTATTTGCTCCACTTTGTTTTATATCATCCTCGTTAAAGTCATTATTTTGAATATGTGAGTAAATTGATTTAAACTCTTCAAAATCTTTTTCATCATCTATCAAAAATCTATAACATGAATAATATTTGAACATTAAAGAGTTTTGTTCTTTTGTGTATTCATTGTATTTAAAAGGATTAGTTTTATCGCAAATTTGATAGTCAATCATGATAGCATTATTATTTGAATCGGTTAATAAAAAACCTCTTATAAGTTCTTTACTAATTACAAATTTACCTTTTAAAAAATTTAGAATATTTATTTTAAGTATTTCTAAATTCATATTATTTTTGAGCCACCAAAGTTAGCCATTCGATACCACCTCTGCCAAGTCCATCCCTATTAGTTTTAGTATCAAGTATTTTAAAACCGATATTTTCAAGCAAATTTATCCACTCTTTAAAACTCAATACTAAAAAATATCTTCCCTTATCATCAAAGCCATTTTCATTAATATCATCTCTAAATAATGATACTGACATTAAAAATTTTCCATTTTGATTTAATAAATCATAAATTTTTGAGATAGTTTTTTCAAGGTCATTTTTTGATAAGTGCATGAGTGTAGCAATTGAATATATACCATCAAATGTTTGGTTAAATGTTAAATCATTTGGTAAAGTTTTGTGAAAAAGATTATTAGATAATTCAGGGTGGATTTTTTTGGCTTCATCTATCATATTTTTTGAACCATCAATCGCTGTTACATCAAAGTCATTTTTAGTCATAAATGAAGCATCACGACCAGAACCGCAACCAATTTCTAAAAGATTTAAATTCTTTTCAAAAGTTTGAAGTAAAAGCTGTTGAACTTCACTTACATCTGCTGATTCATAACGGTTTATTAAAGAGTTTGCATTTTCTTCGTAATAATTTAAATTTTTAGATATTATCATCTTTAATAAATCTCCTTAAATAATTTTGTACATTCTCCAAAACCTCAATCAACTCCTCATAACTAGGAGCATTGCCAACTATCATACTTTTTGCCATATCTTCATAATCTGTTTTGAAACTATCATTTAGCTCTGCTGTTGGAACTATCTTGATATTTGATGGTGTTGCATTTTCATAGTCAGCTTTGTTGTCTTTATAAAATGTTGATTTGTGTCTTACCACATCAGATAAAAGCTTTAAATCATTTATCGCCATTTGTCCATATTCACTATGGTATAGTTTTACTAGGTCATAAATGTGTCTGCTCATATGATTTCGTTTTTCTATTCTTGTTGGTTCATTTCTTGAGTTTTCAGCATGCAGTATTGTAGCTTTTTCCCAAAATGTTCTATCAGGTCTTAGTATCTCAACCTCTATAGGCTCACTTTTTTCTAAAACTTGTTCAAAAAAGCTATCGATGTGTTTTTTGATAGTTGGAACTCTAGCAGACCTTACTCCTGCTTCTATTTTTACTACAGGTTTGACATAACTTCCTCCATATTCACTTTGCTCTAGCAATTGCGGATAGTGGATATACAAAGTCATCTCATCTTGTGAGACTACTTCAAATTTCAAATCTGTAAGTTTTTGAAGTTCATTTTGCACCATTGGTAGCAAAACTTCATCAGTATATTTTTGACCAATGTTTTTTAAATTTGCTAACTCTTTTTCTAGTTTTTTATTTGACCACTTAGACTCTTCATTGAAGTAATCCCAAGGATTTTCAAACTCTCCATATTGCTTTTTAAGTGTATCAATGCAATATGTCACATCTATATCTTCTGAAAATCTATCGATAAGATTAAATCCTTTTGATAACGATGTTCCACCTTTAAATAAAATCCCACTTGAGCCATTTCTTCCAAATAAAATATGAAGTAGTACCGTTACCCACAAATCTTTTTCTACCACAACTTGAGGCAATCCTTTTTGTGTTGCAACATACGATAGTGCTGCTCTTTGTTCATCAAGTGGTAAAGATAACAACTCTTTAATGTATTTCATTTATCACCTCTTGTACTTTTTGTTGCACCCATAGAGGATACCCTTTTGAACCATTTTGTAAATCTTTTATATCTTCACTATCTAATCTTTTTGCAAAATCAGAGATAAGTTCTTGATCATTAAAAGCATCATTTCCCAGATATTCCATCGCACTTAAAATAAGACCTGCTTTTTTATCACTGGCTATAAGTTTTTTAGAATTAATTCTTTTAAATACGATCTCAGTTTTCCCTACAAACTCGCTTTTGTGGAGTTTATCGTTAAGATAGACATATTTCATGGGAACTTGATCAGATAGACCTAACATATGCAAAGCCATAGAACCATCTGGCACTATATGTGCATCACTTAATTTTGCAATTGCCTTTGCGATAGAACTTGGACTTGGCAATACTTCACCAAAGAGAGTGCTTTTTTGAGGTTTATAGTAAATTCCTCTTCTAAATCTTCTAATTATCCCTTGAGCCGTTAAATTTGAAAGCTCTTTTTCTATACTGTTTTTGTTGGCATTTACAAAATGAAAACTATTTGAAGCAAAAGCAACACCGTCAGACAATGAAGATATTTTTGATTTTACTCTTTGTGTGATTGGTTTGGTCATCTTTTGCTCCTTTTTAGTTTCAATAAATTTAATTAATTTTACTGAAAATATTTAAAAATGTCAATATGTTTAATCTATCCAAAAACAAGCATTGACACCAATTGCAGTTAGCATTAACACTGCATCAACTTTCCAGCTCCAGTAGTTAGCAATATTATTGAAACCATCATAGCTTGATTCACTTGCTCCATTATCAAAATCATCTGAGCTACTACCATAAGGTGTACCTCCTACATCTATTCCGCCACCTGACATCGGTAAGCCTGTACTTGGGTTTATATCGTTCATTGTTTTCTTCCTTTTTATAAATATCTTTATAGGTATTCATATTTTGGAAAATTAAATACCCCCTCTAAAAAATAAATAGTAAACAGAAGCTTATTTTATGGGATAAAATAGCTATTTCTAGAAAATATTTTTCTAGAAAAAGTATATGTTTTTCTGGATTTCATTATCAAAATTTATTAATATAAGTCAGATAACTAGGATAATTCTATTTTATGGGAAATATAAACAAGGTGATAAAAAAGATAGACAAAGATAAGCCAAAAAACATAAAAGAAAAAATCAGAAATTTTTGTTGTAAATGGAGTCTAAAATCGTGCCTATTTTTATGTAAAGATTTTGATTTTTAAAAATAAGAGTTTGTGGAAAAGCCCTTTATTTAAGGGTTTTTAGAGATTATGGCTTTAAAAGATTATTTTCGTAATAGACTCTTATTTGCACCTGAACTCCCCTTTTTTAGGCATCTTATGAACAGAGTTTTTCAACTGTGCCCTTACTGTGCCCTTTGTTTAGAAATAAAGCTCTTTGCTTTCTTTCATTTTTATTGTGAGAAATCTTATAAACTTTAGCATATGCCTTTAATGTTATATCTGAACTTTTGTGTCCAAGCATACTACTAACCCATAAAATGTCTTCACCCTCTCTAATCATTATTGTTGCAAAGGAATGTCTAAGTTGATAAAGATATCTTTTATCATCCTTGTCTAATAATGATTTAAACTGTTTGGCGATAACATCATGACTAAAAAATGGTTTATTTGAACTATTTAAAAAGACATCACCTTTTGAATTATTACCAGTTAATTCAAATTGAGCTTGAAAAAAATCTTTTACACCAAAAAGCATCTCAATATCTCTTACAGATGCTTTTTTCTTTGGAGGACCATTTTTACCATGAATTCTAGTTCTTCTTACTTTAATAATTTCATTATCAAAATCTACATCATTCCACCTAAGTCCAGTTAATTCTCATGGTCTCATTCCTGTTCTTGAAATAATTCCAATAAAATTCTTTAAATAACCATCAATTTTTAATAACAATTGCTCAATTTCTTCAAATGAAAATGGATTTACACTATCATCAAAAATATTTTTATCATTATCAGAAAAAATTTCTTTTTCTCTATTTTCCCATCTATATAAGCTTTAAAATTTATCTCATTTACTTTTTCATTTTTTAGATTATGAATAATCTTCTCTTTTCCATTGTATTTTAAAACATCCTTATCTTCTACTTTCCATCTAATTTGGGCTATCTCATCTGCTCTTGGTTCATCTATATTCAAAATTGCTGTACATTGTCCCTCTTCTTGGGAAATATATTTTGTTTCTATATTAATCACTTGAACATCTCTTTTTAATTCTACTTGTGCATATCCCTCTTTTTCACTATCTATTACAAAACAATGAATATGTGCGTATTTATCTATATTATCACTTTGTAATTTCACGCTTAAGGTTAAACCATTTTTTGTGATAGTGTCATTTATTATTCTATCTATATTTATATCTTTATCATTCTCATCATTGTTTTTTATAAAATACCATTGCATTTGAGATAGTTGTGTTTCATTTAAATCACTACTTACACTCCAAGTGTCATTTTGATACTTCTCAACTGTTGCTGTAAATATCAGCATATCCTCTATTGAATTTTGTTTTACAATATTTGCTTTTACTGAAACTACTCTGATTTTCTCATACAATGGTTTTGGTATTTCTGGTTTTATTACATTTTGTGCATTTACTCCACTATTGCCTGATGTTGTATCTACCAATCCAGCGTGAAGATGTATTCCACTTCCATCTACTGTTAATGCATTCCCTCCACATTTTAAGCTTATTCCATTTGATGCTATTATCTCTATTGTGTTTGATTGTTGTTTTATAGAAGTTGATTTTAAATGATAACTTTTTTGTACATCTAGCCTATAATCTTTCCCTATTTGTTGAAACAAATTTTGTAGATATTTTTCCTTTACATCTTTTTCAATAAAAACCGTTTTTGTGCCTTTTACTCTTTGGGTATAATTTTTTTCTATTATGTTTTTGATATTTAGAAATTATTCTTTCATATTCTTTTGAGCATAAAAAATTAATCCTGCACCTAAAAACACAAATATCATATCCATAAATAAAAAATAATTTATCTCATTTATTTTAAAATACAATCCTAAAAAACCTATTATATAACCTAAAATTAAAATTACTCGCTTTTTGGTTATAAACTCTCTTTTTAACTCTAAATCTTCACTATTTTTATAATTAAAAATTTCAAGAATATAAGGATTTATAAAAAATATTGAAACAATAGCTGAGAACATCATTAAACCATTTTTAACATTCTCTTCAAGTTCAGCATCATATTTAAATATAAAATATGCACTTACAAATAGTATAATCACTCCAATTATTGCTTTTTGTTTATTGTTAATCATTTTTATTTTTCCCAACAATTAATATCTATTATTATATTCATCTAAATTTCTTACATATGGAAATAGAAGATACATCCCATATATCCCTAAAAAAATAGAAATTATTATAGTAAAATCGCCTAGATAATAGTTAATTGGATCGTTTAAATCAATCATTAAAATTAAACTTAAAAACATTAAAACTACACCTATAATTGCTTTTTTTCCTAAGTTCTTATTTGTTTCTTTTTTCAAGATTCTCCTTTAAAATATTATCTGCTACATATGTTAAATAAGGTTTTATAAAGAGTTCATTTGCAATAGTTAATCTTTTATCCCCATCAACTAAAATATCTAAAACTGTATTTACAGTTAATTTTGATACATAAATATACTCACTTTCTTGCTCTAATCTAGATTTGAAAAAATTAGATAAACCACCAATAAATGCAAAGAATATTTTTGAATTTACACAGTTATTTTTACACTACCGAAAAAACTGAGGTGGTTTAAGTTTCGGAAGGTAACTTTCAACTATTCTCCTTTTGTCTTTTTTCATCTATATTTTCTTTTACTTCTACTAAAGGAGAAAAATAAGCAAAAATAAAAAGTATTATATAAACTAAAATATATAATGAACTCAAAGTGATAATAGTTGCAAATATAACCGAATCATTAAAATATTCTAAAATACTACCAAATACAAATAAACCAAATATTGGATAAAGCATAAAACCAAATATTCCTTGAATAAGCCAAAATAAAATTACATAAAATAATCTTATTTTATATGATTTATTTTCTAAAATACA
>JBBITK010000021.1:0-30764 GCA_037440805.1 Arcobacter sp. | reverse complement strand
CGACAATCTGCTTGGAAGGCAGAAGCTCTAGCCAACTGAGCTACTCCCGCATGGTGGGTCATGAAGGACTCGAACCTTCGACCACTCGGTTATGAGCCGAGTGCTCTAACCAACTGAGCTAATCACCCACTTGCGATATTAAATGATTGATTTTGGTCTCACATTTAATGGACTGAAATAATACAGAACTATATCTTAAAATCATATTAAATTATAAAATATTTTCACAAAAAAATAAAATCGATAAAATCTATTAAATAATTTGAAAAAGAAATTTAATTTTTGGATTTTTTAAAAAAGTGGCGGACAAAGAGGGATTCGAACCCTCGGTACCGTTGCCAGTACGTCTCCTTAGCAGGGAGGTGGTTTCAGCCAGCTCACCCATTTGTCCGTATGTTTTGAGTATTACAAAATCAGGACTGAGATTATAATACCCTTGTACTTAAATAACTCTTAATTATATAGTTTCTAAGATTTTTTTTACAATTTCTTTTGGATTCTCATCTTTATATATAGGTCTTCCTACAACAATAAAATTAACAAAGTTCTCTTTTGAAAAATCTATATTTGCAACTCTCTTTTGGTCACCACTATCTTCACCAAAAGGTCTAATACCTGGACAAAGAGTAATAAACTCTTTTGAAGTATTGTTTTTGATTTCTAAACTCTCATAAGCAGAACAAACAACTCCATCAATTCCAGAATTATAAGCATCCTTAGCAAATTGTGTTGCTTTTGAGTTTATATCCTCATTATAAATTGCTTTAAAAGAGTCATTATCAAAAGAAGTAAGTGCAGTTACAGCTAAAACTAAAGGTTTATTTGGAATATCTTTTATTCTATCCATTACAGTTTTCATAGCTTCAATACCAGAACTTGCATGAACATTAAACATATCTACAAGTCCAAAGTTTGCAATCTCTTCAGCAGCATCTGCCATTGTATTTGGAATATCATAAAGTTTTAAATCCAAAAATATTTTAAAATTTGGATTTATGGCTTTAATATCTTCTAAAAACTTTTTACCATCTCGTATATAACTTCTAAAACCAACTTTTAACCAAACATCAAAATCTTTTATTTCATTTACAATTTTAAGGTTTTCTTGAGCTGTTGATAAATCTAAAGATACACATAATTTCATAAAAAGCCCTTTTTAATTTTTTGAAACTTTATCAAGTAATCCATTTATAAACTTTGGAGCACCATCACTTGCCAATTTTTTTGATAATTCAATAGCTTCATTTATTACAACAGCTTTTGGTAAACTCTCAAACAAAATTTCAAAAATTGCAAGTCTTAAAATAGATTTTTCAACAGAACCAATATCTGCTAAAGTACCTTGAGTTAAATGGGAAATTATATGATTATCAATAACTTCAAGATTTGCAATAGTTCCTTCAAATAACTCTAAAGCAAAATCTTTTTGTTTATTTCTTATTTTTTTCTCTTCTAAAATCTCATCAAAAAATTTCATAATACCATCATTACCCAAATCATAGGCATACAATAAACCAATTACAGACTCTCTAGCTTGTGTTCTAGTTGCCAAAATTATTTCCCCATTTCACTATATAAATCTAACATTTCAATAACAGTTACCATAGCTTCTGCACCTTTGTTTCCAACTTTTGAACCAGCTCTCTCAATGGCTTGTTCTATTGATTCTGTTGTTAAAACACCATTTGAAACAGGCTTTCCATATTTTAAACCAACGGTTGCTATTCCTTTTGTAGCTTCTGCAGCAATATAATCAAAATGTGGAGTTGCCCCTCTAATAATAGCTCCTACACAACATACCGCATCATATTTTCCACTACTTAAAGCTTTTTCTAAAGCAAAAGGTATTTCAAAAGCACCAGGAACCAAAATAAGCTCTAAATTCTCTTCATTTCCACCATGTCTAATAAAAGCATCTTTTGCTCCTTCAACTAATCTATCTGTAATGATATGATTAAATCTTCCATTTATAACAGCGATTTTTTCATCACCTTTTAATCTTAATTTACCCTCAATAACTCTCATTTAATTACTCCAAAATTGTTTTTTATATTTTAAGATGTCTTAATTATAGCCTAAAGCGTCTTGTATAGCAAAAATATCACTTACAAGTTTATACATATCATCTACTTTTAGCATATTTGGACCATCACTTTTTGCAACACTTGGATCAATATGTGTTTCAAAAAAGAACCCATCAACTCCAACGGCAGCTGCAGCTTTTGCCATATATGGAACAAATGCTGAATTTCCACCTGTTGTTCCACCAGTGCTAGGAATTTGTACAGAGTGTGTTGCATCAAATATTACAGGTGCGTATTGTTTTAATAAAATTAGATTTCTCATATCAACAACCAAAGCACCATATCCAAATGTATTTCCTCTTTCACATAACCAAACACCAGCTTTTTCAGCGGTTTCATAATTTACATCAAAAATACCTCTTGTATTTAGTATCTTTTCAACTGGATGTTTCATAGCATCTGCTGCTAAAAATTGTCCTTTTTTGATATTTATTTTTGCAGGTGTTTTTGCAGCAGCAACTAATAAATCTGTTTGTCTACATAAAAAAGCTGGAATTTGTAAAATATCTATAACTTCTCCAGCTGGTTGTGCTTGATATGATTCGTGAATATCTGTTACAACCCTATAACCAAATTGCTCTTTTATTTCTTGAAAAAGTTTTAATCCTTCATCAAGTCCAGGTCCTCTAAATGAAGTTATACTAGTTCTATTTGCTTTATCAAAACTAGCTTTAAAATAAAAATCTACTCTTTTATCTTCACTAAGTGGTTTTAGCTTTTCAGCTATTCTCATTACAGTATCTCTATCTTCTAAAACACAAGGTCCTGTTAATATTTTCATTTAATTCCTTTAAAAATTGTCTTTTTCTCTTTACCTGTTAAGGCATAATAAAATTCATACATATTTTGACAAATATATTCCATATCATTTTTAGCATGTTCATCACAAGCTATTAATATTTTATCACCCATTTTTAAATCATTTTCCAATGAAGGAAGTAAGATTATATCATTTTCTCGTTGAAGTAAAAGTGGAATTAAATTGTTGGTTTGTTCTTTGTTATGTAAAGAAGTAGATAAAATTTTGAGATTAAGACTATTTTTTGATTCTAAATATTTATAAATTTGAGGTGCTTCATCTTTGTTTATTTCAAGCTCTATAATCAAAGGATTTTTATCTATATCTTTCATTAAATCCACAACCAATTTACTCGCCCAGTCATTATCTTTTTTTATTATAAGTTTTATAAATTTGTCACATAATGGATTAAATAGAGCATTTGTTACTTTATTTACCAAAATTCTTGAGGGTGTAAAAATATGATTTACATTTGCACTTTTAAATAAAAAATCATCTGCTAAATCATTTTCTCTAGCCATTGTTCTAATTTCTGGATTAAGTTTTTTTGCCGTTGCTAAAATTGATAAATTTGTAGTATCGTCATTTGTAACTGCAACTATTGCCACAGCTTCCATAATTCCAACTTGAATTAAAAAATCCCTATCATCAGCATCTCCGAAAACAACATGATTTTTTTCATCTTTAGAGAGTTGTTTACTTCTTTCTGGATTTATTTCTATAAATTTTACTTCTATATTATTTTTATCAAGCTTTTCAAAAATTTTCTGCCCCATTCTTCCATAACCACAAATAATATATAAACCTTTTGGAAAAATACGTAAAGGTGCAGTTAAGTCATCTATTTTATACAACCATTTTTCAAGTTTAAAAATATTTGGTGCAGTCAAAGCTATATTTATCTCAGAAGAAATTATAGAAAATGGATTGACAATAATATCTGCATCTAAATCAACAAGATTTTCTGTTTGATTTGTCGTAGTTGATTTAACAGCTATTTTTGTATTTTTATTTAATGTTTTTGCAATAAGAGTAATTTTCAAATTTAAAGCATCATCATCAAATAATGAAACTATTGCTTTGCAATTTCTTTTTTTTAGCCCTGCCATTTCCAAAACTCTAACAGAATAATTATCACTATTTAGAGCAGGAACAGTTGGAGTGAAATTTTCAAGCATTAATTTTTCTATTTTTAAACTATCTTTTTCTATAACAACAGCTCTAATTCCTTGTTCTATTGCTTTTAAAATGATTTTTTTAGTGATTTGATTGTATCCCAAAATCAAAATAAATTTCTCATCCAAGTTTTTTATCTGTTTTAAAAATTTTGCCCTCTCTATCTCTTGTAAAAAAAGTTTATCTTGAAGCAAAGATACCAATGTTCCAATACTATAAAACCATCCTAAAACACTCAAATATGTAGTTACACTAACCCAAATTCTTTGAGGATAGGTAAAAGCATAGGGAATTTCACCAAATCCAATAGTTGTTGCAGTATAAGAGACAAAATAAAAAGCATCAAAAATGGACATATGATAAATATTACCATTTCCATCTCTTCCTTCAATAAGTAAAAAACCTATAATAGAGATTACATAAGTTACTATAATTACCAAAAAAGGCTTTCGCATTTTTTGTAAAATTATATATAAAGAACTATTTTTCAAAAGAGTGCCTATCTTTTAGATTTTAAAGTATCACCAACATACAATGCAACTGAAGTTAAGTTTGCTAATAATGCACCACCTGATAAAGAAACTATTGTTCCCATAACTCCTGCATCCATAACAAAAGCATAAGAAGCTACTGTCCAAAGTGTTGCTGCTGCAATTAACTGAATATCTGCCACTAAAGAAGTAGCCAATAAAACTGAACCTAACTGTGTTTTATCCCCAAGTTTTAAAATTGTTGCTATTAGATTTACAACAATCGCAGCAAAAAGTTCGTATTTACTATGACTCATTACAGAGTGCATCTCTCCATAAAAAAATCCAAAATTTAGCGTCATAGCCAAAATAATAAAAAACCCCGAAATTACCTTATCTAAATTCATCTACTCTCCTAATTTTTTAAATTTAAAATTTTGTCAAAAACAGAATCTATATCTTCGTGGATTTTTAAGTTTTTATCTACAAATAACAATCTATCTTTATCTAAATCTTTTATGTTCTTAATTCCCATTATTGCCAATAATCCCTTTAAACTTTTTAAAAGATTCTTGTGATAGTTTTTCACTTTTACAGATTGTTTGTGAACAAAATATTTTGTTCTTTTTGATTTATTTTGAGTTGCTAATCCAACTGGGCAATCATGTCCTGTTGTTCCAGAACAGTATCTAGCTCGAATACATCCAGCACTCATCATAAATCCCCTTGCAAGTTGTATAAAATCAGCACCTAAAGCCAAAACTATAAGCATATCATCAGGAGTCAGTATTTTTCCACTTGCACTTATTTTTACCTTATCTCTAATACCATACTCTTTTAAAATTTTATCCACCAAGTAAACTGAATCTTGTGTACTTAATCCTACTCTTTCCATCATTTCAAGTGGAGCAGTGGCACTTCCACCACTTCCCGAATCAAGTGCTATATAATCAGGATAAGAATCAAGACCTAAATCGACTCTTCTTTTTATCTCTTTAGCATATGGTTCAATATTATCTTTACTTGAAATTACTATTTTAACTCCAACAGGTTTTTCTGATAATTTTTGTAACTCTCCTATAAAATCAAAAAGTTCTTCTATACTATTTGCAAAAGGAAATCTATTTGGAGAGAAAACATCCTTATAAGCTTCAACATTTCTATAATAAGCTATTGCAGGTGTTACTTTAGAGCCTGTTAATTTTCCACCTGTTTGTTTTGCACCTTGAGCTATTTTTATCTCTGTCATTTGACAAAATTTCATAACTTTTTGATATCTAAGAGGATCAAAATTACCACTTTTATCCCTTGCTCCATATAATCCCGAACTTATTTGAAAAATAATATCTGGCATATCTTCAGGAACAACTTTTGGGAAAGCTTCAAGGGGTGCTTCCCAATTTGGTCTATAAAAAACCTTTTTTTTCAAATCAAGCATATATGTTTCAGCTTCTAAATCTCTTCCAAAAACCAATTTTCTATAAACATCAGCAGAAACAGCTCCATTAAAAAATATATCAAAAAACTTTTTTATACCCCTTTGAAAACTATTTCCTTCAACAATAGTCATATATTCACTTTTATAATTTTCATGGGTTACAAAAAAGTTTGATGTTACTCCACCTTCCCCTGAATTAATTGGAAAATGTCCATAGAAAGCCCCTTTTACAAAAGCTCTAGTACCCTCAGGAGAGATAGAACCATCACTCATAGCGGACCTTGCAATTATACTTTTTGATACAAATGGGATTTTTCTGTTTTCTCCAAAAGTTACTTCAAAATTATCTTCAACTTCATCATCATTTAAAACTATATTTGAGTGTTTAATCATAAATTTTGGAACAGAAACAGGTTGAGCGGGAGAAAAAGAAGCATAATTTGGTAAATCCTTTGAAGCTTTATAAACCCAATCTAGCTTATCTTTTGATTCATAAAATTTTTCATCACCAAAATATTGTCTAAAAGGCTCTCTTACTTCTTCTAATAAAAATCTAAGTCTTCCAATTATGGGATAATTTACTAATAACTGATGTTCCCTTTGAACATACTTATCGTGGATATACCACGCCACCATCACTACAACAAATATAAAAATACCTACTTCTAAACCTGAAAATTCCATATTCTATTCCTTTTTACTTGAAACTAAAAATCCGCTAATAACAATCAAGATTATACCAAAAACAACTATCATTTCAGGGAAACTATCTCCCATTAAAAGACCTATTACAATAGAAAAAACTATATTACTATAAGATATTGTTCCAACTACTCCAGCTTTTGCAAAGGAGTAAGCTTTTGTCATATAAAGTTGAGCCATTGTGGCAAATATACCCAATAAAATTATATAAATCCAATCACTATTTTTTGGCATTATAAATGTTGCTATCAAAAAGTCCAAATTTGGGTTTGTATAAAACTCTCCAATTATCAATAAAATAGCAGGACCAATAGTTCCAATTCCCATAAAAGATAAAACTATTATCCGTGTATCATAATATTTTCTAAGTTCTCGAACAGAAGTATAAGCCAACGCAGCCCCTACTCCGCATAAAATTCCTAAATAATCGCTTTTATCAAGAGTTGTTCCATCAAATTTTGTTATTAAAACAATTCCAAAAAAACCTACAAAAATTCCTAACCAACCTTTGAAATCAAGGCTCTCTTTTAGAAAAATATATGCAAAAAGAGCTGTAAAAATCGTAGAAGTTTTAGAAAAAGTCATAGCCTCTCCCAAAGGAATTACAGAAATTATATAAAAAAACATCAATAAAGAGACAAATCCAGCAAAACCTCTAAAAAAAAGCAACCAAGGTTTTCCCCCAACTTGTTTTGGTGGAGTTTTATACAGAGCAAATAAAATTATAAATACTCCAAAAATATTCCTAAAAAATGCGACCTCAACAGAACTCATAGAAGAGCTTAACTCCTTTGCAACTGCACCCATCAAAGCAAATAAAAAAGAGGCAAAGAGCATATATTTAATACCTAATCTAACTTGATAATCCATCATATTTCCTATTAAAAACGGGATTTTATACTTTTATACTTTAAAGCTTATTTGGATAATATATAGATATATCAAATTAGAAGATGGGAAGATAATGGAATATTTAAAGATTGTTGGGAAAAAAGATATATCAGGAAGTGTTGATATATCAGGGGCAAAAAATGCTGCATTACCTTTGATTGCTTGTACAATTTTAGGAAAAAATGAGATAACTATTGGAAATTTACCAAATGTTGTGGATATAAATACTTTTTTAAAACTTATCAAAAAACTTGGTGGAAGTTTTGAAAAAAATCAAAACAGTGTAAAAATAAATACTTCAACTATAAATGATACAAAAGCTACTTATGATATCGTAAGAACTATGAGAGCTTCTATTTTGGTTTTAGGTCCAATTTTAGCTAGATTTGGACAATGTGAAGTTTCACTTCCAGGTGGTTGTGCAATAGGTCAAAGACCTGTTGATCTACACCTAAAAGCATTGGAACAAATGGGTGCAAAAATAGAAATTTTACATGGATACATAAAAGCGACTGCACCAAGTGGTTTAAAAGGTGCAAAAATCGTATTTGACAAAGTAACAGTTGGTGGAACTGAAAATATTGTTATGGCTGCAGCTTTAGCTCAAGGAACAACTACAATAATTAACGCAGCAAAAGAGCCTGAAATTGTTCAACTTTGTGAAGTTTTGGCAAATTCTGGAGTTAAAATAGAGGGAATAGGAACTTCAAAAATCATAATTGAAGGTACAAATAAAGAGCTTTTAGAAATCAAAGATTTTGATGTAATTCCTGATAGAATCGAAGCTGGAACTTATATGTGTGTAGCAGCAATTACTAACCAAAAATTAAAAATCAACAAAGTTATACCTCAGCATTTGGAAGCAATTATTTCAAAACTGGAAGAGATGAATTTTGAAGTATTACAAGATGAAAATAGTGTTACAATTTTGCCAACAAATGAAATTAAACCAGTAAATATTATAACAACTGAATATCCAGGTTTCCCAACTGATATGCAAGCACAATTTATGGCATTGGCAACCCAAGCAAATGGTGTTAGTACAATAGATGAAAGATTATTTGAAAATAGATTTATGCATGTTAGTGAACTTTTAAGATTGGGTGCAGATATCCACCTAAATGGAAATATTGCAACAATAAATGGTAAAAAAGGAACATTAAACGGAACAGATGTTATGGCTACAGATTTAAGAGCCTCTTCTGCTTTGGTTTTAGCAGCACTTGTAGCCGATGGAGAGACAGATATTCATAGAATTTATCATCTTGATAGAGGATATGAAAATCTTGAAGGAAAACTTTCACTTATTGGTGCAGATGTAAAAAGGTTTACGGAATAGAACATCTTTTATATGATAAGTTATAAATTTTTTAGCTTATCATTTTTTTTAAGTATAAATTAAATAAAATCCTAACAATTACAAAAAAGGTGCATAAATGAAACTAGAAATATCTCTATTTAGATTTGATAAAAACTCTGATTATCTACCATATTACACTAAACATTTTTTAAAAATAACAAATGAAAAAAGTATCTTAGATATTTTAAACACTATAAATTCTGATTCAACTTTTGGGTATGAGAATTGCGAAAATTTTGATTTAGTAATAAATGGTGTTTATACAAAAGCCTCTTTGAGCCTGAAAGATTTAGTTGAAAACTTCGGAAAAGAGATTACTATTGAACCTATTTCAATAAGAAGAGCTTACAATGATTTAATCATTGATGAAAAAGATTTTGAAGCAAAACTTGAACTTTTAGCCGATTTTATCGATGAAGAAGATGAAATAAACTATAAAAATCTAAAAAATTATTACTATGCTTCAAATACTGTAAATTACAAAGCTGACTATATTGGAGATAGTGTTCTTATTTTGGCTTATGAATTAATAGAAAAACATCCTAAATTGAAAAAAGCAATTTTAGAAAAAATTATGAGTGCTGAAGTGGGTGCTTCATATTACACAAGTTTAAAAAATAGAATTCTAAATTTTGATTTAGAACAAGAGAAAAAAATTCACCATATTCAAGAAGAATTAGGTTTTAGAGAAACTTTAGAGAAACAAAATTTCAGAATCAATAACACTTTAATAATTGATTTTGGAAACTTTGAAGAGAACTATGAAATTAAACATGATTTCAAAGATTTCAATTTGGCTTATTATTCAAACAACGATACACAAACTCAAAATTTAATAGATAAACTATCTGCTAAAAATCTAAAACTTGACTCTTTAAAACTTGATTTAGCTAAAAATACATTTAATAAAAATCCAGAGATTACATATAGAGTTGCATGTACAATTTTACTTGATGCCTTTGATAATAATGCTGATTTTTTAGTAGTTGATAATAATGAAGATTTTTATGTTTTTGATTACAATAGAAAAGAGTTAGAAAGAATTTGTGGTAGAGAGGTTATTTTACCTGTTATTCATAAAAGCGAGTTACAAAAATTGGCTTGTGGAAAACATGATGAAGCAAGAAAAACTCTAACAAAACATAAAATTGACCCTGAGATAATTTAATGAAATTAGGTACAGAATTTGTAGTATCTGGAGTTGCAATAATCGCTTGTTTGTTGCCTCTTTATGTTTACAGAAAAAAAATCTTTGCCTTCTATTATGCGGAAGAAGATGTAAATCTTTTTTTGCAGGATGTAAAAAACTATCTAAAAAGAGAACATCCAAAAGTTAGATTTAATTACGACAACCTTTTACAAAAAACAAAAAATGAGAAAAATCTAAGAATTAGGGAAACAATAATTATTGAAAATTTAGTTAATCAATTTTTTATTCATCCTTACAAAAAAACTACCCAATTAGATGTTGGTCAAGATAAACATTGGACAGCTTATCATGAAAAATCAAAGAATAATCCAAAATACCCAAATGACTGGACTTTAAGAAAAAAACTTGCTTGGGATAGGGACCATCAACAGTGTAATAGATGTGGTAATAAAATGAAATTAGAAGATTCATTGACTCTATTTGTAAAAAATATTGAAGATGGTGGAGGATATAATTTTGAAAATATTATCACAATTTGTAGTGATTGTAACAAAGTTTTATCATCACAAAACCCCGTTCAAACACAAAAATCACTAATATTAACTGAAAAACTAATGGCTCTTACAACACCATAAAAAGGAAGAATATGGAAAATAGATTTGATTATGAATCTTTGAAACTTTTTTATTTAGGAAAGGAGAAGGTTAATAATCAAAACCTTCCTTTTGTCTATAAAAACAAAGATTTATTAACTCACGCAGCAATTATAGGAATGACAGGAAGTGGTAAAACAGGTCTTGGAATATCACTTTTAGAAGAAGCCTCTATTGATAATATCCCTTCAATTATTATTGACCCAAAGGGCGATATGGGAAATCTTTTACTAACTTTTCCAAACTTAGCACCTGAAGATTTTAAACCTTGGATAGAAGAACAAGATGCCATAAATAATGGTTTAAGTGTTGATGAACAAGCTGTAAAACTATCAAAAATGTGGAAAGAAGGTTTAGAAAAAGATTTTCAAAATCCTCAAAGAGTTCAAAAATTAAAAGATAGTGCAGATTTTACAATCTACACTCCTGGAAGCTCTGCGGGAGTTCAAATCTCAATTTTATCTTCATTTAAAGCACCATCAAAAGAGCTTTTAGAAGACCATGAAACTATAGTTTCTCTCATAAATTCAACGGTTTCTTCTTTGTTAAATTTGGTTGATATAAAAAGTGATGAAAACTCTAAAGAGTATATATTATTATCAACTATTTTTATGCAAAGTTACTCAAATAGTAAAGATTTAAATCTTGAAGAGTTAATCTCTTTGATTATAAATCCAAACTTTTCAAAGATTGGTGTTTTTGATATAGAGACATTTTTCAATAAAGATGAAAGGATGAAATTTGCCCTTAAAATAAACTCTATTATTGCGAATCCATCTTTTAAAAGTTGGATAGAGGGAGAGCCTTTAGATATTTCAAAACTTTTATATGATGAAAATGGTAAAGCAAAAGTTAGTATTTTTTCAATAGCACATCTAAACGATTCTCAAAGAATGTTTTTTGTATCTTTGCTTTTAAATCAGTTTTTAACTTGGATGAGAAGACAAGAGGGGACAACCTCACTAAAAGCCCTACTTTATATGGATGAAATTTTTGGATATTTTCCCCCTTCTTCAAATCCTCCTTCAAAACAACCTATGCTTACACTACTCAAACAAGCAAGGTCTTTTGGTGTTGGAATAGTTTTATCAACACAAAATCCTGTGGATATAGATTATAAAGGTTTGGCAAATATTGGAACTTGGTTTATAGGAAGATTACAAACTATTCAAGATAAAGAAAAAGTTATAGATGGTTTATCTTCTGCTTCACAAAATATAAACAAAGATGAACTTCTAAATCTATTATCAAATATTGAAAAAAGAAACTTCATAATAAAAAATATAAATGAAGAGAATATAAAAATATTTGAAACAAGATGGGCTTTATCTTACCTAAAAGGTCCAATTTCTAAAGAACAAATTAAAATATTGATGGATAATAAAAAGAGTCAAAATAGCCAAAACAAAACAGTTATCAATCATCAAACAACATCAAATTCATCTCAAAATAGACCTTTGATTTCAAATGTTTTAAAAGAGAAATATCTATATAAAACTCAAAATAGCTCTTATTATCTACAACCCTATTTATTATGTAGTGGAAAAGTTAGTTATATAAATAGCTCAAAAGCCATAGAGCAAACAGTGGATTTAAACTACAAAATCTATTTAGATGAAAATCAAAAAAGTGTAAATTTTGATGAAATTGAAGAGTCAAAAAATAGCTATTTTGAGGAAAAGATGAGAGAAAATTCATCCTTTTACACTATTCCTTCATTTATAGAAAATGAAAAAAGTCTAAAAGAGATTGAAAAAGATTTTTCAGATTTTATTTATAGAACAAATAAATTGGTTCTATATAAAAATGATGATTTTAAACTATCTTCAAAACAAAATGAGTCTTTGGATGATTTTAAAATAAGAGTTCAAGATAGAATTAATGAAAAAATAGATGAAGAGATAGAAAAAATCAAATTAAAATTTGAAAAAGAGAAAGACTCTTTGGAAGACAAACTTCTAAAACTTCAAGTGAAACTCCAAAAAGAGCAAGAACAAGCAAATGCAACAACAGCAGATACTCTTATCTCCATTGGAACTTCACTTCTTGGAGCATTTTTTGGAAGTTCAAAAGCTTCTAGTTTGGGGAAAATTGCAAGTGGTGTAAAGGCTTCAACAAAAGTTTTAAAAGAGAGAAATGATATAAAATTTGTAGAAGAAGAGATGGCTTTAATAGAAGAAGGGTTAAATCTTTTACAAAAAAATCTAAGTGATGAAATAGCAAAAATAAATGAAAAATATCAAATATCAAATTTTAATATTGAAGAGATTTTTATCAAACCAAAAAGAAGCGATATTTTTGATATAAAATTAGAACTATTATGGCAGGAACAATAAAATGAATGTAAATCTAAATCTATTTTTGGAAGGTATCAAAAGCCTTACCATAAGCTCCCTTGATAAAAATGGTGTTCCATTTTCATCATATGCACCCTATGTAAAATATGAACATAAATATTATGTTTATTTATCAAGTATGGCAAAACACTCAAAAAATCTTACTTTAAACAAAAAATGCTCAATATTTTTTACTGAAGATGAGAGTAATTGCCAAAATATTTTTGCAAGAAAAAGAGCTGTTTTACAATGTGATGTACAAAATATTGAATCTAAAAGCTCCTATGAAAATGAACTTTTTGTAGAGTTTGAAAAAAGATTTGGAAAAGATATGATAGATATGCTGAAAAATTTAGGTGATTTTGGCTTTTTTGAATTTACTCCTTTTTATGGGGAAGCTGTTTTTGGTTTTGGAAAGGCTTATAATCTTGGTGGAGAGAATTTTGATGAGTTTATACAAAGGGAAGGAACATCTGGACACGGTTCAAAATAATTTTGCCTATGAAAAAATATAAATTCTTATAAAATTTATCAATAAAACAAAAAGGAGATATATGAAAAAGATAGTTCTTTTGATTTTTTTTATTACCCTATTCTTACAAGGAAAAGAGATGAGTATTTATGATTTTAATGTAAAAACAATAGAGGGAGAAGAGGTTTCTCTATCTAAATATAAAGGTAAAGTTTTATTGATTGTAAATGTAGCTAGTAAGTGTGGATTTACAAGTCAATATGAGGGTTTGGAAAAACTTTTTGAAAAATACAAAAATGATGATTTTATGATTTTGGGTTTCCCATGCAATCAATTTGGAAGCCAAGAACCAGAATCAAATGAAAAAATAAAAGAGTTTTGTTCATTAACCTATGATGTGAAGTTTGATATGTTTGCAAAAATAGATGTGAATGGTGAAAATCAAGCACCTCTTTACAAATTTTTGAAATCAAACAAAAAAGGTTTGTTGTGGAGTGAAGATATAAAATGGAACTTCACAAAATTTTTGGTTGATAAAAATGGAAATGTTGTGGATAGATTTGCACCGACAACAACTCCTGATTCAATCGAAAAAAGTGTTGTGGAACTTTTGAAATAAGGAAAAAATATAGAAAATTTTATAAATAATATCCAAGAAGGTTTTGCCTATATGACTTCTTGGGAGATGTTGGCTGTTTTTTTATCGGTTAGTTACATACTTTTGGCAATAAAACAGAGTCTTTGGTGTTGGGTTGCTGCTTTTTTAAGCACATTGATTTATAGTATTTTATTTTTTGATGCTTCACTTTTAATGGATAGTGCTTTGAATATTTTTTATTTGGTAATGGCTGTTTATGGTTGGTACTCATGGAAATATGGAAATGCAATAGTAAAACAGGAGAGTTTAGAAATAAGTTCTTATGGTTTTCTAAAAAATATAAAAGTTATTGTTTCTTTGAGCTTAATCTCTTTACTTTTAGGTTTTTATATGGCAAATTATACAAAAGCTGATTTTGCATATTTGGATACTTTTACAACAGTTTTTGCCGTATTTGCCACATATATGCTCACAAAGAAAGTTCTTGAAAACTGGCTTTATTGGGTTGTTATAGATGCTGTTTCCATATATATTTATATAAACAAAGGTTTTTATTTGACTGCTGTTTTATTTGCTATATATACTATTTTGGCTTTTGTAGCCTACAAACAATGGAAAAAAGAGTTTATAAGCCTTGCAAATTGAAGATTTAGAAAAGTATCATATTTTTGAAGATGAGTTATTAAGCCTTGAATTACTAAAAAATCAAGGCTTCAATAATATAAGTTATCTTCTAAAAACCTCTAAAAAAGAGTATATTTTAAGAGTTTTTAAATCAAATGAGAGTGTAAATATAAGCCGATTTTTTGAGTATGAAACCTTGAAAAAACTATACAAAATAAACATTACTTCCAAACCTATTTTTTTGGATGAAAAATTTATGATTTATGAATTTATAAAAGGAGTTCATAAAACAAAAGTTTCAACAGTAGAAATTGTAAAAATCACTAAACAAATAAAAAAATTCCATAAAATAAAACCAAAATTAAAACCTTATGAGATAAAAAATGATTTTAAAAACTACAATCTCTCCTTAAAAGATATAAAATCAAAAAAAATCATCCAAGAATCATTTAGAAATCTAAATTTTCTAAAAAGATTCAAAAAAGAGTTGGTTTTGGTACATCATGATTTAAATCCCAAAAATATACTATTTTTTAATAACTCCATAAAAATTATCGATTGGGAATATGCTGGAATTAATGATAGATTTTTTGATTTAGCCTCTTTTTGTATTGAATTTAAACTAAATAAAAATCAAGAAAAAGTTCTTCTCAAAAACTATTTTTCTAAACATTCAAAAAGAGATGAAGAGAAATTAAAAATTTTTAAAATACTTTATAAAAATATATGTGACTTATGGTTTATAAAAAATCTTTTTTGATACAATCCCAAAATGAATCTGCAAGAAAAACTAAAACAACTCCCACAAGATGCAGGAGTTTATCAATACTTTGACAAAAATGGACACCTTTTATATATAGGAAAAGCAAAGGTTTTAAAAAACCGTGTTAAATCCTATTTTAAATTTACTCCAAAATTATTACCAGCTGATAAACTAAGCCCTAGAATTTATAAAATGATAAGTGAAGTTGAAAATGTAGAATGGATAGTTGTTCCAAACGAACACGATGCTTTGATTTTGGAAAACTCACTAATCAAACAACTAAAACCAAAATACAATATTTTACTTCGTGATGATAAAACTTATCCCTATATTTTTATAAACTACAATGAAGATTTTCCAAGACTTGAAATCACAAGAAAAGTTTATAAGGAAAAAAACATCAAATATTTTGGTCCATATTCAAGTGGTGCTAGGGATATGCTAGATAGTATCTATGAAATTGTGCCTCTTGTACAAAAAAAATCTTGCATAAAAGAGAAAAAAGCCTGTTTGTTCCATCAAATCAAAAAATGTTTAGCACCTTGCGAAAAAAAAGTTACAAAAGAGAGCTACTCAAAGATTGTAGAAGAAGCACTTGAATATATCTACAACAAAACAAAACTTCTTTCAAAACTAAATGAAAGAATGATAGAGTATTCAAATGATTTTAGATTTGAAGATGCTATGGTTTTGAGAGATAGAATCAAAACCATAGAAAAATCACAAATAAAAACAGGTGTTGATTTAACCACAAATGATGATATTGATATTTTTGCAATAGATTATTCCAATAATAAAGCTGTTATTGTAAGAATGTTTATAAGAGATGGGAAATTAGCCTCTTCCAATCATGATTTTTTGAAGTTAGATTTTTTTGAAGATAATAGTTTTGATTTTAATGAAGCTTATAAAAGAGCAATAATAAACTACTATAACAATGAAATTCCCCTACTTCCAAAAGAGATTTTAGTGGGAATTGATATAGAAGATAAGGATGAAATAGAGGAGTTTTTATCTGCAAGATTTGATAAAAAAATCAAAATCAATAACCCTAAAAAAGATAAAAAAAGAGATATTGTCCAAATAGCACTCAATAACTGTCAAGAGTTACTAAGAATTGACTCTTCAAAAAACAGTTCCACAAACTCCATTTATGAAGAGTTAAAAGAGTTATTAAACCTAAATATTTTACCACATAGAATAGAGAGTTTTGATAACTCACATATGATGGGACAAGCCACAGTTGGAGCAATGATAGTTTGGGATGAGCAAAAAAATTCCTTTGATAAAAAATCATTTAGACACTATAACCTTGACTCTAAAGATGAATATTCACAAATGAATGAGATGTTAAAAAGAAGAGTAGAAAGTTTTGAAAAAACTCCTGCACCTGATTTGTGGATTATAGATGGTGGAGAGACTCTTTTGAAATTGGCTTATGATATTGTGCAGTCAGTTGGAGTAAATCTTGATATAATTGCAATTTCCAAAGAAAAAATTGATGCAAAAGCACATAGGGCAAAGGGTGGAGCAAAGGATATTATCCACTTTAAAACCAAAAATGGGAATTTTGAAAATTTAAAACTTCTAACAAGTGATAAAAGACTTCAATTTATCCAAAGACAAAGGGATGAAGCACACAGATTTGCTATCACATTTCATAAAAATCAGAAAAGAAAAGAAGACAAACAAATATCTTTATTACAAATAAAAGGTATTGGGGAAGCAAAAATCAAAAAACTTCTTTTATATTTTGGAGAGTTTGAAAAAATCAAAAATGCCTCACTAGAAGAGTTAGCAACCGTTTTAAATGAAAAAGAGGCAAATTTGTTGAAAAATTATTTTATTGATTTTAAGGATTAAAAATTGGCAAAAATATTATTAAATAAAGAAAATTTATTTTATAACTTAGAGATTATTTCAAAACAAGCAAAGGGAAAAGATAAAATTGCTGTGGTTTTAAAAGATAATGCTTATGGACATGGCATTATGGAAATTGCACAACTTGCAAAAGAGTTTGGAATCAAAAAAGCAGTGGTTAGAAACCTATCTGAAGCAGTTCAAATAGAGAGCTTATTTGACGATATACTCATACTTGGAGAGAAATCTTTTCACACTTATTCACATACTTTTCACATAGCACTTAACTCTTTGGAGGATATGGATTATTTACCACTTAACTCAAAAGTTCATATCAAAGTTGATACTGGAATGCACAGAAATGGAATCCATATAAATCAGCTAGAAGAGGCTTTTTTAGGGCTTACTAAAAAAAATATACAGATAACAGGTGTATTTACTCACCACAGAAATGCAGATAGTTTATCCACTGATTTCTTCTGGCAAAAGAGCAATTTTGAAGATGTGAAAAATAACGTGAAAAAGATATGTGAACAACTTGGACTACCTATTCCAGCCTTCCATTCTTGCAATTCTGCTGCTCTTTTTAGACACTCAGATTTTGATGAAGATTTTGCAAGAATTGGTATTGCAACCTATGGATATTTAGATAATGATGGAGTTTTTGATTTCCCAAAATTAAAACCAGTTATGTCTCTTTGGGCAAAAAGAGTATCCACAAGAGAGTTACAAAAAGGACAAAGTGTTGGTTATGGAGGAACATTTACAGCTTCACAAGATATGATTATTTCTACTTATGATATTGGTTATGGAGATGGTTTTTTAAGACTTAATGAGAGAAACTCATATACAACTCCTGAAGGTTTTAAACTTTTGGGAAGAGTATCTATGGATTATATAAGCCTTGATACAAATAAAGATGAAGTTTGTATTTTTGATGATGTTACAACTTTGACAAAAGAACATGACACAATTACCTATGAAATCACAACCACATTAAGCACCCAAATAAAAAGAGAGATAGTGTGAAAAAACTTTTACTACTATTTATCTTCTCTATTTTTTTTATAAATAGTAGTTTTTCTCAAGAAGTTGAACCCAAAAATCCTTATGAATTATCATCTTTTTATATGAAAAAAAAGGATTATCAAAATGCCTATAAAACCCTAAAAAAACTATATGAAAAAGAAGATATAAAGGGAACTTACCTATTTGGTAAATTTTTTATCAACAAAAACACTCCCTTTTACAACCCAAAACAAGCCTTTGATATTTTTATGGAAAATGCAGATAAAAATGATGCCCCTTCTCAACTAATGGTAGGAAAATTTTTCCTATTGGGTGAGGGAACAAACAAAGATTACGAACTTGCTATTCACTATTTTACACTTGCTTCAAAACAAAAAAATGGCGATGCAAACTGCTATATTGCTTATATGTATGCCAATGGTTTTGGCGTTCTTCCTAATTTTGGAAGAGCAAATGTTTTTGCAAAAAGTGAATACAAAAAAGGAAATAAACTTTGTGTCAAAGTATGGAATGATTTTAATTTGAGCAAATATCCACAGGATAAAGGCTTTAAGTTTGGGGATTATTTAGAGCCTGTGGAATAAAATTTAAACCCTTTTAAATTCACTTTTTTGATGGTCATAATCAAATATTTCAATTCCTAAACTTCTTATATTCTCACACCATTTATCTATATTTTCTCTATTTTGACTATGATTTCCAGTTGCAACTCTAGTTAATAAATCAAACTCATTTCGTAAAGTTGTAGGCATAATAGCAGGGTCATCCGTATTTACACAAACTTTCATTCTTGAAGTTCTAAGACCAAATTTATTAAATCTTTTTCCCAATTCCAAATCTTCATCTTCAATAGGATTCCATCTAAATATTGGATGTTTATCAAAGGAGTGAATATGTGCAATATAAACATTTGATGATGGATTTGTCTCTATAATAATCCCTTTATCACAAAACTTTTGAATTAATCTATCTTGTACAGCTTCTATAAGTTCCAAATCATCATTTGTAATTATATATCGATAAAAACCATCTAAATAATCATTTCTATACTCAATTTTTATAACCTCATCACCATTTTTTCTCACATCCTCGAAAGTAAGATATTTTTTATAAATATCTTTTGCTATTTCATAGTATCTATTTTTTTTCTCATCAAAAAGATTAGGATTTACATATTCATCCATTTTAGTAAATTCATCATTCCCAAACATCACAAAAGGACAATATTCTCTTAATTTCCAAGCTTTATACATATCATCCAAAGTAGCTTTTTTATCTTTTCCATAAATATATTTAAAAAGTTCCAATGCGATTTTTTCATATTTTGATTTTAGTTTCTCACTAAATCTATAATATCCATCTATTTCATTGGCTTGATGATAAAGCCACACAAGATTATCAAGATGCTCTTGTTTAGTTACAAAAATATCTCCATTTTGTTCGCACCATTTTTTAGGATTTAGCCCAATAGCAAGTGCATGACCTAATCTATCCCTATCACCCATACCATAAAACTTTACCGTTTCATGTACTGTTCTCATACCTGTAACTATATGATTGAAATCCTCTCCAGCATGAACTGAAAGTCTTAGTTTATAATTTTCTACAAAATCATGCCCATCTCTTTGATACTTAATATAATCACTTTTAAAATCATCAAGTTTTTTAATATCTCTTCTTAAATACTTTATAATAGGAGCAAAAACTTCTGGCGGGGTTCTATTCTCATCTCCTGCAATATCAATAGTTGTAATAAGTTTAGATAAATCAATATAGTCATTTTCTAAATCTTTTTGATGTTCTAAAACTCTTGTTTTGTTATGATAAAACTTCCTATAAAAATCAAATTTATTTACGATATGTGATTCTTTATACAAAAAATTATTCAGTTTTATAGCCTCTTTTTTGAGTTTTTCTCTTACATAATGAAAACGATAAAGTCTCAATCCCAAAGATGTACATTTTGTTTTCTCTTTTTCTCTTATAAAATGCACACAAAAGTGATAATTTCTCTTTGAATGATTGGTATTTAAAAAATATTTTTGATGTGATTTTTCTATATTTACAGATTCTCTTTTGATTATTTCTTTATCAAACGCTAGTTTATAAGCTATCATTTCATCATCAAAAACAGCATTTGGAGCTATTTTAGCTTCTATTTTTGAGGTGCCATTTGAGATGATATTTGAAGCTACATTTTGAAATCTTTTTTGTTCTTGTTTTCGTAAAGTTGAACCAAAAAATTCAGAAAAATGACTAAGCCCAAGATTTTGAGACATTAGCATATATGAACGCAAAATATTGGTAATATGTAAAAAAGCTTTTATTGCCACTCTTATGGCTTTATCATTTGTAGTAGTATGTAAATCAAATATCAAAACATTAAAAAGAAACCAAAACTTATTATCATAACCACCTTTTTTATAATTAAATGCTTCTTTTAGAAGTTCATTTGATAAACTCATTTCCATTTTATCTACCAAATTAAAAGAGCAAAAATCCACTTCTACCATAGACAACCGCCCATAAGAAGCCAGTTTTTCTAAATCATCTAAAATATTTCTCTTTATTTTCCATCCAACTAAACAACTATTAATTACACTCATACAATATTTGGCAATATCAATCAAAACTCCGAATGAATAATGCCCATTGTTGATATATGAAAATTCATTGATTCTTGGAAGTTTGCCTAATATTTCATGAGTGTACAACTCTTTTTTTGTTGGATTTGAAAGCAAGGCTAGAAAACTAAGTGATTCAGTATTACTTCCACCTAAATGGAGGTGATTTTCAGCGTATTCTTTGAATTCTCTATTTACACTAAAAGCAAGTGGAGTTATGTATTTGGCATAATCTTTGATATTTTGTATGGTTGCACTATTTTGTCTAAGTTTTGAAGCTAGTTTATACCCTATGATATTAAAAGGATGGATTTTATTGATAACTGAACTATAGTTATCCAAAATCTCACTTTTTGCATAGATATGATTTCCATCAAATTTCAGATACTCATCAAACAAACTATCCAAAAAATCAAACCCATAATCCAAAGTAAATTTTGAAGTTTGATTTTTGTCCAAAGTATATTTCATACTATCTTCCATAGTACCTTTGCGAAAACTATTTGGATAATAATCCCTCACTCCATATTCATAAGCTTTGCTTGTGTTATTTATCGAAGACTCATTTGATAATAACTCATGCAATATCTTATCACTTCTAAGAAGTACAATATTTGAGATGTCTTTTAGGTTATTTTTGAGCATTATTTACTTATCAACTCTTGGTATTTTCTCATTAATTCTTCCAAATCACTATCTTTATCTGAAACATTTTCTTCAATATATTTATAAAGTCTTGCAAATTTCATATTTCCATTTCTTAATATTTTTTTAGAATCATTATCTATATCTTGATTAAACTCTCTAAAATAACTTTTATATATGTCAATATGATTCATATTTAAATCTTCTTTAAATAACTTTGTACTCTTAAAATATTTTCCAAATTTTTCATCTAATAAATTATTTTTACTATTATCTTTTTGTTTATTATTAACTTCTTTCTTCTGGATTTTTGTTGTATTTACAAATTTTAAATCTTTCAATTTTAAATTCTCTTCAGGAAATAAAACATGTGAAATAATAGGATGAAAAAATAAAGCTCTTGTTAAAGAACCTTCTTTGTCAAACATTGGTTTTATATTTTGTAAAGAAGCAGGTGTTTTTTCCAGCACAGTATCTAAAACTAATTTTTCACCTAATGCCATATTAATATTAGCTACATCTTTACTATCATTTTCAAAAAAAGCAACAGAATTAATAAACATCAAAACTATTCTTTGTAAATATGTTAAAACATTATTATCTTTGAACTCTTTAAATTTAGATATTTTATCATCAAATTTTGCTTTTTCAATATTTCTAAAGAATTTATATATTATTTCATACATAGATAATGAATTCAATTTATTATTACCAATAAATACATTTCTCCATATTACTATAGCTCTTGATAAATTTTTTAAATCGTATTTATTTTTTGATTCATTTTCATCATTAGAATCATCATCAAAATTTTCTTCTTTATATCTGTGATTATGTAAAAATTCTGAACCAAATGGTATCACTTCCTTTGCTATCTTTCTTAAATCATGAATTGTATCTTCTAAATCAACAACTTGCATTGATTTAAATTTTTTAAATAATTCTTCTTTTTCTGTAGGGACATGAACATCTTTTTCATCATATAAGATCGAATATACTTGGTCATTCAAATTCTTAAGTGTTTGATATGACCACTTATCTTTATCTTGCACATTGAGAGATATATACTCATTTATCTCTTTCTTCATATCGTTAGAGATTTCAATTTTTTTAGATAAAGAATAACTATAAATTATTGATTCTAAGAATTTTCCAGCATAAATATAATTTCTTCTTTGATATGATGAGTAATAATCATTGAATATAAACAAATCAATAATATAATTAGCTATATCATGATAATTATTATTTGTATTATTCATTATGGTTTGAAGACCTTCTGCTTTTATTGAAAATTTATCTTTTGATTTTTCAATACCATTAAATTTATCTAATTTTCTAAACTTATCATTCGAAAAAGCTTTATATAAATTATATTCATTATTCAAAAATGAATTAGAATCATTTTCTAAAAGTATAGATAACTCTTTTTTCTTTCTATCTGTTGAAAATTTATAAAACTCTGATGTTTTATATAATGAATCTCTATATGAAATGGAATTTATGAATTTATGAATTAATTCTTCATTTGTTTGTTCTTTTTTTTCTTTACTTTTAGATAAATAAACAAAAAAATCATTATAAATATTTTTCTTATTATATAAATATTGTATTAATTCTCTAGTATTATCTGAAAAAATTGAAAATCTAAATTCATTTTGATTAATTCCTAGATTTATATGCTGTATCTCAAAATTCTCTATTTCAGAAAAAGCAACCAAGAGATTGTTATTTAGCATTACCTGTACTTTACGTTCTTTTAAAATTGTAAAAATATCTTTTAATTTAATATGATATTCACTTGGAAAAACTTTGTGTAAATATTGTTCTACTAAATTATCTAAAAGGTATAACTTATCTTTATATTCTTTACTATCAATAAACTGAGGAATAGAATCTTTTAAATATTTCACATCATCATAAAATTTTATTTTTTCTATAAATTTTGTCTCAACTATCTCTCTATATAGTTTCATATCTCCTGCAACTATAGGGATAAGATACGGTGATGCTAGATACTTTCTCACAACTTCAAGTACATCAAAACCTTTATCAAATGCCATATCTACATCATCTATAAGCATCACAATAGCATTTACACCAAACATTTTACAAACCACTTGAAAAAACTCATGTGCATGTTGTTCTAGTTTTAGACTTGATTTATTTGAAGCTATCTCTTCTATTCCCACATCTTTTTCAAGAGTTTTTATAGCTTCTAATGATTTTGAAAGTTTTTCTAATACTTTATAGTACGATTCTGTGCAATTTACTTGTTTACTCCCTCTATTATATACTTTATTACAATCATCATCTATACAATAATTTTCTTCATCTATGCAACTGTTTTTTAATTTTTTGGAAACCATTTCTACTATTCTTGCCAAAATCACACTTAAAAACTTCTCGGTATGTTCCAAAAGTGTTGGATCAACTGGTTTTAGAAATATATATTTAGGAGTTTCTATTTTTGCTATATTTTTATAGTAGTTTTCTATGTTTATCATAAAAGCAGTTTTACCTACACCTCTGTCACCATCGATAAAAATAGTATCATGAAATCTACAATCAGTTATATCACTCGTATCATTACCAACTTTATGTTCTTTTAATATTTCAGCAACTCTTTTAAAAGCATCTATTTGAAAAAGTTCATTTTCATTTTGATACTTTTGTGCTTTATTTGCTTCATTTATATTTATAATAATTTCACTCATCTACTTCCACCTTTATTGATTTAATTTTTATTTCTTTTTCTTGTTTATTTGGTTTGTCTTCTTTAAGTAAATAGTTGATATACAATCTTTTGTTTCGTGATTTATATCGTTTCTTTTGTAAATATAAAATTGGTTTAAATTTTTCAATAACAAATATAATAACGAATACAGTAATAATCAAATAGAATAAAATACTTAAAATACCAAAACTTATTTCAGTAAAAAATATTTTTTTTACAAACATACCATCTTGAATTTCAAAACACAATGCAAAAATTAAATTTAATAAAATTGCAACGATAAAAGAATTGATATTTTTAACTTCATCGACATAATTATTATTTGGTGCTATTGATTTTTCTCTACCTAATATTTGATATAAATTATAATCATTTAAGAATTCATTTTCATCTTTTAATAAAGTATTATTTTCTTCAATAAATTTTGTTTTAACTTTTTCACGAAGACTTTTAAATTCAACATCATCATTATCGTAATTACTTTTAATAAAATTATCTAAAATTTGAGTTAATATTTGATTCACATAACCATAAGCAATAAAAATAAGAGCAATAAAAATATATATTAAATTTATATTTGGATTTTCATTAGATTTTGTAATAGTATCTTTTGATTTATCATCTGATTTTTTTATATTATCAGATATTGATAATTTATCTATAGTCACTATTATTTGTTCTTTATCCTCTGAAATTTTTAAATCTTTTATGTTTAAACTTATCTCTTTTGGGGTTTCTTTTTTATCTTCTGCTTTAGTAATATTTACTACTGCATTTTTAATCTCAGAGCCATTAAAATACATATCATTAAAAAAGAGTAATACAAAAAAGATAGAAGAAGGTGCAACAGAACGCACAAAGAAGTTCGAGAATCTCTCTAAGAATTTATCCAATATTTACTCCTAAATAAAATAATAGTTATTATTCTATTATTTTGTTTTTTATATAGAGATAAATATTGAAAATATTTTATTATTAATATCAAAATTTACAAATTTATTATCTAAAATAAATTTTATAAACTCACATCCCCAAACACAAAATCTTTTCCAAATTCTTTACAATACTCAATAAACAAATCAAAATACTTCTCGACCTCATCTTTATCATATCCAGCCAAAGAAATCACAACTTTTCTTTTATCTCCAATGATTTTAGGCAATGATGAAAGCTCGATGTTTTCAGGGATTTTTTGCATAGTATTTATCAAGTCATTTTCACTTGCGTTTATAGTCATCACCAATCTATACTTTTGTATATCTGATTTTGGATATATTTTATCAAGGGCTTCTATAACCATAGCTTGACTCATAGAGGGAAAACCAGGCGTAAAGAAAAATCTATTTTCAAGATAAAATCCTGCCACATTATTTACTACATTTTTTAGAAGTTTTGCATTTGTTGGAAGATACGCCATATTTATTCTATGAGGATAAGCTTCGCTTCCAAACTGATTTATGATGTTAGTTTTTGCCTCTTCGTGAAATTCCATTTTCCCATCACAAAAAACCTTTCCTGCAATTTGTCTTGTATAATCATCAGGTGTTGAGCCAATTCCACCAAAACAAAACATAACAGAATTTGGGTCATTTTTTATAAGATTAAAAATATTTTCCATAAGAGTTGTATCATCACCAATTACAAAAGAGGCTTTATGTTCCCAACCACGGCTTAAAAGTTGAGCATTCAAAAAAGAGAAATGGGCATCATTTCTACGCCCATTTAAAAGTTCCGTTCCAATAATTACACTATAAAAATTTGGAGTTTTTATCTTCATAATTTAGATTCTTGATTGGATAAATTCATCCATTTCATTTACTATTTTTTCAATAGTTCTCTCTCCATCTATTTTTTTTAATAGACTCTTAGCACTATAAAATTCTTGGATTTGTTTTAGAGGTTCTGTATAAACTCTCATTCTATTATTAAATACTTGTTCATTATCATCTGCACCTCTTAAACGACCAAGAACCCTATCTTTTGCCACTTCTTCTGAAACTTCAACTTCTATCACATTTACAAGTTTTACTTCATTTTCATCTATTAAATACTTGTCTAATTCACTCATTTGCTCCAAACTTCTTGGATAACCATCTATTATTATCACATCTGTTGGTGCATTTTTGATAGCTTGTAAAATCGTCTCAATAGCAATATCAATAGGCACTATATTTCCAGCACTTATGTAAGTTTCTATTATTTGACCACGCTCACTTCCACTTGCAACCTCAGCTCTAAACATATCTCCAGTTGAATAGTGTGTGATGTTTGTATGTTTTGTAGCAATTAATTCAGCATCTGTTGTTTTACCACTTCCAGGAGCGCCAATAATTAAAAATAATTTTTTCATTTATACCCTTAGTTAAATTTACATAAAAAGATTCTATCAAAAAACTTTTAAATTCTTTATCTATTATTAAAATTTTTGATATGGTTAAAACCTTATGTGTTATTAAAAGCTTTTTATATACAATACGCGAAAAATTAAGGGAAATATACTATGAATTTAATGCTATTTGGAGCACCAGGTGCTGGTAAAGGTACACAAGCAAAATTTTTAATTGAAAAATATAACATCCCACAAATCTCAACGGGTGATATTTTAAGAGCTGCGATTGCTGATAAAACTGATATGGGAATGGAAGCAAAAAAATTTATGGATGAAGGTAAACTTGTACCTGATTCAACAATTATTGGTATTATCAAAGATAGACTTGCTGAGTCTGATTGTAAAAATGGTTTTATCCTTGATGGTTTCCCAAGAACTCTTGCTCAAGCTGAAGCTTTAAGTGAACTTATGAACAATATGGGAATTTCACTTGATAAAGTAATCTCTTTGAATGTTCCAGATGAATTAATCGTTGGAAGAATCACAGGAAGAAGAGTTTGTTCAAAATGTGGAGCATCTTTCCATGTAGAATTTAACCCATCTAAAAAAGAAGATGAGTGTGATTACTGTGGTGGTGAATTAATCATCAGAAAAGATGACAATGCTGAAACTGTAATAAGCAGACTTGACGCATACCACACACAAACTGCACCATTAATTGATTTTTATACAAAAATGGGTGTATTTATGGAACTTGATGGAACAAAAGATGTATCAGAAGTTACAGCTGATATGTTCAACGCTTTAGCGTAAATCTTTTTAACACAAACAAAAAAGGGAAGCTATAAAAATAGCTTCCCTTTTTTTATTTACTATTTAGACTTAACCTTGCATTCCGCCGTGATTTACTCTCTCTTTTTTGATAACTATCTCTTTTTGTTTCTCTTTTCTTTTTGGGTCTTTTTCCACAAATATTTTTTTCTTAGTAAATGGATCCATTTCCGTATAATACATCACAGCAGAATAAGTTCCAGGTGTAGGAGTAAATATCTGTGCTTGTTCTGGATTCATTTTTAATTCATGGGTTGTAAACTGTTTGAGTTCGTGCATATGTTTTTCTTCACAACCTGGATGGGCAGCGATTAAATAATATGTTAAAAACTGTTTTTTCCCTGATTCTTTATTCAGGTCATCGTACATTTTTTTAAAATCAATAAGTGTTTGTTTACCTGGTTTTCCCATATGATGTAAAACCTCATCGTTTGTGTGTTCAGGGGCAACTTTCATTTGTCCTGAAATATGATGGTCTATCATCTCTTTTAGATACTCTTTTCCATGCTTTTTATCAGCTGTTATCAAATCATATCTAACACCTGAAGCCACGAATGCTTTTTTAATTCCTGGAACTGCTCTAATATCCTTTAAAAGTTGTATGTTTCTACTATGGTCTACTTTCATAGTACGGCATAATCTATGGGCATCAACACATCTTTTATTATCTGTACAAGTCCCTAGATTTATCTTCTTTTTACACTCATAACCGTACATATTAGCTGTTGGTCCTCCAACATCTGAAATAATTCCTTTAAAGTCTTTCATAGTAGTAAAGTGTTTTGCTTCATTCAAAATATTTGCTTCACTTCTTGTTCTTATAGTTCTTCCTTGATGGGCAGCTATTGCACAGAAGTTGCACTCTCCCCAACATCCGTGATGGGTCATAATAGAAAACTTGATAGTTTCCAAACACTTCACTTTTCCATCTTGAGAATGGTATGGGTGTAAATCTCTTTGATATGGGAAAGAGGCGATTTTATCCATCTCCTCTTCTTCCATATGCCTACTTGGTGGATTTTGTATCAAATATCTTCCATCTACTTCCTGACACAATCCTTTTGAATAAACAGGGTCGTTGTTGTCATAAAAAGTTTTAAAAAGGTCTATATATTTCTCTTTAAAATCAAGGCAATCTTGGTGGGATGGTATTTGTAAATACTCATTTACTGGCTCTTTTGAGATATAACAAAGACCTTTTATAGTTCGTGGGTCTTTCCCCTCTTTTAAGTAATTTCCCAAATCCATAATAGCTTGTTCAGCCATTCCATAAACCATATAATCAGCTTTTGAGTCAAATAAAATTGGTTTTCTAAGTTTATTTGTCCAATAATCATAGTGCGTAAGTCGTCTTAGACTTGCTTCAATTCCACCTAAAACTATTGGAACTGTATCTTTGAAATATCTTCTTATTAGATTTGTATATACTAAAGTTGCTCTATCTGGTCTTTTATTGTTTTTCCCACCAGGGGTATAATCATCATCATTTCTAAATCTTTTTGAAGCAGTATAGTTTGAAACCATAGAGTCTATACTTCCACCACTAACTCCCCAAAATAGCTTTGGTTCTCCCATTCTTTTTATATCAATATCACTATTAATATCAGGTTGCCCTATTATTCCCACTCGAAGACCTATATCTTCAAGTAATCTTCCAACAACAGCAATTCCCATAAATGGAGAATCTATATAAGCATCTCCAGTGATTAGGACAACATCAAGTTCCTCCCAACCTCTCTCATTCATCTCTTTTTTTGTAGTTGGTAAAAATTTATTAGGTTTATTTGAAATACTCATTATAATTCTTCTTTATAAAATATATTAGTTTTTCGTATTTTGCCCTAATCTATTTTAACCCTACTATAATTTTTTAAACCTTTTTAGTCAAATTATCATCAATTTTTTTGATATTCAAAAGCATTGCAACTTGTGATTTTTCATAATCAGCTATATCAACCAAACTCTCAACCAAAGTTCCAGCTCCTAAGAAATGACTTTGGATTTCTTGAATTGATTTTTTCTCAACTACACTTATATGTTCCAAAGATGAAACCAAAATACCTATACAATGCTCAACATTATCTTTGTCATACTCTAACAAAATAATATTACTTAAATCATCATTGTTTATATCTTCTTTTATAAAATCTCTAATATCAAGAACTGCAACTAATTTCTCTTTATAGATTACCATTCCTTTAAAATGGTTAGTTTTATCCATATCTATCGCCTCTTGTAACTCTTCAATACCAATTGATTCTATTACATTTTCAGCTTTAACAGCTAAGAATTTATTTCCAATATAAAAAGTTGCAAGTTCTATTGTTTCTGAACTAAATCTATTTTTTAAATTCATTATTGGTTTTTGTCTATCTACTTTTTCCCTTGCACTTATTTTTCCAATGTATATAAAAACAATAGATAAAACATCATTTTTATAGTCATCTATACTACTTTTATACTCCCTATAACCAGAAGAACATCTAGCACCAACCGCATAATATCCTCCATCCATTTTTACAACTTTACTAAATTTTTCTCCATTATTTAGTTTATAAAACTCTTCATCTATTTGTAAAATATCACCTATTTCAAACTTTTCATTTGTTGAAGATATAATTTTTTTATCCCTTGAAACAAATAGAGCAAAAACACCATCAACTTTATTCCCTGAACTATCTTTTGGTAATGTTTCATCAAGCATTGCATAAAATTGTGGTTTTGAGTCAAATACAACAGCAATTCCACCATTGATTGTATTTGGATTTTTCAAAGACCTTATTGCTGAACTGTAAATATATGTTGATTCATTACCGTATAATGCTGTTTTTTCAAAATCAGAAACACAATATTTTGAAGTATCTTTTAGATAGAAAGTCTTCTCAACCCAACTTTGAGTCAACATTTTTCCCACTAAATGTTGCTCTTGTGCGTTTGAAACAGCAACTATTTTTCCCGTTTTATCAAAAACCATCAAATTTGTATAAACTGTATAAAGGTTGTTTATATATTTTAAAATTTGAGAGATTTTTTCTATTTGAGAATAATTTAAATTAACATCATCTAAAGCTTCTCTAAAATATGAAGTTAAAGCCCACCATCTACAATCATTTGCTCTTTCATAAAGATTTCTGTCCATAATATCAATAGCAAGTGAAGATAAAAATTCACTATCTTTTACAATAGAACTTAG
>JBBITK010000020.1:30701-32016 GCA_037440805.1 Arcobacter sp. | reverse complement strand
TTGCCTTTGTAAAAATTCACTTTTTATTTTTGGATAAAGGGCTAATAATCCCCCAATATCACGAATTAAAAATTTGTATTTTAAAAATAATTCTCCATATTTATCATACATTTGAGACACTGTTTCAAGTGGATTTTTTGAACTTAGAATCAATTCAAAACTATTAAATGATTCCAATTCATCACTCATCATAAAATAAATATCAACTAAAATATCCTCTTTATTTTTATAATGATAATAGAGATTTCCTGGGCTTAGTTTTGCTTTTATTGCAATATGATTTGTCGTTATACTAAAACTATCTTGATTATTAAATAATTCAAGTGCTGAATGTAAAATTTTGTTTTTTGTAAATGATGTTTTTTTCATATTAAATTTTACTTTTTTAGAGCTTTTATTTTAATTATTAGAGTAAATACTCTAAATTTAAGTTATATTTCAAATAATACTATGTAAGATTTTATTAAAGGAGTTATTATGAAACTACAAAAAGCAGGAACTGGTCTTCCAACATTTGAAAGAAATTTTTTACGATATGCTATTGTTCCATTTGTTAGAATATTTTTTACTTGGGATTTAGCAGTAATTTTTCTAAAAAGAGAAGTTAAGCTCATAGAAAATCTTGTAAAAAATATAGAAAAAGAAAAAAGAAACATAAGTAAAATTATTACTAGAACTTTAGCAATAGAAGATGATAGCAGAAGAAATAGTATCAATCAAACATTAGAACATCTTGTTATTGCAGGAGAACTGGTAAAAAATGTTATTCAAACTCTTTCAAAAGAAGAAAAATATAGCGAACTTGTAAAAATAGAAAATGTAAAAGCCTATGGAAATAATGATGAACAACTTAAATTATTTTTAGAATTTTATAACGATTATTTTGAATTTATAAAAAAATTTCCTAAAAAACAATCCAAAACAAAACATAAACATCCTTGGTTTGTAGAATTTAACAATTTTGATTGGAGTGTTTTTATGTATATGCACACATTTATTCATAGAAGACAAATTGAACAGATTATAAAGGAGATTGATAATGAATAGTCATACTGGTTCACTTTTAAGAATTTTAGGCGTAATGGTACTTTTAGTTAGTTATTGGTTATTTTTAGTTGGTATTATTTATAGTGCAATATCATTAATATTTGGATTTGAACTAAGCTTTTTTAATTTTGTAATTTGCTTTGTTGGTATAATAATTTTCAGATCTTTTTATCCAAAAAATGTATTTGTATAAATATAAATCTTCAAAAAAAGTATGCTAATATATTTTAAATTATTGCATAATACCTGAAATATTACAGTTCCAGAT
>JBBITK010000020.1:9802-30691 GCA_037440805.1 Arcobacter sp. | reverse complement strand
GTAAAACAGATGATAAAAACGCCATTTTTAGCAGTTGATGGAATAGTAAAACTATATGATGAAAATGAAAATTTCAAAGGAATAGTTTTGATAGAAAGAGTAAATAAGCCTGTTGGTATTGCCATTCCTGGGGGATTTGTGGATATTGGAGAGACTGTTGAAAATGCAGTAGTTCGTGAAATGAAAGAGGAAATATCGCTTGATGTGAGCATTCAATCGCTTCTTGGAGTTTATTCCGACCCTGCAAGAGATGAGAGATTTCACACAGCATCTGTTGTTTATATTTGCAAAGCTTATGGAACACCTAAAGCAGCTGATGATGCAAAGGAAGTTTTTATATACAAAAAAGATGAAATACCACTTGAAAAGCTAGTATTTGACCACAAACAAATTATTTTAGATTTTTTAGAAAAAGAAAAATAGGATTTATAAATTAGAGATATGAAGCTTTTAATTTAAGGTTAAATTATTTTCTATATAATCAATTCATTATAAAAAGGAGTAATAATGACTGAAAATAAATTTGAAAAAGAATTTAGTGAAGATAGTTTTTGGGAAAAAGTTAAAAAATTTGCAAAAAGTGCAGGAGAAAGTGTTCTTGAACCAGCATTAAAACTTTATTATGCTGCTCAAGATCCAGATACTCCAGTTTGGGCAAAAACAATTGTTTATGGTGCATTAGGCTATTTTATTTCTCCAATAGATGCAATCCCTGATATAACACCTATAGTTGGTTATTCTGATGATTTAGGGGTTTTAGTTGCTGCAATTGCAGCTATTTCAGCACATATTAAAGATATACATAAAGAAAAAGCAAAAGAAACATTGAAACAATGGTTTAATTAAAAGATTCAATTTCTTCATTGTTTCTAATTTCATATTTTAACTTAAATTCCCAAACACCCTTTTGGGAATTTGTTTATTTATATTTTTCATGCAAATCTTTTAGTTCCAAATTCAAAGCATTTGAAGAGATATAAACCTCCCACAAAGATATAAAAAGCGAAAAACACATACTTATCAAACTCAAACCAAACACAACTTTACCAACTCCATAAAATCCCAAAAATAGTGAAGACATAGAAATTGTACACATAAGCATAGAAACTACCCCAAAAAACTGCATCCATTTTGTAAGTTCAAGTCTTTTTTTCAAGTTTTCAATCTGTCCTGTAAGCTCGTGTCCGCCGTGGGTTCTTGCTTGATTACTAATTGAACGGATAAGTTGTCCTGTTGTTAAAAATCTATTTGTATAAGCCAAAAGCAAAAGCGAAATAGCAGGGAATAAAAGTGCAGGAGTTGAAATCTCTATTTCCATATAAAACCTTTAAAATTTTTGGGTATTCTAACAAAAAGATAGTAGAGAAAAATTAAAAATAATTAATTTTTTCTCAAATTTATTAAATCTTGATATTTAAACTCATCAACCAATTTTTTTATATAATCTTTTACTTCTGTGGATATATCACTATTTTCCAAAAGTTGAAAAATAGCTTCATTATCCATCAAAAGTGCTTTTTTTTCAAGTTGTTCCAAAAACTCAAAAGAGAGCTTTTCTAAGCTTTTTGAAATATCAATTTTTTCATCTAATTTATTTTCATATTCCAATTCAATTTTTAGATATTTTTCTAAAATTATCAAAATATCTCTCTCTTCAATAGGCTTTGGTAAAAAATCATCCGCACCGCTATTTATTGCCTCTTTTTTATCTTCATCATAAACATTTGCAGAGAGAGCCACAATGGGAGTATGACTCTCTTTCTCTTTTTTTCTTATGATTTTTATAGTCTCTATTCCATCTAAATCTTGCATCAAAATATCCATAAAAATCAAATCTATTTTATTATCTTCATTTTGATTTTTAAACAACTCCAAAGCCTCTATTCCACTTGAAGCCTCCAAGGTTTTAAAACCATAAAAACTAAGCATTTGAACCATCAAATCTCTATTCTCTTTTATATCATCTACTACTAAAATACTCTTTTCAAAATTTTGATTTTTAACTCCACAAATATTTTCACCCAAAGATTTATCCAAAGTTTCACTCTTTGAAACATTTTCATAATTTATACTAAAATAAAATTCACTCCCCATTCCAACTTTACTTTTTACATGAATAGCTCCACCCATCAAACCTATCAACTCTTTTGTTATACTAAGCCCCAATCCTGTTCCTTGTTGGGTGTAACTATCTTCATTTACTTGTTCAAAAGGTTTAAATATTTTTTCAATATTTTCCTTTGAGATTCCAATTCCACTATCTTTTATTTCAAAAAATAATTTGCTATTT
This sequence comes from Arcobacter sp., assembly GCA_037440805.1. Taxonomy (GTDB): domain Bacteria; phylum Campylobacterota; class Campylobacteria; order Campylobacterales; family Arcobacteraceae; genus Aliarcobacter. The sequence continues at coordinate 28,401 of JBBITK010000020.1, read as the reverse complement.
AGTTCATAAATATTTAAAGTTATCTCACCTTGATTTGTAAATTTCAAAGCATTTCCCAATAAATTTATCAAAATTTGTTTAAGTCTTTGAACATCAGCTTTTATTATTGAGGGAATTTGTTTTGAAATATTTATATTAAATTTTAAATTTTTACTTTGACATCTAAGAGAAAAAACACTCTCCATCTCTTTGATAAGTTCATAAAAATCAAATATTTTTGGATTTAATTCTATCTTTCCAGCTTCAATTTTGGACAACTCTAAAATCTCATTTATAATAGTCAAAAGATGGTCTGCACTCTTTTTAATGATGCTTAAATTCTCTTTTTGGGGTTCTGTTATATTTATAGATTTTTTCAAAAGATTTGTAAAACCCAAAATAGCATTTAAAGGAGTCCTTAATTCATGGCTCATTCTTGCCAAAAATATGGATTTAGCCTGATTTGCTTTTGTTGCTTCTTGCATTGCTAATTTGATTTGATGTTCACTTGTTATTAGTTTTTGAGTATTGATTTTGAAAATTTCAACAGCACCTATCATATCGCCCACTTCATCATCAAATTTATTTTTTTCAAGCTCCACTTCCGTATCATTTTTGGAAAGCTTAATCATTATATTTTTTAGTAAATCTATGGGATAAATTATCCTAAAAAGAATAACAAAAGAAGAGAGTACAAACAAAACTATAGATAAAGCAACAACGGCATTTACATTAAACTCCTGTTGTTTTAAAACTTCCCTTGCCTCTTGGACTTTTTGTTTTGTTCTTTTTTCAAAGGCTTTATAAAAAATATCCAATGGTTTCATTATTCTTATTTTGGCTTCGTGATACTCTTTTGAGTGCATAAGATTTCTAGCAAGGACAAAATCAGGCTCTTTTTGAATGGTAAATTTTCCATTTTTATCTTGAAATATTCCCTTTACAGCATTCATCGCTTTGTGTTCAAGATTTGTTAAATCATCGGATTCATTTTGAGAAGTAAAAAGTAAATTTAGCTCAGATTCAGGGAAATTTGCCCTTTTCATAAGCTCTCTAAGTGGTATTTTCTCTCCATCTAAAACAGGTCTGTTTTGGATTGATAAAAAATCCCAAAAAATTCCATTGTATCTTTTGGGTCTTGGTATTTCTCCATTTCGTATGCTCAAAACCATTTTATATTGTTCTTCAAACATAGAATTTCCCGTAATAACATAGGTTCTAGCCATTCTTGTCAAGTCATCACTACTTTGTCTTAATTCATCCGCCAAAATCAATGATTTATACTGCATATTATAGGCATCTTCAAGATTTGCCGTTGCTTTTTGGTATTTGTTGATAATAACTGCCATAAAAATAAAGGAAACTGTATTTAAAATAAACAGCAATGTAAATAAATTCTTTAATTTCAAACAAAATCCTAATCTCTTTTTTTTTATAATCTTAACAAAGCTAGAAAATAGGAACAAAAAGTTTATGGATAAAAAATATACAATACTAATAATTGATGACAAATCAGAAAATCTACACTACTTAAACTCTATTTTAAAAGATGAGAATTATAATATCAAAGCCTCAACTGACCCTATTTTTGGAATAAATGCTTCCAAACTAAATCCACCAAATCTTATTTTACTAGATATAAAAATGCCAAATATTGACGGTTTTGAAGTATGTAAACTTATAAAAAGTGAAGAAAACCTAAAAGAAATTCCCATCATTTTTATAAGTGCTTTAGATGATATTCAAAGTAAAATAAAAGCTTTTGAAGAGGGTGGTATTGATTATATTACAAAGCCTTTTGAAAAAGAAGAGGTAAAAGCTAGAATAAAAACTCAACTAAAACTATATGAAAGCAAACAAACAATTAAAAACCTACTTCAACAACAAGATTTTTTCCTAAAAAAAATCATTCATGAAATGAATACTCCTTTGAGTATTATCTCCTTGAATATTGATAATTTGGAATCTCAAATAGGATTTAAAGAGCAATTTGAAGCCATAAAAGCCTCTTCAAAATCCCTATCTTCAATCTACAATGATTTATATTACTTGACAAAAAAAGAGAAAAGAGTAAGTGAAATAAAAAAAATTGATATTTTAAAACTACTCTCTTCAAGGGTTGGTTTTTTTGATGAGATGGCAAATATAAAAAATATAGAGATAAATCTTGATGTACACAAAGAGTTTTTTATTTTTATAGATAGTTATGAGTTTGAAAGAATTATTGATAATACAATTTCAAATGCTATAAAATATGGTTTTGAAAATTCAAGTATAGATATTATTTTAGATATTTTTGAAGAAAACTTCACTTTAGAAATCAAAAATGAAGGTATAAAAATAGAAGATACTGCTTCTATTTTTAAAGCCTATTATCAACAAAAAGATAAAAATATAGGCTTAGGCTTAGGACTTAGTATAGTAAAAGAGATTTGTGATAAATACCAAATAAAAATAGAAGTTTTATCAGAAGATAGTTTTACAACATTTAGATATATTTTCCCTTCAAATCTAACACAAGGTTTATAATTTTATGAAAATTTTTTTATTAGAGGATGATTTTGCTTTGAATAAAATCATCAAATTATCCCTACAAAACAGAGGTTTTTTTGTGGATAGCTTCAATGATGGATATAAAGCTGTTGATAATGTGATAAATAACAAATATGATTTATATATTTTGGATTTGAATGTTTTGGGTTTTGATGGACATAAGGTTTTGGAAATTATTAGGAAAGAGGATTTAAATGTTCCAATTATAATGATAAGTGCTGAAATAGATATAGAAAATATCAAGAAATCTTACACCTTAGGTTGTAATGATTACATAAAAAAACCCTTTGATTTTGAAGAACTGTTTTTACGAATCCAATACCACTTAAGCCATTTAAATATAAATAACAACAACTTAATCATAAATTTAGGCTATGACTACAAATTTGATTTAATAGAGCAAAAACTTACAAAATCAAACCATGAAATAGAACTGACAATAAAAGAAAAATTACTTCTTGGACTCTTTGTAAAACATATCAACAACACAATAACAAATGAGATGATTCACGAATATGTTTGGGATAACAAAGAGATGGAAGCTGTAAGTATGAGAACAATTTTGCATAAATTAAAAAAGAAACTAAAAAGTGGAATGATTATAAATCTTAGAGGAGTTGGTTATAAGTTAATATCACTCAAAAATGAGTGATAAAAATAAGGCAAACCGTAAGCCGCGTTCTGTCGTGGACAATAATTTATCTAGCTACTAAATTACTTTAGTAGTCTTGCGAAGACTTCTTTAGATGTGAAGTTAATTACCAAGTCTTCTTGCTACAAGTTGGGTTTACAAAGCACTTAAGATTACTCAAAAGTCTGGTAGGCTCTTACTCTACCGTTTCACCATCACCAAAAAATTGGCTGTCTACTCTCTGTTGCACTATCCCTTAGGTTACCCTAGCCATTCTTTAAATGGAACTCTACTTCACCGTAGCCCGGACTTTCCTCTTGAAAAAATCAAGCTATTGTCAGGTTTACCTTGGAAGTATTATAAACAAATAGTGCTTAAACTCTATTTTCTAATTATGTCGTAATTTGCAGGGGGAGAGAATTTGAATATATCGTCGTAGATAGTTTGATTTTGAACAACATTTGAGAAATTTATCTCAACATCATTGTCAAGTTTATCTTTGTAAGTAATAGAATCTATCTTTTCCTCTGTAACTTTTATCAAATAATCAACACCTTCAATGCTTGATTTATAGGTGTTATTATCTATTTTTTCAGAGTTATTTAGTAGTTTTATAATATTGATTTCTGATTCTAATTGGGTAAACACAGCTTGTTCTAATTCAGGCTCATCAACAACAGCTAAATTGTTATTGATATAAACATTTTTTTGAATTGGTGTTTTATATTTCCATAAAATTTTACCACTACTTTTAATAAATACTTGCCCTTTATATTCAATAGCAGTTTTTGAAGAAGATTTGATAGTTTGTGAAAAATTAGCTTTGAAACTTTCAAGCTTTTTTACATCATCTCCAGCTAGGGAAAACGTCGAAAAAATCAATAGGGGAATTCCCAACTTATAAAACATACTTTAACCTTTTTTTTTATATAATCTATGTGATTATAACAAAAAGGAATTAATTTTATGTTAAATATTTTTTCAAAAATTTTTGGAACTAGAAATGATAGAGAGATAAAAAAATACAGACAACGAGTTCAAAAGATAAATTTATTAGAAGATAGATATTCAAAATTAGATGATGAGCAACTAAAAAGTGAATTCAATAAACTAAAAGACCTGATTTTAAAAGAAGAAAAGACTCTAGATGATGTACTTGAAGATTGTTTTGCAATAACAAGAGAAGCTAGTAAAAGAGTTTTAAAAATGAGACCTTATGATGTTCAATTTATAGGGGCTATGGTTTTAAATGAAGGAAAAATAGCAGAGATGAAAACAGGTGAAGGAAAAACACTTGTTGGTTCTATTGCTGTTATTTTAAATGCACTTAGTGGAAAAGGTGTGCATGTTGTAACTGTAAATGATTATCTAGCATCAAGAGATGCACATGAATTAACTCCTTTATACAATTTTTTAGGATTCTCTGTTGGTACAGTTGTTGGAAGTATAAAAGATGACGAATACAGAAGAAATCAATACGCTTGTGATATCACTTATGGAACAAACAACGAATTTGGATTTGATTACTTAAGAGACAATATGAACTACTCTTTGGAAGAAAAAGTTCAAAGAGGACACAACTTCGTAATCGTAGATGAAGTGGATTCTATTTTGATTGATGAAGCTAGAACTCCTTTAATTATCTCAGGACCAACAAATAGAAAAAGTTTAAACTACATAAAAGCAAATGAAATAGCTCTAAAACTTGAAAAAGGTGAGTTAATCGAGCCTAAAAAACCTGATGAAAAACCTATTACCACAGGAGATTTTATTGTTGATGAAAAAAATAGAACGGTTGTATTAACAGAACAAGGTCACATTAATGCTGAAAAAATGTTTGCAGTTGATAATTTATACTCTATTGAAAATGCGATGCTATCACACTCTTTAGACCAAGCATTAAAAGCAAACTATATTTTTGAAAAAGATGTTGATTATGTTGTAAAAGATAATGAAGTAATTATTGTAGATGAGTTTACAGGAAGACTTAGTGAAGGAAGAAGATTTAGTGAAGGACTTCATCAAGCACTTGAAGCTAAAGAGGGAGTTTCAATTCAAGATGAATCTCAAACATTGGCAGATATTACTTTCCAAAACTACTTTAGAATGTATAAAAAATTAGCTGGTATGACAGGAACTGCCCAAACAGAAGCAACAGAGTTTTCTCAAATTTATAATTTAGATGTTGTATCTATTCCTACAAATATTCCAGTAAAAAGAATCGATAAAAACGACTTGATTTTCAAAAGTGAAAGAGAAAAATTTGAGGCAGTTTGCAAAAAAATCGAAGAGTTTCATAAAAAAGGTCAACCTGTACTTGTTGGAACAGCCTCTATTGAGAAATCAGAAAAACTACACAAAATCTTAGCTGAGAAAAAAATACCTCACACAGTTTTAAATGCAAAACAACATGAAAAAGAGGGAAAAATTATTGCTGATGCTGGACAAAAAGGTGCTGTAACAATAGCTACAAATATGGCAGGAAGGGGAGTTGATATTAAACTTACACCTGAAATATTAGAGTTGGGTGGTTTAGCAATTATTGGAACAGAAAGACATGAAAGTAGAAGAATTGATAACCAATTAAGAGGAAGAGCAGGAAGACAAGGGGATGTTGGAGAGTCTCAATTTTATCTATCTTTAGAAGATAACTTACTTAGAATTTTTGGAAGTGATAAAATCAAAGGAATTATGGAGAGACTTGGTATTGAAGAGGGAGAGCATATTGAATCTAAAATGGTAACAAGAGCCGTTGAAAATGCTCAGAAAAAAGTTGAATCTATGCACTTTGAAAGTAGAAAACATCTTTTAGAATATGATGATGTTGCAAATGAACAAAGAAAAGTTATTTACAACTTTAGAAATGACCTATTAAAACCTGATTATGATATTGATTCAAAATTAGAAGAAAATAGGGTTGAATATGTTCACAATCTTCTATCTAATGCAAATATTGTGAATGGAATGCCATCTGAAGATTTTAACTATGAATTTGTAAAAGCTAAATTAGAGGAAGAGTTACATATTGTAGCTACTATTGAAGAGTTAAAAAGTGAATCTTTTGAAGAGTTGGAAGAAAAACTTACAAATGTTATGAGAAATATTTATGACATGAAAATGCAAATGGCTCATCCTGAACAAAGAAATGAGATAGAAAGAATCTTATACCTTCAAGTTTTAGATAAAGCTTGGAGAGAACATCTATATTCAATGGATACTTTAAAAGCTGGAATTGGTCTTAGAGGATACAATCAAAAAGACCCATTAGTTGAATATAAAAAAGAGTCTTATAATATGTTTATAGAGTTAATTTCTAGTATTAAACATGAAATTATAAAAATCTTATTTAGTATTCAACTTCATAATGAAAATCAAAATACTCAAGAAATTGAAGAGACACAAGCTATTGAAAAATTAAAAGAGCAACTTGAAGAATCAACAGAGCATATAACAACAAATGTTGCTCAAGCTGAAGTTCAAAATAGTGATAAAAAAATTGCTAGAAATGAGAGTTGTCCTTGTGGTTCAGGACTAAAATATAAACAATGCTGTGGTAAGAGTGGACCTAAAAAAGGTTTATTAGCAGGAATCTAACTTGAATAAAAAACTTATAAACTTTATAGTAAAAAAATATCTAAGATTTGATAAAAAAAATCCTTTCATTTCAATAAGTGCTATTTTGGCATTTGTTGGGGTAAGTATTGGAGTTATGGTATTAATTTTATCAATGGCTATTATGAATGGAACAGCTAAAGAGTTTGAAAAAAAACTATTTACCATGAATTATCCCTTAACAATTTATTCAAAATTTGACACAGCATTAACCAATGAATTATTAGAGATGTTAGAACAAAAATATCCTGATTTAAGATTTTCTCCATATATCTCAACCCAAGCAATTATACAAAATGGAGATTCCATGAGTGGAGGAATGATATTTGGAGTTGTTCCGCAAAAAGAAGCACTCATAAATGATATTTATAAAGAAGCATTAGGTAATCTAAAACCAAATAAATTCGATATTATCACAGGAATTGGAATTAAAGACAAGCTACTTTTAAATGAAGGAACAAAAACTACTCTATATTTTACAGAGTTAAATCCTGCTGGTTTCTCTTTAATGCCTAAAATGAAAAGATTTAGTTATATTTCTTCTTTTAGATCAGGATTAAATGCTTATGATAAAGCCTATATGTACACGAGTATAGAAGCTATGCAAACCCTATTTGATAAAGAACCGAACACATATGATGGAATACATGTATACTCTAAAGATGCCTTTGCTGATATAGAAAAACTAAGAGAAGATGTAAAAAATTATGATGCTGGAGTAATTGGTTGGTGGCAACAAAATGGAAATTTCTTTGCAGCTATGAAAATGGAAAAAACAGCTCTTTTTATAGTTTTAATGTTAATAATCTTAGTTGCTTCACTTAACATCATATCTTCTTTATTAATGACTGTTATGAGTAGAAGAAAAGAGATAGCCCTACTTTTATCTATGGGAGCTTCTATAAATGAAATCAAAAGTATTTTCTTAAGATTAGGTACTATTATTGGCTTCTCAGGTATTATAATGGGAACTGTTTTAGGATTTTTTGGAATGTGGTTATTAAGTACATTTGATATAGTTTCTCTTCCTGCTGATGTTTACGGAAGTTCGAAATTACCTTTAGATTTAGCAACAACAGATTTTATCTCTATCCTTGTTGGTGCAGTTATAATTGTTCTTATTTCATCTTATTATCCTGCAAAAAAAGCAACAAAAATTGATGTAATTGATGTTTTAAGAAATGAATAATTTCTTTTAATAAGCCTATTTTTTTAACATAGGCTTGTTATCCAATTTTCCATTTTGATTTTTATTAATCTCTTGTATAAACTCCAATAACTTAGCAGGTGAACTTAAAACCCTTGTAGCAATATTAACTGGAACACTAAATGTGTCCTTTGTTAGATTTGTAGAGATTTTAGGGTTACTTATCTCTCCAAAAAGATTAACTTCTGTTTCAACTCTTTTATTATCACCCAATAATATAAAATTAACAATAGGTATCATTCCAACTATTTTTGAATAATCCTTTAGAAAAATTAACTTTATTTTTGTATCTAAATTTTTTGTATTAACATCAAAAGTTCCAGAACCATTAAAATCTATACCATTTCCTACTGTTACTAATTTATTGATTTTCATAAACTCTTTTTTATCATCATAATTAAACTCTAAAAAACCATCTACAATCTGATATCCCGTAAGATTAAATCCACCATTTGTAGCCATACCTACAACAGAAGGTACTGCTAAAAGAGGATTTATAAGGGCTGGAGAAGAGTGAATGAACAATAAAAGATTATTTAATACTGCTAAATCCTCAACTTTTGTATTTTGGATAATAAATTTTCCATTTAAATTATCCTCAACTCCATTTGCTAAAAGCAAAAACTTCCCTCCATTAAATATCTGCTTGCCAAAGATACCATTTATAAATTCATCACTAACATCATCTGCAAAGATATCAATTTTACCATTTGATGTTTTTTTATAGGTGAAACTTGTTTTTTTATAATTTAAATTAACATATTTTGTATTTTTAGTAGTATGAATTTCATATTTATTAGCTAAAAATTTATATTTACCATTTATAAGAATATTTGAATTTTTACCATAAACTTTTATACTTCTATCATCATTTTCTTCATCGCCCTTTTTTTCAGTGGAGTGTTCTATGTCATAATCTTTTAAATTTAAATCTATATTTTTATCTTTTACTTTTAATGCTAATTTATTATCTAAACTATTTATAGATAAAACATCGTCTTTGTATGTTCCACTCAATAATAAGTTCCTAATCTTCTCTCCATTTTTACTTATTGGCAAAGTTAATTCTTTAAGCTTAGCATCAAAAAAACTAATATTTTCATTTAAAGAAGCTGTCAAATTTTCAAAATCATAAGAAGTTTTCTCATCTGTTTTAATTTTCAGATTATTAGCTCTAAAATTCAATTTTGGAATTTTTGTTTTTTTACCATCATTTGAAGAGGGAACGACAAAAGTTAAATTCTTCAAATATAAAGAGATTTCATTTTTAGAATTTAAACTAAAATTGATATCATCTTGAATTGTGGTTAAATATAAATCTTTACCTTTTAAATTACCCATAATACTAAGAGAATCAATCTTTACATCATTTCTGAACAAAGGAATATTTTGTAAATTATTTAGGTTTGCTCTTAATTTTATATTATCCTCATTTTCAATACCAATAGATAATTCACCCTCTTTTATAGAAAAATCTTGTAATAATTTAGAATACTTATATATTTTATTTAGATCGTTTAATTTTACAGTTAAAACATCACTATTTTCTACGCTAATATTTAATTTGTCTAACTCTATTTTCATATTTTTATTAAAATTCATATTTAAAGGTGTTGTGATATTTTGAATATCTACTATATTCTCTTTCTTATTTTTAGTAATTTTTACTGAATTTATTTTTGCTTCACCTTTGGCTATCAGACTTTTAGTATCTAATTCCAAATTTACTATTGCACTAATCATATCTTTAAATTTAAAATCACTATCAACTATTTTTATTATTGAATTATCCAATAAGACAGTGGCTTGTTTTGAAGAAAAGGCAAATTTATTAATAAGTAAATCGCTATTTTCTACTAAAAATTTTCCTTTTATATCCATATTTTTTTGAACATCATATGGAAAAGTCATCAATAAATCACCATCAGTAATTCCACTTTTTTGGAAAACAGGAAGATTTATCTTGTAGGCTTTTAAAATATCCAAAATTGTCTTATCTAAAGCAGATTTTGTTTTAATATTTACAACAACTTCTCCATCTTTTGCACTTGTAAGATTATTTATTACAACACTACTTCCTGCAATATCTGCATTTAAATATTTAGGTTCAATTAACATAAAAGATAATCTATTGTCTTCAAAAGTTATCTCAAGATTTTTTGTCAAAATTGGGACTAAATCTTTATGATATTTAATTTGTGCATTTAATATCTGTGCTTTACCCTTTAAACTCTCCCCTAAAAGCTCTTTTTTTTCTAAATCAAATTCACCATATAAATTATCAAGTTGTATATTTCCAACAACATTATCATACATCCAAGCTTCTGCAACAGGAGGTAATCTAAAAACCCTTTTCAAAAAATCTAAACTCTCAAAAGGCTTACTTGATAGATAAAATTTTGCCAATTTAGAGTTCATATCCAAGTTGATTTTACCCTCTAATTTATCATAAAAATAATTACCATGAAAGTTCAAGTTTTGAGTAAAATAATCAATTTTGAATTTTCCATCAAAGGCTATTTGCATATCTTTTAAATATAAAGAGTACAAATCAAATATAACTTGATTTGATACAACATCCATTTTTGATGCTATATTAACAAACTTATTATCCAAATAAATAAAATCATTTTCAAACATCATAGAAAAATTATTATTATTTATATTAATTTCATCGATGTCTATTTTCTCAAATACTTTTAAAATTCTTGGAAGATATTTTATATCTCTTTTTAAATCTTCATAGGAGTTACTAACTTTGCTACTTTTCGTTTCAATTTTCATTTTTTCTATGGTTAAAATAAGTTTTTTATCCATTTTGATATAGAATTTCGACACCAATAAATTAGAGAAAGAAAAAGAGTCAATTTTGATACCATTAAACAGCAATGCAATAAATAATATAATTAACGATGAAATAAAAATAAAAAAAATCTTAAAAGCTTTAAACATTACTGAATATATCCTTGTGTTCTTCATTATAATAATATTCTATCTTACTTTACCTCTAAATACAACTAAAGTGCTGCATGTGCCAAAAGGGAGTACGAGCGACATTGTATCATATCTTGATAAAAGTGGCTTTCAACTAAATATCATTGATAATATAACCTTAAGAGTTCTAGGATATGTTCAAAGTGGATGGATAAATATAGGAAGCAATCGACTATCTAAGTGGGATTTCCTTTATAGACTAACAACTTCAAAAGCTGCGTTAAAAAATGTAACTCTAGTTCCAGGAGAAACTTATTTCTTTTTTATAAAGCAACTTTCAAAAGAGCTTAATCTTTCTGAAGAAAAATTAACAGAGGTATATAAACAATATGCTTACAAAGAGGATGGGAATATTATAGCTGATACCTATTCACTACCTATGGGGATGAATGAGGACCACCTTCTTTTTTATCTTTTTTCTCAAACAAATAAAAAATATGAAGCTTTTTCAAAAAAAGTTTTTGGTTATTATGATAAAAGAAAATGGTACTATTTTTTGACTATTGCTTCAATAATCCAAAAAGAGGCAGCATCAAATGATGAAATGCCTGTAGTTTCAAGTGTAATTCATAATAGAATCAAAAATAATATGCCATTACAAATGGATGGATCTTTAAATTATGGAGAGTTTTCTCACACAAAAATTACTGCAAAAATGATAGAATCAAATACTACTTCATATAATACTTACAAAAATAAATCTTTACCAGAGCATCCTGTTTGTGCAGTGGATTTTAATGCAATAAAAGCAGCTATGTTTCCTGTAAAAAGTGAATACTTATATTTCGTAAAAGATAAGAATAGTGGCGTTCATAAATTTTCTAAAAGTTATGTAAATCATAAAGAGAATATAAAAAGTAACCAAAATAACAAAAAAACAACTACTTCTAAAACAAATGAAAAAGAACAGCAAATTAATAAGCAAGCCAAAGAAATTATGAAAAAAGATTTTGCTGAACAAAAAAATGAATCTATCAAAAAGATTTTTCATAAAATTGACTAGCCTAAATTTGTGAAAAATTGAAACAAACAATTTTTCACAAATCGATTTAAACAAACTTTCAATACCCTCAAATTCAAATAGTGATATCATCCTTCAATTTTAAAATTTAAATTTAGGAAAACACATGTCAAAGATAATTTACACAAAAGTTGATGAAGCTCCAGCTTTAGCAACATACTCATTTTTACCAATAATCAAAGCTTTCACAAAAAGTTCTGGTATTGAAATGGTTACTAAAGATATTTCATTGGCAGGAAGAATAATCGCAAACTTCCCAGAAAATTTAACTGCTGAGCAAAAAATTGGAGATCATTTAGCTGAATTAGGTGAAATGACACAAGATCCAGATGCTAATATCATCAAATTACCAAATATCTCTGCTTCGATTCCTCAATTAAAAGCTGCAATTGCTGAGTTACAATCAAAAGGTTACAATGTACCAAATTATGATGCTAGTGAAGAGATATCAGCTAGATATGCAAAAATTTTAGGTTCAGCTGTAAATCCTGTATTAAGAGAAGGAAATTCAGATAGAAGAGCACCAGGTGCAGTTAAAAACTACGCAAAAAATAACCCTCACAGAATGGGAGTTTGGACAAAAGATTCTAAAACAGATGTTGCTCACATGAATGCAGATGATTTCTTTGGTTCTGAAGTTTCTACTACTTTAGATGCTGCTGATAACTTCAAAATTGCTTTTGTTGATGCAACTGGTTCTGAAACTGTATTAAAAGCATCTTTACCATTATTAGCTGGTGAAGTTGTTGATGCAACTAAAATGTCTGCAAAAGCTTTACAAGAATTCTACCAAGCTGGAATTGACGAAGCTAAAAAAAGAGATGTATTATTATCTTTACACCTAAAAGCTACAATGATGAAAGTTTCAGATCCAATTATGTTTGGATTTGCAGTTAAAGTATTCTTCAAAGATTTAATTGCTAAACATGGTGAATTATTTGATCAAATCGGTGTAAACTTCAACAATGGTTTAGGTGATTTATACTCTAAATTAGATTCTGTTGATGAAGCTAAAAAAGCTGAAATTTTAGCTGATATTGATGCTGTTTATGCTGCACAACCAAGACTTGCAATGGTAAACTCTGCAAAAGGAATTACTAACTTACATGTTCCTTCTGATGTTATTATTGATGCTTCTATGCCTGCTATGATTAAAGGTGGTGGAAAAATGTGGAATGCTGAAGATAAAGAAGAAGATACTTTAGCTATGATTCCAGACAGATGTTATGCTACTACTTACCAAGTTGTAATTGAAGATTGTAAAAAACATGGTGCATTAGACCCAAAAACTATGGGTTCTGTTCCAAATGTTGGATTAATGGCTCAAAAAGCTGAAGAGTATGGTTCACATGACAAAACTTTCCAAGCAAAAGATAATGGAAAAATCGTAGTTACAAACAAAGCTGGAGAAACAGTATTTAGTTTCGATGTTGAAAAAGGTGATATTTTCAGAATGTGTCAAACTAAAGATGAGCCAATTAAAGATTGGGTTAAACTAGCAGTTAATAGAGCAAAATTATCAAATACTCCAGCAGTATTCTGGTTAGATAAAAACAGAGGTCATGATGCTCAAATGATTGCAAAAGTTGAAAAATACTTAAAAGATTATGATTTAACTGGTTTAGATATCTCTATCTTAGCTCCAGATGATGCTATCCAATTATCTTTAGATAGAATAAGAAAAGGTCTTGACACTATTTCTGTAACAGGAAATGTATTCAGAGATTATAACACTGACTTATTCCCAATCTTAGAGCTTGGAACATCTGCAAAAATGTTATCAATCGTTCCATTAATGAATGGTGGAGGATTATTTGAAACTGGTGCTGGTGGTTCTGCTCCTAAACATGTACAACAATTCCAAGAAGAATCATACTTAAGATGGGATTCTTTAGGTGAATTTATGGCATTAGCTGCTTCATTTGACCATTTAGCAAATACTCAAGGTAATAGCAAAGCAAAAGTTTTAGCTGATACTTTAGATAGAGCAACTGGAACATTCTTAATCAATGACAAATCACCAGCTAGAAAAGTTGGAGAAATTGATAATAGAGGAAGCCATTTCTATTTAGCAATGTACTGGGCTCAAGAATTAGCTGCTCAAGATGTAGATGCTGAATTAAAAGCTGAATTTACTCCTATTGCAAAAGCTATGACTGAAAATGAAGATCAAATTGTTAAAGAATTAAATGATGCTCAAGGTAAACCAGTTGATATGGGTGGATACTACTTACCAGATGATGCTAAAACATCAGCTGCTATGAGACCATCTGCTACATTAAACGCAATTATCGGATAATTTTAAAAAGAGGAATAATTCTTCCTCTTTTTTACTCTTCTATTTTTATTTACTACTTTTCTTAAAGAGCTAAACTGCTATAATTCAAACTTAAATATTAAAAAAGGTTTTTATTTTGAATCAAAAAATTATTGGAATTATTGGTGCTGGAAATGTTGGTGCAACTATTGCATATACATTAGCCTCTAAAAATATGTGTTCAACTATTTTATTAAAAGATGTTAGAGAAAATATTGCAAAAGCTGTTGCTTTAGATATTTCTCAATCGCTAAATATCGCAAATTCTCAAACAAAAGTAATAGCTACTTCTTCAAATGAAGATTTTATAAATTGTGATATTATTGTTATTACTGCAGGAATTGCTAGAAAACCTGGTATGAGTAGAGATGATTTATTATTAACAAATGCCAAAATTATGAAAAGTGTCATAGAAGATGTGGTACTAAAAAATCCAAAAGCAATTATAATTATAGTTTCAAATCCTTTGGATGCAATGGTTTATACAGCATTAAAAGTTTCTAATTTTCCAAAAAATCAAATTATTGGTATGGCTGGAATTTTAGATAGTGCAAGAATGAGTTATTTTATTTCTGAAAAATTAGGCTATGGGCAAGGAAATATTGAAGCTTGTGTTATGGGAGGACATGGAGATGATATGGTACCTCTTCCTAATTTCTCAAAAGTTAAAGGTAAGAATTTAGAAGATTTATTATCACAAGAAGATATTGAAGAGATTATTTATAAAACAAAAAATGGTGGAGCAGAAATTGTTAAGCTGTTAGAAACAGGTTCAGCTTATTATGCACCTGCATATAGCACAACACTTATGATTGATTCAATTTTGAATGATAAAAAATCAACTTTTAGTTGTGCCGTTGAACTTCAAGGAGAATATGGATTTACAGATGTGGTTTCAGGAGTTCCTATTATTTTAGGTAAAAATGGTGTTGAAAAAATAGTTGAACTTGATTTGTCATCAAAACAAAAAGAAGAGTTTTCAAAATCAGTTGAATCTGTGCAAAGTTTAATAAACACATTAAAAAATAATTTTTTTAATTAAAGGATTTTATATGAAACAAACATTTGAAGTTTTAAATGTAAAATGTGGAGGTTGTGCAAATACTTTAACAAAAGCTTTAAAAGAAGAGTTTGGAGAAGTGGAAGTAAACTTAGAAGTAACTCCTAGAAAAATCACTTTAGAGTTGGAAAATGACCAAAAAGAGAATCTAAAACTAAAATTAAGAAGTTTAGGTTATCCTTTGGTTGATGATGAACTCTCATCTTTTCAAAAAGCCACAACAACAGCAAAAAGCTTTGTTAGTTGTGCCATAGGAAAAATGAATAGTTAAAAACCCTTTAGGATTTTAGAAACTTCTTCTAAAATCCTATTTTTTTCACCCTCTTCTATTCCATTTGCCAAAGCATCTTTTTTTACACTACCTTTATAAACTTCCTCAACTAAACCATCTTTTTTTAGTTTATAAATAGAAAAAAAGTTTTGTTCATTATTTTTAAAATCTAAAACTTTTGCAAAAGCACCATTATCATTTATCAAAGGATTTTTACTATTTTTGAAAAGTTCTTCTAATTTTCCATCAACGGCAAGTTGTTTAATAATCCAAGGAGTATTTGACAAATTTGCAACTAAAGATACATTCTTATTCTCTTCTAAATCTTTAAAAACAGCTAATCCATCATGATTAAATATTAAAATATATTTTTCTTCACCTTTTTTGAAAAAATTCTCTATTTTTCCATAACTATTTTTTCCAATTAATTCAAAAGATTTTGGAAAACTTTTAATATCTAAAACAGCAAAATCTTTTTCATTTTTTGAAGGAAGAGTCAAATAAACCAATAAACTAAACCCCACCAAACCTAAAAATACAACTTTAAAAACATTCTTCATTTACAATACACCTATTTTAATTTTTTAGCCCATCTTTTAAAAAGTCTATGGGTTGTTATCTCTTTATGTAACTCTTTTTTTGAAATTATATTTTGCGTAAGTTCAAAAGCAAGATAAGGAGAGAGTACAAATCCCCTACCCCCTACTCCATTTATAACATATAAATTTTCTATCATAGATAAATTTTCATCTTTAATGTGAGAGCCATTTTTTATATGGGGAAACTTCTCAATACTATTTTTAGAATCAACTAACTCTCCAACCATGGGGAAGTAATCAACACTTGAAGCCCTAGCTCCTATTTTTGCATTTATAATTTCCACATTTTCAAGTTTTTTTATATCATTTGCTAACTCTAATAAATTTAAACTATCCTGATTAATTATCTCTTGAGTTTTGCTATTATGCTCAATTTTGTTGATATTTTTTAGTTTTAGATTATAACTTGAATCTTCCATATTTTCTGTAAATCTATGATGTGTTGCACCAATAGAAATCAAATTTTTATCTCCACTTTTAGTAGAAATAGACAATGAACACTCTTTATGATAATTTATATCTATTTTGGTTGTTGATAAAATATCTATTTTTTGTCCCCATACAGCTCTTATATCAAAATACTTTTCTTCTATCAAAGATATATCTGAACCTGTTGCCAAAATAATATTTTTAGCATATATCTCATTATTTATAAGCCAATTTTCACCATCTTTTTTTATATTAAAAACTTCATAATCAAATTTTGTATTTATATTTTTTGTTAATTTTTTACAAATTTTATATGGATTAACAACACTTCCTATTTCAAAAAAATATCCATCTTCAAATTTTTTAAATTCAAAATCCATAGTAGGAATATAAGATTGAAATTTCTTTTCATCCTCTTGATTTTTTGGAATACGACAAACACCACAATTTATAATATCTTCAGCACAAAAATTTTTATAAAAATCTATAGAAAAATTTAGTGATTTTGTTATTAAATCCTTAAAATTATTGGATTTTCCAAGTAATGGAGATAAAAATGCTCCAGCAGCTCCACTAGCACCTTGAGCAACATCACTATTTTTATCAATTACTAGTAAAGAATTTGTATGCTGTGATAGAAAATATGCTGTACTACAACCAGCAATTCCAGCACCAATAACTACATTATCAAAAAAATTATTTATCATCATTTTCACTTAATTGGAAGTTTGGACGCCAGTATGCACGACCACCTTTTAGGCTAATACACCTATGATTTGGAAATTTATTTTTATAAAATTTGAGTCTCTCTTTTGTTGTTTTTCCTGTATCACAATAAAAAACAAAAACTGAACCAAGAGGGTATTTTTCTAGTTCAAAAGGATTATATAAAAGTGTCTTTTCTTTTTCAATAGGCTTTAAAATAGTATCTATTAAAACAACTTCTATGCCTTGTTTATTAAACTCTTTTCTATTTTTTAAAAACTCTTCTTGTGTCCACTCTTCTTGAAAAATAATCAAACAAAAATCCCTTTTTTTATGAAATATCTTATAATAATTATGATTAAATAATGGTAATTATAAAGATTTTTTGATATAATCCACACTAAATGATTATTATATAGGAATTATTATGAAAGTTTTGGTAACTGATGACTCAAAAATGGCAAGAAAAATGGTAATAAAAACCCTAAAAGAAGTTTTACCACAAGATGCTGAAATTTTTGAAGGAGAGAATGGACAAGAAGCTATTGATTTATACAAACAAATTTCTCCAGATGTTGTTTTCTTGGATTTAACTATGCCTGTTGTTGATGGATTTGGTGCTTTAGAAGAGATAAAAAACTTTGATGCCAATGCAAAAGTTATTATAATTTCTGCAGATATTCAAAAAAGTTCTGTTGATAAAGTTTTAGAATTAGGTGCTCTTAATTTTATTAAAAAACCTATTGATATTGAAAAAATGAAATATATTTTTGAAAACTTAGTTAATTTGGAAAAGTAATGAAAACAAATATAAATTTAACGGAAGATGAGAAAGATTGTCTTCAAGAGTTAATGAATGTAGCTTATGGTTCTGCAACTGCTGCAATTACTGAAATATTAGATGCTTTTGCTAAATTATCTATACCAAAAATTCAAATTATAGATTCCTATGAACTAAAAAAATACTTATCTACAGAATTAACCTTAGATATGGAACATTTCATAGCTCTTCAACAAATAAATGGAACAATTTCTGGGGAAAATATGTTTGTTATAGATGAACAATCTGCTAGAAATATGGCTATTAAATTTGGTTTAGAAGAAGATATCTGTGATGCAGATATTTCAGATATTGTTTTAGAAATTACGAATATTTTATCATCATCTACAATTAGTAAACTTGCAGAAGATATAAATACAAATGTATCTTTTTCTCCTCCT
>JBBITK010000020.1:0-9792 GCA_037440805.1 Arcobacter sp. | reverse complement strand
AAAAAATGGAATCTCTAGATAGTTTAAACAACTTTTTTATATCCAAATATGAGAAAGTAATTATAATATCTACTCAATTAAGATTTGAAGATTTAAATATAAATGCTGAACTTTTTATACTAACAACTGATAATTCTATACTATTTATCAAAGAAAAGCTAAACAAAATGCTTGAAGAGTTCTAAAATGTTAAATACAAATAAGCATGACATAATTTTAAATACTTTGGATAATGGAATTATTATCTTAAATAAAAATTTAGATATCAAATTATGGAATAAATGGTTAGAAATTAGAACAGGAATTATGTCTCATCAAATTATAGATAATAATTTAGCTGACTTTTTTCCAAATTTAGATACTAAAACTCTAATCAGAAAAATTTCAATTGCTTTAAAACTAAACTATTCTACTTTTTATACTTCTGAAGTAAATAATTTTTTACTTGATATTGAAGTTGGAAGAGTTACAGATAAGGTATTTGAAAATATGCAACAAAGTATTACTATTTTCCCTTATGATATAAAAGAGGATTTAGTAGTTATCTATATTTATGATACAACTGTTTTATCAGAGACAAATTATAGATTAAAACAATCAAGAGAGACTATACTTGAAAAAAATGAGGAATTAGAACTCATTTTAGATACAACTATGGAAGCAATAATTTTATTTGAAGATAATAAAGTTTTTAATTGTAACCAAATAGCTATTGAATTATTTAATTTTTCATCAAAAGAGAGTTTAATAGATAAGGATATAAGTATTTTAAATATAGACAAAGATATTTTAGAAAATAATTTCCATGGACCTATTGAAATCAAAATTCAAACAAAAAATAAAAGACCTTTTCATGCACTTATAAACATAAAAGAGAAAATATTAAAATCTCAAAAATTTAAAATATTAACAATAGTAGATATAACAGAGATAAAAAGAAAAGAAGAGTTATTAATAGAACAAACAAAATTAGCTGCAATGGGAGAAATGATAGGAAATATTGCCCATCAATGGAGACAACCATTAAATGTTATATCAATTACGGCATCTAATGCAAAAATAAAAAAAGAGTTGGGGATTTTGGAAGATAATCTGCTATTTGAAAGCCTAAAAAAGATTATGGATACAACGGAACATCTTTCTCAAACTATAGATGTTTTTAGAGAATTCCTAAATAAAGATAAAGAAAAGAATATATTTAATTTAAGTGATAATATTAATAAAAGTCTAGCCATAATTGATACCATGTTAAAAAAAGATTTCATTGTGGTAGAAAAAAATTTGGATGATGAAATAAATTTGTTTAATTATTCAAATGAATTAAACCAAGCATTAATCAATATATTAAATAATGCAAGGGATGCATTGATAAGTAATTTAAATAAAAAAGATAAAAAAATCATTATCATAAGAACTTCAAAAAATGAAACTAGTGCATATATCGAAATAACAGATAATGCCGGGGGAATTAAAGATACTATTATTGGAAAAATATTTGAACCATATTTTACGACTAAACATAAATATCACGGTACAGGGTTAGGTCTTTATATGACTCAAAAAATAATTCAAATGAGTATGCAAGGTAAAATTGAAGTAGTAAATAAAAATTTTATTCACAATAATCTTGAATGCAAAGGTGCTTCTTTTAAAATAGAACTTCCTCTAAACCTTGATTGACTTTGACTCAAGTTTGTGATATAATTTTCTCTAATATTTTATTTATTTATTTTAATAGAGGGAATTTTTATGGCAAAAAGTTTATATGAAACACTAGAAATTAATGAAAATGCAACTGCTGAAGAGATAAAAAAAGCTTATAGAAAATTAGCAAGAAAATATCATCCAGATGTTAATAAAGATCCAAAAGCCGAAGAAAAATTTAAAGAAATTAATGCTGCATATGAAGTATTGAGCGACCAAGAGAAAAAACAAAAATATGACCAGTTTGGTGATTCAATGTTTGGAGGACAAAATTTCCACGATTTTGCAAGAAATCAAGGAAATAATGTTGACTTAGATGAAATTTTAAGACAAATGTTTGGAGGAGGTTTTGGTGGTGGATTTGGAGGTTTTGGTGGATTTAATCAAGGTTTCTCACAACCTGATTTAGACACAAATGCACAAATCACTATTCCTTTTGAATTAGCTATTTTAGGTGGGAAACAACATATAAACCTAAATAATGACTCTTTTGATGTAAAAATACCTGAAGGTATAGAAGATGGTCAAAAAATTAGAGCAAAAGGGAAAGGAAAAAGTTACCAAGGGCAAAAAGGTGATTTAATCTTAAAGATAAATATAGCTAAGAGCGATGAATATGAAAGAGAAGGAGATACTCTTACTAAATACTTTGATATTCCATTAAAAACTGCTATGTTTGGAGGGAAAGTTGAGATTAAAACTCTACATAAAGATATAACTCTCAAAATACCTCAAAATACTAAACAAAATCAAAAATTCAGAGTAAAAGAACATGGTGCTTTAAATAGAAAAAGTGGAACAAAAGGAGATTTATATTTAAAAGTAAATATTCTAATTCCTAAACTTGAAGAATTAGACGAAAACTTAGTAAAATTAATGGAAGAAAAACTTCCTGAAAAATAGTAAAAGGATTCTATTATGGAAAAAAATAGCTATGTTGAACCTGTTTATCTAATTTCATCTGTTGCTGAAATACTTAATATTCATCCTCAAACACTAAGACAATATGAAAGAGAAGGTTTAATCAAACCTTCTCGAACAAATGGTAAAATAAGAATGTATTCCCAAAAAGATATTGAACATATAAAATATGTATTAAGTTTGACTAGAGAATTTGGAGTTAATCTAGCTGGGGTTGATATTATTTTACAATTAAATAAGAAAATAGAAGTATTAGAAGAGAGTATAAAAATATATAAATCAAAAACTAAAAGCATCAATGTTTCAGTTGTTCCTGAATCAAAAGCACTAGTTGTACAAAAAAAATCTTTTGAAATGGTTATTGTAAAAGATAATGAAGATTAAAAAATCTTCATTATTAATTTAATCTGTATTGAACCTCGTAATGTCTCATTAAAGGAGGAGTATCTAAATAATTTTCTGTAACTTCTTGAGTTAACATATCATTTTTATTATCATCTGATTCTAAAATTTCATCAAATTCTTCATTCTTAGATTCAAATCCTGTTGCAACAATAGTAATTTTAACTTCATCTTTTTCAAGAGTAACATCTGAAGTTGTACCAAAGATTATCTCCGCATTAGAATCCATTTTTTCATTAATAACATCCATTACATCACCAATTTCAAAAAGTGATACTTGAGGATGTATATTAAAGTGAATCAAAATACCCTTTGCACCTGTGATTGAAACTTTATCTAATAAAGGAGAATTTATAGCATCTTCTAAAGCTCTGTGAGCAGCATTTTCACCTTTAGCTCTACCTATTCCCATTAACGCCATACCTCTATGCTGCATTATAGTTTGAATATCTGCAAAGTCAGTATTAATATCTCCATTTCCAGGATTTAAAATAACTTCACTCATTCCATTTACTGCTTGATACAATATATTATCAACTATTTTAAAAGCATCTTTCATCCCGATATTACAATCAGCTATCTCTCTTAATTTATCATTTTGGATAACAATTATTGAATCACTAACTTTTTTTAATTCTTCCAATCCTAAATTAGCAAGACCAGCTCTTTTTTTACCTTCAAATGAAAATGGCTTAGTTACTACAGATACGGTAAGTGCACTTACCTCTTTTGCAGCTTTTGCTATTATTGCAGCAGCTCCCGTTCCTGTACCACCACCAAGTCCAGCAGCTAAGAAAACAATATCTGAACCTTTTAATGTCTCTTTAATATCTTCATATGATTCAACTGCAGAATCTCTACCTACTTCAGGTTTCATTCCAGCACCCAATCCCTTAGTTAATTTAGCACCAAGCTGGATTTTTTTAGGAGCTTTTGAACTATTTAAAACTTGTAAATCAGTATTTGCTACAATTAAATCAATTTTATGAGTACCTTCATTTATCATGTGATTTATCATATTACAACCACCACCACCAACTCCAATAACAGCAATTTTAGCTATATTATCTGTTAAAACTTTATTAGGCATATCAACTTTTATATCATCCACTTTAAACAAATTATCCATATTTACTTCCTACTTAATTAAAACATTTCTTGTATTTTTTTCAAAAACTTTTCAAAAACCTTACCTTTTTCCTTTGGAAGAGGAGTTAAAGCATCAGGATTAGAAGGAGAAGCTATTATCTCTGCATCTTTTTTGATTTCAGGAATCATAGAAGGAACTTCTGCATGAGAAATTACCTCTTTTTTTATTGGCTTAACAAGTTTTTTACTTGAATCTAATTGGTAACTTCTATTTGTACCTAAAGCATATTGCAATAATCCTACAACTGTTGACATAGTAGGCTCATCAAAACTAGTAAAGGGATTTTTAATATTTTTAGGGCTAGATAAAGTGATATTTATCCCTTCAAAAACTTTGCTAGCAAGTTTTTTTATTCCCGATAAATTACTCATTCCTCCAGTTAATACAATTCCTAATCCTGGATTATCTAATACTCCACTTTTTTTAAGTTTATTTCTAACCAAAATTAAAACTTCTTCCACTCTGGCATGAATTATAGTTTGAACATCTGCTAAAGCAACTTCAGTAGAAGTATCTTCATCACCTATTCTTGGTATTTTAACTTTTGTAATATTAGCAACACTATCCAAATCGCTTGTAGATTGAGAATAATCTTTAGTTAATGATCCATACTCTATTTTAATCTTTTCTGCGGCTAATAAAGGAGTTGTTAACATAGCTGATAAATCGTTAGTAATATGGTCTGAACCTACAGGAATAAAACTATTAAATATTAAAGAGTTTCCTTTATAACACACAAATTCTGTAGTTGTTGAACCTAAGTTTATAACAGTTGCTCCAAATTTCTTTTGTTGTTCTTCTAAAACTGCAATAGCAGTAGCATAACCATCTAAAACAAATTTAGGATTATCTAACCCCGAAAGTTTAAGTGCTGATTTAATATTTGTTAATGCCGTTCTTTTTGCAGTAACAATATAAACAGAAACTTCAAGTCTTGACCCATTCATATTCAAAGGATTATCAACTTCTACAGAGTCATCAACTTTAAAATAAATTGGTATTACATGGATAACTTCATATTCAGGAACAATAGTTGCATTATATAATGCCATTTGCATTACTTGATTTATATCTGTTTCAGCAATTAAACCATTTGGAACATTAACAGAACCGTTACTTCTAATACTTTTAGAGTATGTACCTGAAATAGAAACTACACAATTATCAATTACATCCATACTACTTTTTCTTGCATTATCAACTGCTTCTTTAATGGCTCGTGAAGCTTCTTCGATATTAATAATTAATCCCTTATTAATACCTTCACTCTTCTGTAAACCAACACCCTGTATAACTATATTATTTTCTGAATCATGTTTTGCAATAACCGCTCTTACATTTGATGAAGCGATATCAATGGCTAAAAGAGTATTATTCAATTATTTATCCTTTGTTTGAACTGAAGATTGTATTTGGTAACTATTTTCCAATTTTTTCAATAAGTTTGACATTAATTCTTGATTTTGTAATTGAGATAAAGTAGATTTAACTATTTCATCATTTTTACTATCATACTTCGCAAATTGAGAATTATCAATTCTAAATAAAACAATTTTTTCTTCTAAATTTATACTTCCTTCTTTAGTAGTTGTAGAAAAAAGTTCACCCAAAAAACTATCTGCTTCTTTTGGTGTCAAACCAACTATTTTATCAACAGAAGTTCTAGCAATATTTGTTACTTTAGTACCATCAAAACTTTTTAATTGCTCTTTTGCTAATAATTTTAATTTCTCAGCTTTCTCTGTTCTAATATAATCCGTTTTAACATTTTCCAATGCATCAGAAAAAGCCAACTCTTTTGAATCTATTTTATTAGCTATTTTAACAATATAATATTTACCTTTTTCAAAAAAAGGTTTTATAACTTCTCCAATTTTTGATGATAAAATTTTTGTTTTATTTTCTTGAGAAAAAGGAATAGCATCTTCTGTGTAACTAACTTTATTCTCTATTTTTTCTTCATCTTTTTTTATTTTAAGATAAGTTTTCAAAGCTTCAGTTTTTGTAAATTTTTCATCTAAACTTTTTATAACATCAACTTTAGCTTCATCTAAAGTTTTTAATTTACCATCAGCTTTTTTGTAATCCATTTTAAACTTATCGTAGTACTCTTTTATTTCATTATCTGTTGCATTAGAAGAAACCAAAGAAACTTCTTTTACTAAAAGTTCAAAGCTAGGTTTAGACATATATGATTTCTTATTTTTTTCCCAATAAGATTTTAAATCAGCTTCTGAAGGATTAATTTGAATATCTGAAATTGATAAAACCTTGTAAGTTATATCATCTTCTAAAAAAATTAGTTTACTTAAATTCTCAATTTCACTTTTAGAAGGAGTTAATTCAAATAAAGTTTGAACTTTTTGTAATAATAAATTTCTCTTTAAAGACTCTTCAAAAGTTACAGGTTTCATTCTATTTTGAGTTAAAACTTTCACATAAGTCTCTTTATCAAATTTTCCATTTTTTTGAAATGCTTTATAAAGTAATAATTCTTTAGCGATTTCTTCATCTGTTACATCAAGTCCTAACTCATCCGCATAAGATAAAATAAGATTTTTTTGTAAAACTTGATTATAAGCAGTATCTTTTAAATTAAATTGTTCAGCCATTTTATCATTAAACATTGAACCAAACATATTTGCATATTGATTGTAAAGATTTGAATATTCTTCTTGCAACTCTTCAACAGAAACTTCTCTATCTCCAACAACTGCTACAACACCAGCTTTATTTGAATAATCATAAGAACCCCAACCTACGAATCCCGCTCCAACAAAGGCAATAGTACTAATCCAAATCGTAATAACCAACCACTTTTTATGCTTCTGCATCCAAGTTAACATAAAATATTTTCCTTTAAATTTTTATCTATGGTACTAAAAAAATGCTTTTAATTTTGTTAAAAAATAGTTTTTTAGCCTTTATTTAAAAAATTATTTATTTAATTTCACACTATAAGATAAGCCTTTTTCTTACTTTATGAAAAGAAAAAAATATTACAAAATGTAATAATTTTAATTTATAAAATTGTTTTTTGCTATAATAAAAAATAAAAAATAAATAAAGATTGGATAAATGGCTGAAATACACGAAAAACAGTTGAGAATTAGATACATAAGAATATTGGAAAAGTTTTTTACAAGAACTGTTTCTTTGTTGAAGTTGGAAAATTTTGATAAGGAACTATTCAAAAAAAGAACCCTAAAAAATTTAGAAGATTTAAACAGAGTAAAAGAGGTGGAATTACACTCTGTTTATTATACTCAGCTAAAAGATTTTATTGCTAAAACACTTTTTTTTACAAATGAACATAGTGAGACATTTGAAGAAGAGAGAGCTACCCTTTTAAAAGATGCAAATTTGATGCAAAAAGAGAAAAACAAAGGCACTTACAGTAAGGATAAACATAAAAAACAACAGTTTAATGATGGATATTGATGAGTCAAGAGGAGTATAAAAGCTTTAGATTATCTGGAGTTATCAAAAAAGTTTTATATAAAAATGATGAAACAAAATACATTATTGCTATTTTAGAGAATAATCAAAAAATTTGTGGAACATATTTTGATACGGATATCGAAAAAATTGTTGGTGAAGAGGTTATTTTAACTGGAAATTGGATTAGTCATAAAAAATATGGTGTTCAATTTGAGTTTGATACTTTGGAGTTAAAAGAGGCAGAAATGTTCTTTTTTCTTACAAAAATAGTAAAGGGAGTTGGCAAAAAATTTGCCCATGAACTTTTAGAAAAATATAGTGAAGATGAGTTAATTGAAATCTTAAATGAAAGACCAAATGAACTTTTAGGATTTAAAGGAATAAAAGAGAAAAAACTACAAACAATCATCTCTTCTTGGCAAAAATTTAAACACCTAAGAGAACTTGGTTCTTTTTTGGCAAAATTTGGAGTTACTTCAAACTTAATAAATAAGATTTATGCAAGTTTAGGAGAAGTTGAAAACTTAATAGAAAAAATCAAAGAAAATCCATATATTTTAATAAATATAAAAGGAATAGGCTTTAAAAGAGCAGATGAAATTGCAAAATCTTTGGGAATTGACCCAAAATCACAGTTTAGAATCAAAGCTTGTTTAAATTACACTTTAAGAGAGTACTGTGATAACAATGGAAACTCTTCAATAGATAGATTTCATTTGTATAAACTTTTGGATGAGAGTTTAAGATTTTCAAATGAAGAGATGCTTTATGAAGAGGCTATTTCAAAAATGCTTTTAGATGAAGAGTTATATGTAACTTCTGAAAATAGATTGGCTTTATCTATGTTGTATTTTGCTGAACGAAGAATTTTAGATTTTTTCAATAGAAGAAAAAACGACAAAAATAGGAAAATAATAGCTACTTTTGAAGATTATTTGATTAAAAAACAACAAACTTTGGGATTTGAATTAAGTGATGAACAAAAACAAGCAGTTGAACTTATAAATGAAGGGCATAAAACTCTATTTTTAATTGGTTATGCAGGAACTGGAAAATCAACTTCAAGTAGAGCGATTTTAGAGCTTTTAGAAGAGATAGTAAGTTATGATGATATTATGACAATAGCTTTGAGTGGAATAGCAAGTCAAAGAATATCAGATACCACAGGTTACAACTCTTCCACTATTCAATCACTTCTTATGAAACATAAAGATAAGGAGTTTTTTCCATATAAAGTTTTACTTTTAGATGAAGCTTCAATGGTAAATTCTGTTACTTTTTATCAAATAACCAAACAAATTTCAGATGATACAGTTTTTATAGTTGTTGGAGATGATGGGCAGTTACCCGCAATTGGTGCAGGTAATATTTTGGCAGATTCTATAAAATATGAATTAGCTCCAATTTGTAAATTAACAAAAATTTATAGACAAAATGAAAATCAGGCAATAGCAGTTATTGCAAATGATATAAGGAAAGGTGAAGTTCCCTCTTATAAAGAGGATTATGAAGATTTTAAATTTGTTGATGTCTCTATTTCAAACTATTATGCACAAAAAAATTCAGCTTCATACAACGAATTTGCAGATTTGAGAGTTGAAAATTCTCAATTTATACTAAATAATATTTTAAATATATCTTCAAATTATATTCAAGGTTATTATGATTTTATCAAGAAAAATGAAAAGTTTAAGATAAAATGTGGAAGCTTTAATACTTTTCCAAGTAATTACACCAATGAAAGGTGGGTTATTGGGTGTTGATAACCTAAATATTCAACTTCAAAAGCTTTTTAATCATACAAAAGGAAAGGCTTATGCTACAAAATTGTATGAATATAAAATGAGTGATAAAGTGATTCATATTAAAAATGAAAATATGAAAGCTCAAACAATGTTGATGTATAAAAGTGGTTCAAAAGATTTCTTAGAAAGGCGAGTTTTTAACGGTCAATTAGGGCTTATTATAAAACTAGATTTTGAAGAGGAAAAATGTATTGTTTTGTACCCAAATGATGATATGGTTGTTTTTTATGATTTTGAAAATGAGTTTTTGACTTCATGCCGCAGGTTGCGCGGCTGTATGAACTTAGCCAACGATTCCCAACAGGTCGCTCTCGCGCAGGATGAGCAATTTCTTGCCGCCCAGTTTCACTTCCGTCCCGCCATAGCGGG
>JBBITK010000019.1:0-35400 GCA_037440805.1 Arcobacter sp. | reverse complement strand
TTCTTGTGGATCTGGAAAATGTGGTGGAGAGATGAAAAAAGCTGAAAGCTGTCAAATGCACGCAAAAGACAAAAAAGCTTGTGATATGAAAAAATGTGACATGAAAAAAGATAAAAAATGTTCATGTGATAAAGATGGTAAAAAATGTAACTGTGACATGAAAGATGGTAAATGTTCATGTGATATGAAAAAAGATAAAAAAGGTTCTTGTGGAACAGGAAAATGTGGAACAGAGCCTAAATCTTCAGAAGTAAAAAAATAAATTTACCTTATACACACTTCTTTAATAGGGAGTGTGTATAAAAATAAGCAAAAATTCCTGCACTATAAATCATAAATAAAATAGCAATCCACAAATATATAAAATCCAATTCAAAATACTCTACAACCAAATAAGCCACCAGAAATTTTGCAAAAATTTGTCTATAAAGCCCAATATATAAAATCATTTTTGGTTTTTTGATTCCTTGAAGAGTTGATATACAAACAAATAAAATCACATAAGCATAAAATATCCAAACCTCAATAGTTAAATATGTTGTTGCATATTTGATAACTTCTGGATTTTTGTCAAATAACACCACAATATATTTTGCAAAAATAGTCAAAAAAGCTACCCCAAAAGATGCAATAATAAAACCATATTTTAAAGAGGTTTTAACTATCTCTAAAACCCTTTTATACTCTTTTGCTCCATAGTTATTGGAAACCAATGTTAAAACCGCTGTGCTTATTCCTAATGCTGGTAAAAGCATAAGTTGTTCAACCCTATACCCTACTCCATATCCAGCAACGGCATTTACTCCATATCTTGAAACAAAATATGTCAAAATAAATGACCCAATAGCCATTGTTAGCATATTCATACTTGCAGGAATTCCTTGGTTAAAAAAGAGTTTATAGACTCTTAAACTTGGTAAAAAATAGTTCAGTTTTTCAAAGTTGATGATTTTAGTTTGTAAAACTTTGTAAAAAAGATAACACATATTTATAATCTGAATAACAACAGTTGCAGTTGATATTCCTTGTAAACCAAGGGCAGGAATAAACCAAAAACCATACATAAACAGAGGATTTAAAGCTATATTTGCAAAAAATCCAAATATTAAACTATTTCTATATGTTTTTGTATCTCCTGTAGCTACAAGTATTGCATTAAGTGAAAAGTTAGCCATAAAAAAAACTGTTCCAAATAAGATAGGATTTATGTATTCAATGGACATTTGAAGATATTGCTCTTTTGCTCCAAGTAACATAAAAAGCTGTGGAGCCAAAAAATATCCTAAGATACTTAAAAATATTCCCAAAATAGGTACAAAAAAGAGTCCTTTATGGGCATAAATGGAAGCTAGTTTATATCTTTTTTTACCAAAAGCATTTCCCAAGATGGAGGTTATTGCCGAAGAAAAACCATATCCAAAACCAATGATTAAAAAAAATATCATAAAAGAGAGTGATAAACTAGCAATTGCTTGGGTTGAGATAAGTCCTGCATAAAATGTATCAACCACATTATACATGGTATTAAAAAACATTCCTACACTAGCTGGAATGGCTAATTGTTTTATAAGTGTTGGAATATCTTGAGTGATTAGTTTTGAGTGGTTTTTCAAAGGATTTTAGAGGAATTAATCCTCTATTCTTATCATTGCAGGCTTGCTTAATACAACACCTGAATTTTCAAGCTCTTTCATAGCTTTTATAATGTTTTTTTCTAAAGAAGTGTGAGTTGATAAAAGTAAATTTGCACTATTACTTGTAAGTGGTTTTTGAAGCATAGTTTTTATAGAGATTTCATTTTCTCCCAAAATAGTTGCAACTTTTGCCAAAGTTCCAGATTTATCAGCAACTTCAAGTCTTAGGTAATATTTTGTTTGTATATTCTCTTTTGCCATTAAAGTTAAATTTTCACCACTTTGGATTTCAAATCCAAGCATAGGAGAACCTTTCCCTTTTCTAGCTATATCTATGATATTTGCAACAACTGCTGAAGCTGTAGCGTTTCCACCAGCTCCCGCTCCATAAAACATAGTCTCACCTACTTTATCCCCAACAACAGAGATACCATTCATAACTCCATCAACTTTTGCAATCATTTTATCATTTGGAATTAAAACAGGATGAACCCTAAGTTCTATTTGATTTTCAACTTTTTTTGCAATTCCTAAAAGCTTAATTGAGTAGTTAAACTCTTTTGCAAACTCTATATCTGCACTTGAAATATTTTGGATACCTTCAATCAAAATATCTTCAGGTTTTGCATCAATACCATAGGCAATAGAAGCCAAAATCAAAAGTTTATGGGAAGCATCAAATCCACCAACATCAAAAGTTGGATCAGCTTCAGCATAACCTAACTCTTGAGCCTCTTTTAAAATATCAGCATATTCAACACCATCATTTATCATTCTTGTAAGCATATAGTTACAAGTTCCATTCATAATACCTTGAATTGATTGGATGTTATTTGCACTTAATCCATCTCTTAGAGCATTAATAATAGGAATTCCTCCAGCAACCGCTGCTTCAAATTCAAAAGGAATATCTCCAGCTAACTCTTGAAGTTCGTATCTATGATAAGCTAATAGTGCTTTATTTGCTGTAACAACTGCTTTTTTATTTTTCAAAGCTTTTGTTACAATTTCATAAGGCTTTTCAATTCCACCCATTAACTCAACTACAATATCAATATTCTCATCATCTAATATTTCATCAACATTTGTAGTAAGTTTTATAGAAACATCTCTTGTTTTGTTTAAGTTTGAAACTACTCCCAAAATTGGTTCAATTTCTACCCCAGCTCGTGCGGTTATAATATCTTTATTATCTCTTAAGATATTAGCAACACTAGCCCCAACTGTACCAACTCCAATAATTCCAACTCTTAACATAAATAATTCCTTTAAAATAGTTCCAATTTATAATGTTTTTAAATATTTTTTGATATTTCTTGCTGCTTGTCTAATTCTTTTTTCATTTTCAATTAAAGCAATTCTTACGTAGTCATCACCATAATGACCAAATCCAATACCAGGACTAACTGCCACATGAGCTTCTCTTAAAAGTTGTTTTGAGAACTCTAAACTTCCAAGATGTCTCGCTTTTTCTGGTATTCTTGCCCACAAAAACATAGAAGCATTTGGTTTATCAATAACCCAACCAGCACTTGCAAATGTTTCAAGCATTACATCTCTTCTTTTTCTATATTTATCAACAATTTGTTCAACACAATCTTGCGGACCATCTAAAGCAACAGTTGCTGCAACTTGAATTGGAGTAAACATTCCATAATCCAACCAAGATTTAATTCTTTTTAATGCTCCAACTAATTTAGGATTTCCAACAACAAATCCTACTCTCCATCCAGCCATATTATATGATTTACTTAGTGTGAAGCTCTCAACAGCAACATCAATTGCCCCTTCAACTTCAAAAATAGAAGGTGTTCTATATCCATCAAATGTAATATCTGCATAAGCAATATCAGAAATTATGTAAAATCTCTCTTTTTTTGCCATTGCAACTAATCTTTCATAAAACTCTGGAGTTACAGTAGCACATGTTGGATTGTGAGGAAAATTTACAAGTACATATTTAACTTTTGGTACAGATTCATTTAAAGTTGTTTGTAATCTTTCAAAAAACAAATCTTCATCAACTTTGAATGTATTATCAAAAGATAATTCAAATTTATGAACAACAGCACCACTTAACATAAATGCATAAGAGTGAATTGGATAAGTTGGATCTGGAACAATTGCAACATCTCCATTATTTACGATTGCTTGAACCAAATGAACATAACCCTCTTTTGAACCCATTGTTGCACAAGCTTGTGTATTTGGGTCTAAATCTACATTATATTTTCTTTTATACCAGTTACATATAGCAAGTCTTAATTTATAAATGCCAGCACTTGCACTATATCCATGATTTTTTGGCTTTCCAGCAGCCTCTTTTAGTTTATCAACTATATGTTTTGGTGTTGGACCATCAGGATTTCCCATTGATAAGTCAATAATATCAATACCAGCTCTTCTTGCTTCCATTTTTATTTCGCTCACTTGAGCAAAAACATAATTAGGAAGTCTTTTCATTCTTTCAAATTCTATTTCAGGAAACATAGTCTATCACTCCTTAGTGTTTCAATCCTATTTTAAAGGAAATTTTTTATAAATATTTTAGATTTTTAAATTAATTTTTAATTATGGAATATTCCCAGCTATTTCTTCCCTCTCTCTTAATATCTGAAATCTTACAATTTTTAGGTTGTAATTTTTGAGATAAAAGGAGAGGGTTTATGGCCGATTGGGCTCTTAATTTTACAGTCCATTTAAAATTATTCTCTAAAGATGTAGCTTCTTGTACAAAGTATTGAAAAAATCCCATAGTCTTTAGAGTTTCTCTCAACAATTTTACAGAATTTTTTGGAGTATCATTTACTATAAAAGTTGTTGTTATATCTTCAACAGAAGGTAATTTCAAATCTAATAAGTTATTTTCATCTAATTTTTTTGCAATTAATTCATAGTTTGGGTTATTACTTTGGTCCATAAATGCAGATTGGTTGTTAAATGTATATTTAATTAGGTTTAGATTTGTATTATAACTCTCAGCCCCTAGTAAATTTTTAACTTTTTCAAATACATCAGCATTTAAACTGATTCCCAACAAAGCTACACAAAGTAATTTATTTAACATAACTATTCTCTATTTTTTTAAATTATAAATCAAAATTCCAGCAGCAACTGAAACATTTAATGAATCAAAATCATGTTCCATTCCAATTGAAACTTTTAGATCCATTTTTTTAGCAACTTTAGGGTGCATTCCCTCACCTTCACTTCCTAAAAATAGTGCCACTTTGTCAGTTTTTTCAATTTTACCATATTTTTTTAAATCAGTACCGTTCATTGTTGCACCAATTAGAGTAAAACCATATTGGCTCAATTCATTTGCTAAATCCAAAGTTTTTGGGTAAATAGTAAATGGTAAATCAAGTAAAGCTCCAGAACTTGTTCTTAAAATACCTTGGTTATTCAATGTTTTTACATTAGAGGCAATAATTCCTTCTACTCCTAAAGAGTAAGCTGTTCTAACAATCGCTCCAATATTCCCAACATCAGTAACACCATCTAATACAAGAATAAAATTCATATCTTTTATATCTTTTAATGGAGTATATTCAAACTCTTTTAATTTTAAGAAATAGCCTTGGTGATTTCCACCTTTTGCTAAACCTTGAGCTTTTTGGTTATCAAGTTTTATAACTTTTTTCCCCAATTTTAAAAATTTAGAAAAAGTCTTTTGTTCAATCTCTTTTGCGAACATAACTTCTTCAACTAAGTGTGGATGTTTTTCTAGTACATAAAGTACAATTTGTTTACCATATATTATCATTATTTCATTTTATCCAAAAGTTTTTGATAAACCTCTTTTATAGATTCTCCTGTCATTTTTGCAATCAATTTTGATTTTATTTTTGGAGGAAGTTCTAAGTGAAGAATATCTTCTAAATCAAGGTTAGAACCAATTTTTTCCTTTGGTTCAACAATTACAACCCATTCCCCTTTTATATCGATACTTTTAAATTTCTCAAATAAATTTTTTGCACTATCTTTAAATGTTTGTTGGTGTAATTTTGTAATCTCTTTTGCCAAGAAAATTACTCTATTTTCATCTTTTTGATTAAGTTCTTCTAGTAATTTTTGTAATCTATGTGGAGATTCATATAAAATAGCCAATTTATCATCACTTAAAACAGCTTCCAATTTTAGGTTTCTATCCGAACCTTTATGGGGTAAAAAACCATAGAATGAAAATGTTGTATGAGGAAAACCACTCATAGCATAAGCTGTTAAAACAGCATTTGCACCTGGTAAAACATCATAAGAGATACCATTTTTTATACAAAAATCTACAAGTAAAGCACCAGGGTCACTAAGACAAGGCATACCTGCATCACTTACATAAACAACATTTTTTGAAAATATATCTAAAGATAATTTTGACAGAATCTCTTTTTCATTGTGTGAATGAAGTGAACGAAAATCTTTATTTGAAAAATCTATATTATTTCTTTGGGAAAGTAAGTTTAGAAGTTTTTTTGTGTTTCTTGTATCTTCACAAAAAATAAGTTCCGCTTCCTTTAGAACTTGAAGAGTCCTTAAAGTAACATCTTCAAGATTTCCAATAGGAGTAGGAACTAAGCACAGCACAATAGTGTACTATTTTGACATATTATATTTAGCTTTGAATTTCTCAACTCTTCCAGCTGAGTCAACAATTTTTTGCTCACCTGTGAAGAATGGGTGACAAGCCGCACAAATATCAATTTTCATAGTTTCAACATTTGATTTAGTTTCAAAAACGTTTCCACAAGAACATGTTACTGTACAATATTTGTAATCTGGGTGTAAATCTTTTTTCACGCCATTTTCCTTAATTTGATTAATGTAAAATAAAAGGTCGAGTCCTTGCAAGCCCTTTATTAAACTCTTTATGAACGCGGATTATATCGAGAAATACTTAAAAATATCTAAATATAGTTTTTCAAGGGAATTTGATATTTTATTCTCAAATTGAGATTTATTAAAAGTATTTTGTCTTTTTGCAAGTTTTGAAGTATTTAATGCTATTTTTTCTATAAGTGTATCTTTTGTTAGTTTTCCATCTAAATATTCTAAAGTTTCAACTATTCCAATAGAAGACATACTGTTTGGAGTTCTAGTATATTTTTTTTCAAGGTATATAACTTCGTCTATAATTCCATCATTTATCATCTGTTTTGTTCTTAAATGAACTCTTTTTTTTAACTCTTCTCTATCCCATAAAATTTCGAAAATTTGTATATTTTCACCAAATGATATTTTTGGATTCTTTTCAAAATATTGAGTTGGAGTTAAATTTGTTTGTTTGTAAATAGCATAGGCTTTTTCTATTCTATATTTATCATTTGATTCGATTTTTTCCATATAAATAGGGTCAAGTTCAAATAATAATTCATAGGCTTTTTCAGAAGGAATATCAAGTTTTATTTTTGAATCAATACCCATAGACAAACCATCTATTATTGCTTTTAGATAAAAACCTGTTCCTCCTACAATAATTAAATTTTTATCATTATTTTTGGCGTAATTTTTTGCATTTTGATAACACTCTATAAATCTAATTACATCAAAAGTTTCGTTTGGAAAAACTTCATCTATACCAAAATGAATAATATTACCTCTCTCTTCTTTTGTTGGTTTTGCAGAGGCAATATCAATCTCTTTGTAAACAGATAAAGAATCTAAAGATAGGATTACGGAGTTTGTTTTTTGTGCAATATCTATGGATAATTTAGTTTTACCAGAGGCTGTTGAGCCAATAATTGCTATTTCTTTCATTGTTACTTTATTTCTTACAACCGCAATTTGCTATTTTTTTATTTAATTCATTGATTTGTTTCTCTTTTTCAATAAGTGTTTTTAATAGACTTGAAATATCTTGATTATTTGAGTCTATAATATCAGTTTGAGTTTTTGAAGAACAAGCTGAAAAAAATAGTAATAAAAATGAGGATAAAGTTAAAAATAAAATTGTTTTTTTCATGATTCTCTTTTTGAATAAGATGGCAGAGTAAAGAAAAACTTTACCCTGAATTTTTATTGTAAACCTAAAGATTTTAGAGTTTCAATAGTTAATGCACCTTGGTTAAGATTATTTTGTTTTTGATACTCTTTTACAGCATCTCTTGTTTTATCATCATAAATACCTGTTATTTTTTCAATATTATATTTTTTTTCTCTAAGTGTTAATTGTAACTTAGAAATCAACTCTTTTGTTGTGTTTGTCTCACATAAAATAGGTTCCCATTTTAAGAAAGAATCAGCAACTTTAACCTGTGTAGGAACAAGTGTATATACAGCAGGAATTTCTGTTTTTACTTCTTTTACTGGAATATCAATCTCTTGAGTTTTTACAATTTTACAAATTGCAGGTACTTTTATCTCTTTTGTAGTTTCAGGTTGATCGATAACTTGTTTTGTAACAGTTTTATAAGTTGCAGGTATTTTAACCTCTTTTGTATGTGCAGGTACATCTACAACTTGAGAAGATATAGTTTTGTATTCAGCTGGAACTTCAACTAAACATAAAATTTCTCCTGTTGCATTATCAAGTTTTTCTGTATCCCCTCTACCTTTTTTCCACATAGTGTGAGCTGGTTTTATTAAAACTTTTTCAGTCACTGTTTTGTAAGTTGTCGGGAAAGATATAAGTTCAGTTTTTTCTGGTTCAACAATTACTTGTTCAGATATAGTTTTATAAGTTGCTGGAATAGTAATAGTTTTTGTATATCCTTCTCTTACTACGACTTTTTTTTCTACTTCTTTATAAGTTGCTGGAACTACTTGAATATTTGTTTGAGCTTCTGCAACCAATTTTTTGATTTCTTTTGTTTCATATTTTGCTGGAACCATAACTTTTGCATAACACTCTCCTGGTTTTGCATTTTGAGGAACTAATGCTTCATTGATACTAGAGATTTGTGTGTTTTTAGCTTCAAGTTGTGATATTTTTTGATTTTTTAAATCTAACTCTTTTTGTAATTGTTCAATTTTTATGTCTTCTTTACTAGAACAAGCTGTAAATCCAAATGCAATTATTGCACCTAAAATAGCGGGATTTTTAATATACTTTATCATCCAGAATCCTTAGATTATTTTTTGTTTCAAGAGTGTAGCCAAATAATCATAAACATTACTTTAAAGTTATTTTTGATAGAATACAAAAATATTATTTTGTAGAATTAGGAGTCGAAATTGAAAAGAGTTATAAAAGGTTCTATAATTGGTTTATTAACAGCTATAACACTAAATGCTCAAGAGTGTAAATTACCTGAAGATTGTATTGTTGCAAAAGATTTAAATGTTCAATTTCAAGATGCTTCTTTGGCTTATTTAGATGAAACAGAAAAAAACGAGATAAAAGATTATGCAAAGTTTATCATAGATGCTGATTTATTTGTTGCTATTGAAGGGCATACAAGTTCTTGGTCAAAAGCAGATTTCAATTATGATTTATCTGTAAAAAGAGCAAATTTAGTGAGAAATGAGTTGATAGCGTATGGTGTTGACCCTCTGAAAATACAAGCTATAGGTTTTGGTGAAACTTCTCCTTTGTATGATAATGAAACAGAAGAAGGAAGAGTTAAAAATAGAAGAGTTATTGGAGTTGTATTCAATACAGTAGAAGAATTAGATACTTATATAAAATCAGAAGATGTAAGAATAACTCCTTTAAAATTTGTAGAACAATAATTTTCTCTATTTACAAAGGCTTCATAGCCTTTGTTTTCTTAAGTACAATTAGATAAAATCCCTTCCATGAATAAAATACTTAAAAAACTAAATGACTTTAACGAACTTGTAATGTTCAAACACTCAATTTTTTCTTTACCATTTATTTTTATTGCGATGGTAGTATCTGCAAATGGATGGTTTGGTTTTAAATTGATGTTTTTGGGAATATTGGCTGCCTTGACTGCTAGAAATTTTGCAATGGGATTTAATAGATATATGGATAGGGATATTGATGCAAAAAATCCTAGAACCATAAATAGACCAAATGTAGATGGGAGAATATCTGCTTTTCAAATCCTTATTTTTACACTTTTAAATGGTTTTGGATTTATTGCAGTTGCTTATTTTGTAAATGATTTGGCATTATATTTATCTTTACCAATTTTATTTATAATAGGTTCTTACTCTTATTTTAAAAGATTTTCATATTTAGCACATATTATTTTAGGAATATCTTTGGCTTTGGCTCCAATAGCTGGAGTTGTTGCAGTTAGTGAAACGATTCCTTTTTGGTCAATATTACTTAGTATTGGTGTAATGTTTTGGGTTGCGGGATTTGATTTACTTTACTCTTTGCAAGATATAGAAGTGGATAAAAAATTAAATCTTCACTCTATTCCTTCAAAATTTGGAGTTGAAAAAACTATGAAAATCTCTCAAATATTTCATGGTTTAACGGTTCTTTTTTGGTTGTTATTTGCCTTAAATTCTCAAAGTAGCTATTTCACATATTTTGCTGTTTTTGTAAGTGCTGTGATGTTAGCTTATGAACACTATTTGGTAAATAAAGATTTTAGAAAAATAGATAAAGCTTTTTTTACAGTAAATGGTTATCTAGGGATAGTATTCTTTGTTTTGGTAGTCTTGGATAATATTTTTTTAATTTAAGCTGTGTTAGAATCCCATCCTTAGTGCGTCTGTGGCTCAACTGGATAGAGCGTCGGGTTTCGACCCCGATGGTTGTGGGTTCTTGTATAGAAAGACCATTTTATAGGACTTTTTTAACTTTTATACTAAATCAAATACACAAATAAATACACAAAGTTTATCTTAAACACATAGTATCGCTACCACCTGAGGTAGATTAGATGTTATCCAAAAATCAATACATATATAAGACTAAAAATGGTTATAAGTTTAGACTTAGAATACCTCAAGAATTAAAGGTATTTTTTGATACTAAATCTGAAATTACTAAAATCATCAAAGTTAAGAATATAAAAGAGGCACTTAAAGTTTCTAGGTTTTACTTATCTGAATATGATAAATTATGTGTGTCTTTGAAGATTAATTATAATGATAAATCACTACATAAAGATTTAATTAATAGGTACTTTATTGATGTTTTAAAGATTATGAATAAAGAACAAGAAGCTTACCTCAACAAAGAAGTCATTAACTATGATTATGTAATAGATAAGTTTATAGTTTATATGAAGTCATCTAAAGAAAGTGATGACAAGAACCTAAAGGAATTAGTTGTTTTCTTTGATGAACTCTTTAGATATATAGTGAAAGATTTAATATTGAAGTTTATAGATATAGATGACTTAAACATCATAAAGCAAAAACTAAAGAATATTCCTAAAAGAACTATTCAGCCATATAAGTCTATGTCAATTAAAGAATTAGTAAATATGTCTAAAGTTGCTAAAAGCAATATAATAAGTTTATCTACATTCAAGAAGTATCTGAAATGGGTTAGAAGATTTTATAGATTTACTTATGCTTCAAGATTTATAGATGTTGATATTGCTTCATTTTTAGAGTCACCCAAAGCAGAACTTTCAGCTCAAATGGAAAGAGAACCTTTTGAAGTT
Organism: Arcobacter sp.; assembly: GCA_037440805.1. Classification (GTDB taxonomy): domain Bacteria; phylum Campylobacterota; class Campylobacteria; order Campylobacterales; family Arcobacteraceae; genus Aliarcobacter. The sequence continues at coordinate 24,236 of JBBITK010000019.1, read as the reverse complement.
GATGAGGTTAGAAAGTCATTTAAGATTATAGATGAGGTATTAGTTGATGATAACTTGAAGTTAGTCTATAAAATACTTGCATATACTGGAATGAGAATATCAGAGTTGTCTAAAGGTAAACTAAAAAGTAATGGTTCTATATTTTATATTGATTTAACAGAAGAGAGTTGTATTCTTAAAACTAAATCTAGCCATAGAAAAATACCTTTACACAATGATTTGATTTTATTAGATGTTCATAAGAAATACAATCAACTTAGAGGTCTTTTTAGAGATGAATATATCAGTAAAAAGTTTAGAGAACAAGTTAAACCTCATCTTACAAACAATCCAAGAAAGACACTTTATTCTTATAGGCATACACTAGCAACACAGCTTAAATATGCAGAGGTTAATCCTATTGTTATATCTGAGATATTAGGTCATAGTCACGAGGGAATGACTATGGGAAGATATGCTTCAAGGTATCCACTTGAGGTTTTAAAAGAGGCTATAGATAGGTTAAAGTTTTAACTTAAGGTCTTATAGAGATTAGACTTTAAATGTTCTCTCTAGTCTCTCTAAGGTCTTTAGATTTGACTAATTAAAACCAAATAAAAGGATTAAAAATGTTAACAGTAGAAGTAGAAAGTTTAGGTTTGATGTTATCTGTTAATGGTAATTCATTATATATTGGTAATGAAAAAGATGAGGGTATTTATGTAGATGACCTTAGAAACCTTGAGAGTTCTGAAACATACAAAAGGGTTCTTGAATTAGAACAAGAGCTAAGAGGTGCTATTACAGAGCTTAAAGAGTTATGTTCAAATGAACTTAGAAATGACAATGGAATAAATGGAGTTATTGATGAAGTTAAAGAAGTAGCTTAGGGTAGATTTTTAAAGTCTGCTTTAAGCTTTAGCTGAATTAAATCATTTTTTAGGCATTCTTTTTTGCATTTCTTCAGTTTTTAATTCATAAATAATCCAATGAAGTGTTAAATCAATCAAACACTTTAAATCATCTATTGTCATTTCAATCCATTCTTTCTCATAATGTGTTTCATCATTTCCTAGCCAAGTTGCTCTTTTTGCCATATCTTTTATATTTGGATTATCAATAAAGTTTTCTATTACAGTCCCTATTTGCTTTGTTTTTTTAATAGCATCTATCTTAGTAGGATACTTATAAAAGCAATAATCTCTTATTAAAAACTCTAATGCTTTTCTATATCCCATTCCTGAGATTTCATTTAATCCAAATATTTCTGCATCTGATGATTGTTGATATATTTCATAAAACTTTTCTGATAAACTGTTAATATTCTCATCTTTATTAATTTTTATTGATGCAATAGGTTTACTTTCTTTATAAATATAATATAGTTCATCTTTATAGTTTAAATCATCACTTAATGTATATGTTGAAATAAATAAATGATTACATCTTGAATTGGTACATTTGAAAATTACTTCTGTATCTAAAAAATCACATTCTGATGCAATTATAGGTATAGGTGCTATATGTTTCTTGCAAATTGGACATAAGTCTGGTTCATAATATGATTCAAATACTTTCTTAGAATTAATATAATTAACTTTCATTAAAAAACCTTTATTTTAATAATTGTTTTGATTATACCTAAACCACTCTTTAAAAAAATAATAAAAAAATCTCAAAGCCCATATCTCAATACACGTAAAAAGATTTTTCCCCGTACCCCTCTTGAGTTTCATTTTTGACAACAAAAAAGGGCAACTTAATCCATCAACTAAACTAAAACCTTTCTGTCAGAAGCCTACAAGCCCTTTTATTGTTCTTTGTGATTAATTCTATTAATAAATTAGTTCAAAAGTTCCTAGATGACTTTACAGACTTCTATTAGTTTGATTAGTAATCTAGTTTATCAAGTTATAACCATCATTAAAACTTTATTGATTTATTAAGTATAATACTTGACAAAGAGTTTATAATTTGATAAAGTTTCAAGTAAAATATACCTTAAGACTTGAAAGGAGATTTTAGAATGACTATTGGGTATCTTAGAGTTTCAACTGATAGACAAACTGTTGAGAATCAAAAGAGTGAAATTAGAACTTACTGTAATGATAAACTAAAGATAACTGTTGATGATTGGATTGAAGTTGTAATGAGTTCAAGAAAAGATTTAAGAGATAGAAAAATAGATGAACTTTTATCTGTCTTATCAAAAGATGATAAAGTTATTGTAAGTGAGTTATCAAGACTTGGTAGGTCAACTCAAGAAGTATTACAAACAATAGAAAGACTAATGAACTTACAAGTAGAACTACATATCATTAAACATAATCTTGTAATTAATCCTAATAATAAAAATGACTTTGTTTCAAAAGCTATGATAACTTTGTTTGGTTTGTTTGCAGAACTTGAAAGAGATTTGATTAGTCAAAGAACTAAAGAAGCTCTAAAGTCAAGAAAAGAACAAGGTGTTAAACTTGGTAAACCTGAGGGAACTTTACAAAAATCAAAATATGATGAACATAAAGATAGAATCATTGAACTTAAAAACTTAGGACTATCTCTAAATAAAATAGTTTCAAATCATTTAGAACCAGTTATGGGAAAAGGTAACTGTTCTGTTCAAAGCTTATCAACTTATATTACTAAAAGAGGTCTGTGAAGTCATCTCACAGCTCTTATTTTAATTTGCCCTAATACTTTTATTACCTAACAACTAAAAAGGCTTGTAGCTGACCTTACAGAACATTTTTACATATCAATTAACTAGCTAAAAATCCACTTTCTAAAATGCCCATAAAATCGGCTCTAATCAAGAGTGCCCTTTATAGGAGAAAAATCTTTCAAAAAAAGGCTAAAAATGAAGCTAAAAATAGTCATTTTTTTCTGAAATCTAAATAGCCCATAAATAGGCACTTCTTGAAGATACCCTCTTATAGGAGTGAAGAGTGCCACCTATAGGAATAGAGTGTCTGAAATTAGATGAAAAATGAAGCTTGAAATAATCATTCTTTTGAAAATCTAAATAACCCATAAAATGCGACTTTAAAGAAGATACCCCCCTACTAGGAGAGGAAATTAATCCAAAATCAACAAAATTAAATCAAAAAAGGAGGTTCAAATGAACAACAATCAAACACAAATGATTAGCCACTTAAATCGGTGTATCAAAGGAAAGCGTAATGGCTAAGATAACGATTATTGATGGTGTATGTGGCTCAGGAAAAAGTCAAGGAATGATAAAACTTATGAAAGAGCAAAGTTATAAAAAATGGATTTGCTTTACACAGTTTATTAGTGAATGTCACAGATATGCTGGAACTAATCCCATATCAAAAGATAATGATGAACCAAAGAAGTTTAAAGATGGAACATTGATTTATGATGAACCATCAGAGTTTAACTGTTCGGAGTTGCAGTTTAAGCACCCTTTGAGAAGAGGTAGAGGACAGAAAAAAGAAGACCTTAGAAACTTGATAGAACAAAGAGAAAACATTGTAACTACTCATCAAATGCTTACACAGTTAGGTTCAGATATACAAGAGTTAATCTCTGAGTCTTCTTATGTTGCTGTACTTGATGAAGTTGTAGACCCTATTCAAGAATATCATATCACTCCAAATAATAGAAGAGAACTCTTTGAACATCAATATGTATATTTAGCAGATGATGGAATAACACTTTGTTGGAATTATGAAAAGTATCCCAACAGAAAACAAGGAGATAATTTCTATAAAGAAAAACAACTAATAGATACAAATAACTTAATTCTTTTAGATGGTACTTTGTATTTATGGGAAATGTCAGAGAGTTTATTTAACTCATTTACAGAGGTTTATATTTTAACTTATCAGTTTGAAGGTTCTCCCTTGATGTGGTTTTTTAATGCTAAAGGTATTAAATATGAAGTTCAACATAAACCAAAACCTGATATTAAATATGGAAACTTAATAAATATTATAGAAGATGAAAAACTAAACTCTATTGGAGACTCTCTAAACTTTCTATCCTCAAATGGAACAAAGAAATTAACACAAGGACAAAGTAGAGACCTTAAAGCAATTATGAACCAACTTAGAAAAAGAGTTTGGACAAATGCAGATAGTAGAATGTGGACTTGTTTAGGTAGTGCAAAAGATGACTTAGGTGTTGATGGTTGGAAAAAGTCATTTGTTCAGTTCAATATTAGAGGTTCTAATGAATATAGACACGTAGAGAACTGTGCTTATTTGTTCAATGTATTTCTAAATCCAAATATAGTTAAGTATTTTAAAAAGTTTGATGTAACAGTTGATGAAGATACTTATGCTCTTAACAGTTTACTTCAATGGTTGTTCAGGTCAAGGTTAAGAGATGGTAAATCAATCAGTCTTTATATACCTTCAAAAAGAATGAGAGAGCTTTTAAAAGAATGGTGTAAACATAACTAAAAATACATTTGGACAGAAAGTGCCTAGTAAAAACTGTCCAATATAAAAATTAAGCCCCATTTTATGGTATCTACAGAGCTTTTACTGTAAAGAACAACAATCTTATTTTAAGTAGGACTTTAAGAATCTTTAGTTGTTGGTTAAGCTTGATAATCTAATAGGAATGAGATTATAAACAGACCATAAATCATATTAGATTGACTACAGTTTCATCTCGCGTTCTTACTATGAGAAGAGGTCTAACTATATACTATAGTATTAGCTACAGATGAAGCTATTAGTGTGACTATAGTTTTTCTCTAACTCTCTTCTATCTTAATATTATATTTAGAAATAAGATATAGTAGCTAGTATAGATGAGTTAAAAGTAGTGCTATACCTAGACCTTAACCTCATTTCTAATAATCAATGAACTTAGAGTTACTAGTTAAGGAATAGCTATAGAGAGCTTTAAGTTACTACTTCATCAATGAGTGTCTTTCTTATACTACCTATTTTATTTCACTATCTTAATATCTTTCTTATAAAACAGTCGGGTTGTAAGCCAGAGTTACTATCGGGTATGTTTGGGGGGTAACTTCCCATAGCTAGTCGGATTTAAAACTGTATTACTCAGTTTGACAAGTTACCTTTTAATGACATCAAAAATAGAAGTATGTCTGTGAAAGATAAAATAATTACAGACCTAGGTGTTGACATAAGTTTGGTTGAATGGGAACACTTGAGATACAACCCTTATTTATCTTTAATATTTACTAGATTGTTATATAGATTAGTTAAAGAGTCTATCCCTAGTACGATTGAAGAGAGAGCTAAGTATTGGAAAAAGTATTATAACACAGAGTTAGGTAAAGGAACACCTGAGCATTACCTTGAGATGAATAAGATTTATGGTGGTTTAGTTTAATGATGGGAGGACAAATAGATGGAATTAATTAATACAAATAATGGGGAAGTTGTAATTACCCTAAAAGAGATTACAGATTTGATTGGTGTTAGACATAATGACTCAATGAAGAAGGTTGAAGATTTATCAAAAGAGCCAAGTTTTGGGACGCTACGAAAAACTCGTATCGTATATAATGACAGGGGACAGGAGATTGAGACTTACGTGTTAAACAAGAAACAAGCTATAGCAGTTGGAGCAAAACTAAACAACAGCCTTTTAATGAAAGTTATAGACAGACTTGAGGAACTTGAGAAAGCGAAGAACCAACCTAAAGAACTAAGTAGAACTGAATTAGCTTTAATGGTTATTGAGGCTGAGAAAGAGAAAGAGCAGTTATTACTTGAGAATAAAGAGTTAGTTAGAACTAAAGCTTTTATCTCAGATAAGAAAACAGCTACAGCTATGGCTACAGCAAGTGTTAAGTCAAGAGAGAATGAAAAGTTAAAGCAAAAACTTGATGAGAGCTTGAAGTATTCTACTGTTAGAAAACAAGAGGCTAGATTAGGCTGTAAGTTTGGTTGGTTTGTTATGAGAGAAGTACCTAACTACAAAGACCCTGAAGATAAGACTAGAGAGTATATGTTTATGACTCTTAAAGGAATATATAAGCACTTATTAAAACTTTGTTAAGTAAACTTCCATCAAATAAGCGATACACATTTAGATACACAAATGTAGTTTATTTTGTATATTTTCTTTAGTGAATAACTTGAAGAAAACCCCTAAAATGCGTCTGTGGCTCAACTGGATAGAGCGTCGGGTTTCGACCCCGATGGTTGTGGGTTCGAATCCTACCAGGCGTGCCATTTCTTATGAAACAACCATGAAACCTTGATTTATTGAAGTTTTACAATTTAAAAATACAACTCTTTACAACTTTATAAAGATTTTACGGAAACAGATACAAGTTATCTTCTGATTTTTTATATATTCTATTTTGTAAACTAAAAATATTTTATTGCATTAGAGAGTTTTTAACTCTCTATACTTTATTCTAAAATTGTTCTTGCATTAATATTTTGAATATCTCTTGCATTTCTTGGCATTACAGCTTCAAAATCTTTTAATTGACTTTTTGAAATTGTAACTGGTGTTTTTAATACAACCCATTTAACACCTTCTGTACAAGGTGGAGTTGTTAATGAACCATTAAATCTATAATATTCTTTAGATTTAGGCAATATTTCATATCCAAAAATTTCTGATTTAACTTCTTCTTTTTGATCTTTATTTTCAGGTAAATTTCTTAATAGTTTATTTACTGCACTGTTGTCTTCACTAACTTCAAACATAATACCAACAACTGCTAGATTATTATTTTTATCTGCATGTACTAGGTGTGCTTCCATTGGGAATACTTTTCCATTGATATGATTTTCACTTGGTGTATGGAAATGAATTTGTTTTAATCCATATTTCTTATTTTCAATTGTTAAATAGCTACCATTTTCAAAATTTGCTTGAACAGTATGTCCATTATTTATAAATGTTTTAGCTTTAGCATTTCCTTCAAAAATCAACGGTGCTAAAGTAGCATCAATAGGTGAAGAAATATTGATAGGTGATTGATTTAATCCTTTTTCACACATTTCAAATCTTTCATCAAGAGAAGCCCAATTATGTTGCCCTTCATCTCCATCATAAGACCAATGTGCATAATGTTTTGGTTCACTTTCACTTAATAACAATGCTGTTACAACTATAATAAAAATTCCGATAAGTGTATTTTTTAAACTCATAATTAATTTCCTTTTTGTTTCTTTCTTTTCATTTTATTTAAAAGTTGAAGATTTTATAATATTCATATATGCCTTTTGTATTAGAAAAATTTAGTAACTATTTATTTTCTAATATCTCAATTTTTTCTTTTTTATTTATTATTTGTTGTTCATTAGAATCAATAGGCATAGATAAGATTTTTTGTACATTTAAAATTTTATCTCTATCAACTAAGCATGTCATAGTATCTTCTGCTAATGAACCTCTTTCTTGATTGTTAATAGGAATTTTAAAATTTACTTCTACATATTTCATTTTTCTAACTAAATACATCACAAAAAGTGATAGTAACATAATAACAAAAATGATAATAGCTCCTAAAATAAGTGTAAGATTTATTTCATTTCTTGATCCTTCTTCAATACCTCCTAGAATAATAACACGGATAGAGACCAATAAAAAACCAATTATTGTAATAAATATTGCTAATAAAATTTTAGCACTTTTAATATCCCACTGTTTTATTTTTATAAAATCAACAAACTTCCATGTAAATACCATTGAAATTAAAATATATAGTATAAATAAAATAACTGTAGACATAAAATACCCTTATATTAAATCAATTTATTAGCTAAACAATATATTTTTATTTCTAGAAATATCTTTGTTTATATCATAATATCTCTTTTTTAATTAAATTAAATGACATATTTACATTATTATTGTATCAACCAAATGACTCACAAATGACTCAATTTAAATAAATAATAAAATTAATCAATAAATAATAAAAAAAATTATATAATTGCTACAAAAGGAAACAAATATTTTACTCTTCTATCTAGAAACTTTTCTTAATTAGTTTATAGGGATCTTTACAATAAATTTTACACCTGATTCTTGATTTTCAACATTTATAGAACCCTCAAAAGAGTTTTTTATAATGCTATAAGAGATATATAATCCAACTCCTTTTCCTTGACTTTGATGTTTTGTTGTAAAATAAATGTCAAATATTTTTTTAAGATTTTTTTCTTCTATTCCGCCAGCATTATCTTCTATTTCAATATAAGCGAACTCATTTTTTGTATAAGTTGTTATTTTTATATAGCTATTTTGTGTTTGATTTTGAATTAAAAAATCTTTTGAATTCTCAAATATACTCAATAAAGCCCTTGATAATCTTATGCTATTTCCTGTGAAATAAATAGAATTATCATTAAAGTTTTTAATCACATTAATATTATTATCTTTTAGTGTGCTATCCAAAACAAGGATTGTTTTATCGATAGTTTGGTGCAAATTTATATTTTCTTTATTATCATCAATTTCAATAAATTCATTGAGATTTTCAAAAGTATTTGATAGAAAAGTAACTTTTTCCATAATTAGATTTAAATTTTGTTCTAACATCTCTTTTGATACATCTCCTATCTCTTTTGATATTTTTAGATTACTTGTAACGGCAGAGATAAGAGAAAGAGGTTGTCTCCATTGATGTGAAATATTTACAATTAATTCTTCCATTTGAATAAGATGAAATTGTTGTTGGATAATTTTTTCTTTTTCAAGGTTTTCTTTAACAGCTTGGTCTATTTTAGTTTTTAATAAATCATTTAAATCATTTAATTCTTTCTCTTTCCGTGCAGTTATTCTAATGGAAGGGATTACTATGAAAATAGCTTCAAGTAGTAAAGTTAAAAGTGTTCCAATGAGTATAAATTGTTCTCTTTTTAAAAGTTCAGTTGTTTTATCATTACTCTCTTTTTGGAAAGAGTTAACAGCTTTGTCCAAAAATGGTAATAGTTTAAAGGAGTTATTTTCAATCTCTTTTAATAAAATCGGATTATTTGTTTCATAAAAATCAGTTATAAGTTTAAAATAGTGTTTTACTTTTTCATCTAAGTTATCATCCTCTAAAAAGTAGATATTTCTCATATTCTCTGAAGTTAAATTGTTTGTAATGTACAAATAATCATTTTTCATTATATTTATCAACTCTTTTAAATGATTTTTTAGAAATTCATCTTTTGATTCAAAATATCTTTTTGCTATAAGAGTAGTTTTTTGGGAAAGCATCCTTTGCTTACCACTAAGATTTATTATTTTAGCGTAGATTTCTTGACTGTGAATTTGACTATTCATAGTAAAATAGGCAAAAAATGCCCAAGCAATTAGAGAGATAAAAACTATAAAATAAATATATCTGAGTGTAAATTTTTTTATAAATTTTTCCATTTTGTTTCTTTGTATAAATAATTTATATTTTGTTCAAATTGTAGCAAATATATAAAAAAATAAGAACTTTATGTAGCTAAAATTAAATAGTTTTAGCTGAATACATCTTTTATACATAACAAAATGATAATATTTATCAAAAAAATCAAGGATAAATATGACAATTTTTTTAACCCTTCTTGGAAAAATTATCCCTTTATATTTTAGTATTCTTTTGGGTTTGTTATCAACAGCTTTTTTAAATTGTAATAAAGACACCATAGCTAAAATTTTACTTTTTATTTTGGCTCCAGTTATTGTTTTTAATGCAACAATTAGTGTAAATCTTGATGCTTCTGTAGTTTTTTTGCCTATTTTCTTTTTTGTTTTAAGTACTATTATTGCTTTTAGTTCTTTGGCTTATTTTAAAAGAGTTTATCAAGATAACACAGCAAATCTTTTATCTTTTAGTACAGCCACTGGAAATACTGGAAATATTGGTATTCCTTTAGCTATTTTATTTTTAGATTCACACATTGTTGATGTATTTATTTTTACAGTTTTAGCTTCACTTTTATATCAAAACTCTGTTGGATATTATATAACGGCAAAGGGTAATTTTACAGCAAAAGAGAGTTTTATGAAAGTTTTAAAACTTCCTGTTTTACACGCTTTTATTTTGGGAGTTCTTTTAAATATATTAGGATTTAAAATGCCTGAAATGTTTTTGGATTATACAAACTATCTAAAAGGTGCTTATGCAATTTTAGGGATGATGCTTTTGGGAATGGGAATGGAAAGAATAAAATCAGATAACTCTTTTGATATAAAATTTATCTCTTATGCTTTATTTATTAAATTTATCATTTGGCCAGTTTTAGTTCTATTTTTCATATATTTAGACCATAATTTTATTCATTTTCTAAATAAAGATTTTTATTTATTGATGTTTATATTTTCGATTGTTCCTCTTGCTGGAAATACTGTAACTGTTGCTACTTTACTGAATGTAAAACCAGAAAAAATGTCAATGGCAGTTTTTGTATCAACTTTGGTATCTTTGTTTTATATACCACTTATGATTTATCTATACAATTTATGATTTAAAATTCAAGCCTTAGGGGAGAAAGAAAGGCTTGGAATTTTATTTATTATCTTAGGAGTTTGATAATATTTAGGGATAAATTAAAAATTATTCATATTTATTTTTTACAGGATGGAGGGGATAGTCGGACTCGAACCAACGAATATCTGATTTGCAATCAGGTGCATTACCAACTTTGCTATACCCCCGTAAGGTCTAACCATTTTAACAAAAAAAAGATAAAATGATTTTTAGTGGCAGAGAGCGGGGGATTCGAACCCCCGGAGGCGTTAACCTCGCCGGTTTTCAAAACCGGTACAATCGACCAACTCTGTCAGCTCTCTACACAAAAAAGTGGTGCGAATGGTGAGAATCGAACTCACACTCCGAAACCGGAATGGGATTTTAAGTCCCACGCGTCTACCTATTCCGCCACACTCGCACTCTAATATGATAAGTAATTTATGATGTTTCACATAAATTGGACTGGAATTATAATAGGAAATTTTTTATTTGTCAAGAGTTTTTTGAAGGAATTTTAAATTTTTTTAAATTTTTTTAGTTTAATCCAATTTCAACGGCAATAACTGTATAATTTAATCATATCAAAAAATAAAAATTATGAAAATTTAAAGGATATAAATTGAGAAGTGATGAAGTAAAGAAAGGGTTTGATAGAACACCTCATAGATCATTATTAAGAGCGACAGGTTTAAAAGATGAAGATTTTGACAAACCATTTATTGGTGTTGCAAACTCTTTTATAGAGTTAATTCCAGGACACTTTTTTCTAGATAAAGTAAGTGATATTATAAAAGATGAAATTAAAGCAAATGGTTGTGTTCCGTTTGAGTTTAACACTATTGGTGTTGATGATGGAATTGCTATGGGTCATGATGGGATGTTATTTTCACTTCCAAGTAGAGAGTTAATCGCAAATTCTATTGAAACAGTTATGAATGCACACAAACTTGATGCAATGATAGCTATTCCAAACTGTGACAAAATAGTACCAGGTATGATAATGGGAGCATTAAGAGTAAATGTTCCAACTATTTTTGTATCTGGTGGACCAATGGAAAAAGGTTACAAAAAAGATGGAACTCCTATAGATTTAGCAACTGCGTTTGAAGCTGTTGGTAAGTTTGAAAAAGGAGATATGAGTGAAGAAGAGTTAAAAGATATCGAGTGTAATGCATGTCCAAGTGGTGGTTCATGCTCTGGTATGTTTACAGCTAACTCTATGAATACACTTATGGAAGCTATGGGAATTGCACTTCCTGGAAATGGAACAATTTTAGCTTTAACGCCTGAAAGAGAAGAGTTATATCGAGCTGCTGCAAGAAGAATTTGTGAAATTGCAAAAGATAGTGCTTCAAGAGAAAAATTTAAATTAAAAAATATTTTAAATGAAAATGCAGTTAAAAATGCTTTTGCTGTTGATATGGCAATGGGTGGAAGCTCTAACACAGTTTTACACATGTTAGCAATTGCAAAAGAAGCAGGAGTTAATTTCTATCTTGAAGATATTAATAAAATTTCAAAAAGAGTTTCTCATATAGCTAAAATCTCTCCATCATTATCAACTGTTCATATGGAAGATATAAACAAAGCTGGTGGAGTTAATGCTGTTATGAAAGAGATGACAAAAAGAGGTGATGATATATTATTAGATAACCTTACAATCTCTGGTGAAACTATTTTAGAAAAAATTAAAGATGCTTATATCAAAGATACAAATATTATTCACACTATTGATAATCCATATTCACAAGTTGGTGGATTGGCAATTTTATATGGTAACTTAGCAGAACAAGGTGCAGTTATTAAAACAGCTGGAATTACTGGAGATAGAGTATTTACAGGAACTGCTGTATGTTTTGATGGACAAGCTGAAGCTATCAAGGGAATTGTTTCAGGAAAAGTTCAAGCTGGAAATGTTGTAGTTATTAGATATGAAGGTCCAAAAGGAGGACCAGGGATGCAAGAAATGCTTGCTCCTACTTCACTTATTATGGGAATGGGACTTGGAGATAAAGTTGCATTAATCACTGATGGAAGATTTAGTGGAGCAACTAGAGGTGCATCTATTGGGCATGTAAGTCCAGAAGCAGCTGAGGGTGGAATGATTGGATTATTAAGAGATGGTGATGAGATTCATATTGATGTTGACAAATATATTTTAAGTGTTAATTTAACATTTGAAGAAATTGCACAAAGAAGAGATGAATTTGTTCCACTTAAAAAACCACTTAACTCATCTTGGTTAGGACAATATAGAGCATTAGTTACAAATGCAAGTAGCGGAGCAGTTTTAAAAACTGATTTATAATGTAATACCAAAATAAGGGTGTTTTACCCTATTTGGTATTTACATTTTATTAACTATTTATTAGAAAATAGTTTACACTTTTTCTTTAGTATTTCAATATATAAAATACTAAAAAAGGATTTTTAAAGTGAAGAAAAAAATTATATTGATTTCTGCTTTTCTCTCATCTCAACTTTTTGCTGAATCTATCGACTTTCAAATGATGGAAAAAAATCCATCAAGAATTGCACCTTCTTCTTATTCTGAAATATTATCATTTAATAGTAGTATAAAAGAGTCTGTTAAGTCTGTTGTCAATATCTCTGCTTCAAGACATGTAAATAGTGAAATGGATAATGTTCCTATGCAAATGTTTGATGACCCTTTTTTAAAAAAATTCTTTGGTGAAGAGTTTGGAAACCAATTTAAACAAAGTAGAGTACAAAAATCTTTAGGTTCAGGAGTTATTGTATCAACTAATGGATATATCGTTACAAATAATCATGTTATTGAAAATGCCGAAGAGATAACAGTAACTATTGGAGATGATACAAAAACGGAATATGCTGCAAAAATTGTAGGAAGAGATGCTGATAGTGATTTGGCTGTTATAAAAATAGAAGCTAAGAATTTAGTTCCTATGAAAATTGGAGACTCTTCAACTTTGCAAGTTGGTGATGTAATTTTTGCTATTGGTAATCCATTTGGTGTTGGAAATACTGTAACACAAGGTATTATTTCTGCTCTTAATAAAAATAAAGTTGGAATCAATAGATATGAAAATTATATTCAAACAGATGCTTCTATAAATCCTGGAAACTCTGGTGGAGCTTTAGTTGATAGTAGAGGAGCTTTAATAGGTTTAAATACAGCTATTATTTCTAAAAGTGGTGGGAATGATGGTATAGGCTTCGCTGTTCCTGTTAATATGGTAAAAGATGTATCTTCAAAACTAGTTAGTGATGGAAAAGTAATTAGAGGTTATTTAGGTGTTGCTATAAATGATTTGGAAAATGATGTTGCTAAAGTCTATAAAAGAAAAGAGGGAGCTGTTGTTTTAGATGTTTCTCCTGATACCCCTGCTTTTAAATATGGTTTAAAAAGAGGCGATTTAATCTATGCAGTTGATGGAAAAGAGGTAAAAGATAGAGCAAGTTTACAAAATATTGTAGCCTCTTTCAAGCCTGATGAAAAAGTAACTATCTCTTTGGAAAGGGATGGAGAAGATGTTGAATTACAAATAGTTTTAGGAAATAGAGATGGATTTGCTTCTAATTCTTCTACAAATGAGAAGTTTTTAGGTGGACTAACTTTAAAACAAATAGATGCAAGTTTACAAAAACAGTTTAGATTACCAAGTTCGAATGGTATTTTAATTTCGGAAGTTGAGCCAAAATCTAAAGCTGAAAAAGCTGGTTTCCAAGCTGGAGATGTGATAATTCAAATTGAAGATACTGAAATTAAAAATTTTGTAAATGTAAAACAAATTTTAAAAGCTTATGAAAATAGATATAAAAGAGTTTATGTAAATAGATATGGTCAAACCATAATATTTGTAGTTAAATAAAAAGGATTTCCCATTATTAAAGTACTTATGATAGAAGATGATTTAGAGTTAGCTCAAATCATCTCAGATTATTTAAAATCATTTGATATTGAAGTTACAAGTACAGATAGTCCTTACAATGGATTATCTATGTTAAATGTGTATAAAGATTATCAGTTGATTATTCTTGATTTAACCCTTCCTGAAATTGATGGGTTAGAACTTATCCCAAAAATTAGAGAGAAATCAGATATCCCTATAATTATTAGTTCTGCAAGGGATGATATTTTGGACAAAGTTATGGGATTAGAGAGAGGTGCAGATGATTATCTACCAAAACCATACAATCCACGGGAGTTACAAGCTAGAATAAAAACCATTTTAAAAAGAATGGATTTTGGTACAGATTCAAAAAAGAGTGAACAAAATTCAGTATTTGAAGTTAGAGAAAATGATATGCAGATAGTATTTAAAGGTGTAGCATTGAGTTTGACTTTGGCAGAGTATGATATTTTAAAACTTTTAATACAAAGAAATGGTGGAGTTGTTGCAAGGGAAGATTTTATATATGCAAGTGATAATATCGAAGATGAATCATCTTTGAAAAATATCGATGTAATAATCTCAAGAATTAGAACAAAGCTATCAAAAATTGATGATAGTCAAATATATATTAAATCAGTAAGAGGTATTGGATATCAGTTAATATGATAAAAAATATCTCTATATCTACTTTTATAAATATAATTTTCTCTTTAGCTTTTATCTCCATATTTATAACTTTTTCAATGTTTATAATTTATGATAAACAAAAGCATGAATTATCTTTACAAAATAGATATGAGTTAATTGCTGAGAATTTTTTGAGTAATTTTGAAAATCAGCCAACAGGGAAGAATTTGTTGGAGTTATTCAAAAAATTTAGAGTTGCTCCAATAGAGCAGAGAGAAGAAAAGTTAGAAATCATCAAAAATGCTCAAGAACTTACAATTACTCAAAACTATTTAGGAACATATAGAGTTTATAAATACAATGATGAATATTATATCTATGTTCAACAGTATGGTTATAACATAATGCTTAAAGATGCAAGTAATCATCGATATAGCATGGCAGTTATTATTTTGGGTTTTATTATCTCTATTCTTACTTTTTTATTTTTGTATGAGATTTTGAAAAAGAAACTTAAGCCTTTAAAAATTTTAAACAAACAAATAATAGATTTCTCAAATGGGAAAAAAGATATAAAAATTGAGTGCATAAATAATGATGAGATAGGAACTATCGCAAAAAGTTTTAATGAAGCAATAAAAACAATAGATAATCAATCAAAATCAAAAGATTTATTTATGCGAAATATGATGCATGAACTTAAAACACCAATAACAAAAGCGATGTTTATAGCTGAAACTTTAGAAGATGATAAAACAAGAGAAAACCTTCAAAAAGCCTTTAAAAGAATGGATGATATTATAAAAGAGTTAGCGACCGTTGAGAGATTGACTTCGAAAAATAGCATTATTTATAAAGAAGATGTATCTTTTTTGGAAGTTTATACAAAAACCTTAGATATTATAATGATTAGTTCTGAAAAAGTTAGTTCAACAATTAAGGATTTCAGATTTAATGTAGATATCTCTATGATGTCAATAGCTTTGAAAAATCTGATTGATAATGCTATTAAATTTTCTCCTGATAAAAAGGCAATCGTAAATGCTTCAAATGAAAAAATTGAAATAATTTCAGTGGGGAAACCTTTAGCAAATGAATTAGATTTTTATACTGAAGCTTTTTCTCAAGAAGAGAAGAGAAGTGATGGTTTTGGACTTGGATTATATATTGTAAAAACTATTTCTACTCTTCATGGTTTTAAATTAAAATATAAATATGAAGATGAAAAAAATCATTTCATTATAGATATGATAACTCGGTAGTTTAAAACTACAGAGTTACTCCATTATACAAATCTCTTTTTTTAGGATATGCTCTATTGTATTTTTTGCAACAATAAAAACAATGATAGTTGTGATAGCTATGAATAGATAAGATAAATATTGATAAAAAATCGTTTGATTTAAATTATACATTGTTAAAACTGCCAAAGATACTGCTGACATTGGAAATGTAAAAGCCCACCAAGATATAAAAAATTTGATATTTACAAAGTTTTTATACATTACAAAAACTAAAATTGTAAAAAATAGAGCTAAATTAAATAAAATTTGTGCAAAAAAATCAAAACTCTCTGTCAATTTTAAATAGGATAAAAATCCAATAGATGGGGGAGCAATTAAAATAAACATTGTAGGCATAAATTTTTGCATAAACTGAGGATGAAAGATGATTCTATTTAATATTATGGCAAAAAGAATAATCCAAAAAAAGATTCCTATAGAAAAATAAAAATTTAAAATATCTTTATTTACAAGTCCTATTCCAGCTATTGGAACTATTAAATTTCCAACAATAGGAATAAACCATGCAGGATTTGAGTGTTGCATTTCCAGTTGATTATTTATCCAAAACTTTATAGTATAAAAAGTAAAAACTATGTGCATTATTGCACCTATATAAAATAAAACTGTTGAAATGTCATTTTGTATATTATGAAAAATCATCGATAAAAGAAGAGTTGATATGGAAGTTGTAGCAAAGAAGTTTATTCTAACTGGATGATTTACCTCTTTTTTTACCTCTTCTTTGAAACTAAAAAGTTTTTTTGTATAAAAAAACAGAATTAATAAAAACATTAAAACTGTAAAAATAGCCATAATATTAAAAATTAATATTGGAAAATTTAAAAGCTCATGGGCTTTTTTATAAACCAATGTTAATCCACCTAAACCCATAATAATTGCAAACATCATAATTGGGAAATATTGAACTCTACTAAAATGAATAGTCTTAATTTCTTCACTCATTTATAATCCTTTTTATTTTTGAGAATTATATATAATATAAGTTTAAATTATTAAAGAATTATAATTTTAAGTTATCTATAATAGTTAAATATATAGCAAAAATGCTATATATTATAATAATTTGCTTCTTTGTGATGAACAACTATTGCACAAGTTGTTTGTTCTGGGTGCATTTGGAATGTTTCACTAAGTTCTATTCCAAACTCTTCAGGGTTTAATAAATCAAAAATATCTCTATTCATCGCTAAATCAGGACAAGCAGCGTATCCTGGAGAGTATCTACATCCCACATATTGCTTCATTTGAACATCATTAAGTGTATGACCTTCTTTAGGAACAATATCCAAATCAAGTCTTACTTGCTTATGTAAAACTTCTGCTAAGGCTTCTGCAAGTTCCACACCAAGTCCATGAACTTGATAATATTTTGTAAACTCACCTTTATCGTATAAACTTCTTTCATAATCTGTGATTTTAAGCCCTGCACTAGCAAGTGTAAAGGCTACCACATCAAGTCTATCATTTGCAAAAAAGTCAGCTATACATCTAAATGGTTTTCTTTTTTGTCTTGGAAATTCTAAAACTTTTATAGCTTCACTTAGAGGCGGTACATTTTTTGATTCTTCAAGATTATTGAAAAGATATTTTTTATCAAAAATATATAATTTATTATCATTTGAAATACAAGGATAATAAGCATAAATAGCTATTGGGTCAAATATACCTTTATCAACTAATTCAGTTTTTAATGTTTCATATGTAGGTTCAACTACTTCTTGTTCATATTTTAAAAATGCTTCAGTGTTTTGTTTTCCTCTTTTGTAACCCCATCTTTGTCTAAATAAAACCCTATGATTTATCCATTTAAATACAAGTTCATTATTTATTTGTTTTGAAGTTCTTGCTACTCTATCCCAAATTGGAGGAAATTTAAACTCCGCTTTTTGTGGCATTGGTATCTCTTCATAAGGAGGAATAACTGCCTCTTCTTCAACTCTATCGCTACTATCAATGATTTGAATCAAATCAGCTGCAAGTGCAGTATTATTTGCATCACCTGCTTCGATTCTTTGCATAGAAATAACCCCATCAAAAGCATCTCTACAATAAAAAATTGGTCCATCATAAAATGGTCGGCAATACTCATCAACAAAGTTTTTAGTTAAAGCAGCACCACCAAGAAGTACAGGTACTTTTACTCCAAGCCTTTGTAACTCTTCAAGGTTTTCTTTCATAACAGCTGTACTTTTTACAAGTAATCCACTCATACCAATAGCGTGAGCATTGTGTTCTTGAAGTTTGTCAACAAAGGAACTTAAATCAGCTTTAATTCCCACATTTATAACTTTAAATCCATTGTTACTTAAAATAATATCAACTAGATTTTTACCAACATCGTGAACATCACCTTTTACAGTTCCCAAAATAAGTGTTGTTTCACTAGCCTTTTCTTGTTTTGGTAAATATGGATTTAGTGCATCAACTGTGGCTTTCATAGTTTCAGCACTTTGAAGTACAAATGGTAACTGCATTTGCCCACTTCCAAATAACTCTCCTATTACTTTCATACCATCAATTAGCCACTCATTTACAATTATTTCAGGGCTAACTGTATCTTTTAGCTCCAAAGCTAAAGGAATAAGTCTATCTTTATCTCCATCTAAAAGAAGTTTTTTAACTTTTTCAATAGGTTCTAGTTTTTCAAACTCTTCATCACTTTGATCTTCTTGTTTTTGCACATTTGAAAAGTGGTCAATAAATTTAAACAGTGGGTCACCATCTTCGTGGTTATTAAATATCAAATTATCACAAACTTTTCTATCTTCAGCACTAATTTTATTTAGGGGTAAAATATGTTTTACATTTACAATAGCACTTGTAAGCCCTGCTTTTACACAATGGTCAAGATAAATAGAGTTCAGATAAATTCTAGCATCTGTACTTAATCCAAAAGAGATATTTGATAACCCCAAAGTAGTTCCAACTTCTGGATGTAAAATCTGAAACTCTCTTATAGCTTCCATGGTTTCAATACCAGCTGTTCTATACTCATCATCCCCTGAACCAATAGTAAATGTAAGCATATCAAATACTAAATCAGCAGGGTCAAAACCATGTCTATTTACACATAAATCATAAATCCTTTGGGCAACTCTGATTTTATCCTCTTTTGTTTTTGCCATTCCAACTTCATCAATAACCAAACAAACTAAAGCTGCTCCAAACTTTTTAGCAAGGCTACAAACCGCATCAAATTTCTCTTCCCCATCTTCAAGATTTACAGAGTTTATGATACATCTTCCACCAATTTGTTTTAGTGCTGCTTCTAAAGCATAGATTTGAGTTGAGTCAGGCATAAGAGGAAGTGATATTTTTTGAGAATACAAAGCTGTAACAGCATCCATATCATATCTTTCATCTCGTCCTGCAAATCCCACAGAAACATCTATTACATGAGCCCCAGCACGAACTTGCTGTTGTCCAACACTAAGTGTTCCTTCATAATCATTTGCTTTTAAAAGCTCTCTAAATGCCTTACTTCCAGTTGCATTACTTCTCTCTCCTATTAAAAGTGGTGCAGGCTCTTGTTTTAATGGAACTACATTAAATAGTGAAGCTAATGACGCTTTCAAAAATCCACAAGGTTTTAGAGGAATTTCATCTTTAACAGCATCTGCTAAAGCTTTTATATGTTCAGGAGTTGTTCCACAACAACCACCCAAAAAGCTAACTCCATTTATTTTTAGAAACTCTTTTTGTAGAGCTGAAAACTCTTCTGGTTGCATAGGATAATATGTTTTTCCTCCCCTATTTTGTGGAAGTCCTGCATTTGCGTGAACAGAAATAGGAAATTTACAAACCTCACTTAAAGTTTTAATGTGTTTATGAACTTGTACAGGACCACTTCCACAGTTAAATCCTAAAGACAGAATATTAAATGGATTTAAAATTGCAGCTATTGTCATAGCATCTGTTCCAATAAGCATTGTTCCGCTTAACTCAATAGTTACAGACACCATTATTGGAATATGTGGTGCTGTGTCATTTAGTGCATGAAGTGCTGCTTTTATTTGAAGTGGGTCTTGGCAAGTTTCAAGTAAAAATATATCTGTTCCACCATCAACAAGCCCTTGAGCCATGATTTTATAACCCTCGTACATTTCATCATATTTTATATGACCCAATGATGGAAGTTTTGTTCCAGGACCAATAGAAGCAACTGCAAATCTAGGCTTTTCAGGTGTGCTATATTTGTCACAAGCTTTTTTAACTAAAGAAGCTCCTAATTTTGAAAGTTCATATGACATATGCCCAATATTATATTCATCTAAAACCCAAGGCATTGAACCAAAAGTATTTGTACATATCAAATCAGCACCAGCAAGTGCATAATTTTCATGAATAGTGTCAAGAATATGAGGAGCTGTAAGATTTAAAAGTTCATTACAACCTTCTAAATCTTGCTCTTCAAAAAACCACTCTTCTTTTTTTATATTTGCAATTTGAAGCTGTGTACCCATAGCTCCATCGATTATTAAAACTTTTTGTTTTATTAAATTTTTTATAATTTCTATCATAGTTTTCTCTAATATTTTGTTTTTTAAGTATTAAATAGTATATTTAAAGAGTGGTTAAAAAGTTGTTAAATGCAATTTGGGACTATTTGCTACAATCAGTTGATATATAATCAATCAATGTTATATACCATTGCTCATCAATTTGTGTGATATAAAATACTAAATCTGCATCGGTTACTATTTTGTAGCTATTTTTTTCAATTTGTAAGGCATTTTCTAAATGTGATTTAACATTTTCATCATTTGATTCTTGAATCATTTTTGATAAGTAATCATCAGTTTTATCATTTATAAAATTTCCAATTTTATTCCATCCATAAAAAGCATCGTTATATGGACTACAATTAAATGTTACATTCTCTATTTTTATTGGATATATTTCAATATTATAATAAATTGAAGATAGTTCATTTTTATATGAAAATCTATTTTTTCCCTCTACTTTAGATAATTCATAAATTCCATAATTTGGATTTATAAATCTTTGATTTAAAGCTTTTATGTTATTTGATTTTATGGCTAATAGCATTTGCTGTAGGTTATTTGTTAAATAAGGATTGATATTTTCTTTGGGATAAATACCTTTTCTTTTTTCTGAAGAGTTTGGTGAATCATTAAATGAACAACCAGATATAAAAATAAAAATTAGAATTAGTAAAATTGATTTAATTGCAGTTTTCATAAAGACCCAAAAAATTTTTGAAGGAATATAACATCATATATCTTAATTTTAGGGGATTTATTAATCTTTTTTTTTAATTATCTTGGATAAAATATTTGCATTTTAAAAAAATTATTAGGAATAGATAATGACTGAATCAAAATATATATGGATGGACGGTGAATTTGTAGATTGGCATGATGCAAAAGTTCATGTTTTAAGCCATACTTTACACTATGGAAATGGTGCAATCGAAGGAACAAAAGCTTATAAAACTGTTGATGGAAGATGTGCTATTTTTAAATTAAATGAGCATACACAAAGATTATTAAACTCTTCAAAAATGACTTTAATGAATGTACCTTTTTCTTTAGAAGAATTAAATAATGCTCAAGTTGAGTTATTACAAAAAAATGAGTTATTCAATGGTGCATATATCAGACCTTTGGTTTATTTAGGTTATGGTGTAATGGGACTTTATCATAAAGATGCTCCTGTAAAAGTATCTGTTTCTGCTTGGGAATGGGGAGCTTATTTAGGAGAAGAGGGTCTTAAAAAAGGTGTTAGGGTAAAAATATCATCATTAACTAGAACTCCAAATACTTCAGGAATGGGAAAAGCAAAAGCTGTTGCAAATTACTTAAACTCTCAAATGGCAAAATATGAAGCAGTTGAGTGTGGGTATGATGAAGCACTTTTAAGAGATGACCAAGGATATATTGCAGAAGCTAGTGGAGCTTGTTTCTTTATAGTTAGAGATGGAAAATTAATCTCTCCTCCAAATGATAATACTTTAGAGTCAATCACTCAAGCTACAGTTATTGAACTTGCAAATGATATGGGAATAGAAGTTGTTAGAAGAAGAATAACAAGGGAAGAAGTTTATATTGCAGATGAAGCATTCTTTACAGGAACTGCTGCTGAAATTACTCCAATTAGAGATGTTGATGCAAGAATTATTGGTTGTGGTTCAAGAGGACCAATAACTGAAAAAATACAATCAGCTTACTTTGATGTGGTTGCTGGTAAAAATGAGAAATATTTAAAGTATTTAACATACATTAACTAATTTTTATTAGTATAAGCCTTTAAATATTTAAATCAAGGAAAAATATGCCAATAGATAATGACTATTTTAAAAATAGACAACAACAAAATGGTGGAGGAAATAATTCAGGAAATAATGGAAATTTCCAACCACCTTTTGAAGCACCAGAGTTTTTTAAAAATTTTGGTAAAAAAGCTGGAATTTTATATGCAGTTATAATAATAGTTGGAATTTTGTTCGTTTTTAAACCATTTGTGATTATAGAATCTGGACAAGTGGGAATAAAAGCAACAACTGGTAAATATGATAATGAACCTTTAAATCCAGGAATTCATTTTTATATACCTGTTTTACAAAAAGTTATTGTAGTTGATACAAAAGTAAGACTTTTAAATTATAGAAGTGTTGAAGAGATGAGTGGATTTGATGCGGGGATAAGAGTAAATCCAGCAATTAATATTTTAGATGCAAGGGGATTACCTGTTTCTATTGAACTTACTGTTCAATACAAATTAACAGCAGATGGAGCTCCTTCAACTATTGCTACTTGGGGACTTTCTTGGGAAGACAAGATTGTAAATCCTGTGGTTAGAAATGTAGTTAGAAATGTTGTTGGTGGATTTAATGCTGAGGTATTACCAACAAAAAGAAATGAAATTGCAACTTTGATTGAATCTGAAGTTAAAAAACAAGTTGAGACTTTGGCTAAAACAGCAGTTACAATAGAGTCTGTACAATTAAGAGAGATAGTTCTTCCTGCAAAAATTAAAGAGCAAATTGAGAGAGTTCAAATTGCAAATCAAGAAGCAGAAAGAGTAAGATATGAAGTTCAAAGAGCTAAACAAGAGGCTGAAAAAAGAGCAGCACAAGCTAGAGGTGAAGCAGAAGCAAAAAGAATAGAAGCACAAGGTAAAGCAGATGCTGTAACTATTGAAGCAAAAGCACAAGCAGCAGCTAATAAATCTATTGCCGAATCTTTAACTCCAAATTTACTTCAAATGCAACAAATAGAAGTTCAAGGTAAATTTAATGATGCATTAAGAGAGAATAAAGATGCAAAAATTTTCTTAACTCCTGGTGGTTCAACTCCAAATATTTGGGTTGATACAAAAGATAAAGCTAAAGAAACAGCTATTAACCACTAATTTAAGAGGTGATTTTTCACCTCTTTTTCTACTTAAATCTTCTATTCAAAAATCCAAAGGAAAAAAATGGAACAATTAAAAAAAATTGATTGGCAAAAAATGGATAATTTAATTCCTGTAATTGCTCAAGATGAAACAACAAATGAAGTTTTGATGTTGGCTTATATGAATCAAGAGGCTTTAGAATTGACAATCAAAACAAACCAAGCACACTATTTTAGTAGAAGTAAACAGCGAATTTGGAAAAAAGGTGAAAGTTCTGGACATCTTCAGGAAGTTAAAGAAATTTTACTTGACTGTGATAATGATACTTTACTTTTGAAGGTAAAACAACTTGGAGTTGCTTGTCATACAGGTAGAAAATCATGTTTTTTTACAAATTTAAATACAAATCAAATTACAACAGAAGTTGAAGTTGATACAACAAAAGCCTATGGAGTAGTAGATACTTTATACCATACAATTTGTGATAGAAAAAATGATGACCCAACAAAATCATACACGGCAAAACTTCTTCAAGGAAAAGAAAATTCTATGCTCAAAAAGATTGTTGAAGAGGCTGGAGAGTTTACTTTTGCAATTAAAGATAATGATGAGCAAGAAATTATTTATGAAGCAGCTGATATAACTTATCATGTTTTAGTTGCA
>JBBITK010000018.1:34694-35539 GCA_037440805.1 Arcobacter sp. | reverse complement strand
CTTAATCAATTATCCAATCTTTACTTGGATTTTTGATTAGGGCTTTTTTTTTACCCACTCTCCTCCCCTTCATACTCTTTTTTTAGTCTTTTTAGTCTTTTTAGTCTTTTTAGTTTATTTAGTTTATTTAGTTTATTTATGCTGCTCTTTCTCTATCGATATTGAATTTATAGTCTCTTTCAGCTTTTTTTTCTATTATTTTATATATAATTCTCAACTATTTGCTTGCATAGCTCCAATGGTAGAGCAATTCCATGGTAAGGAAGAGGTTGCAGGTTCGAGTCCCGCTGTGAGCACCATTTATAAGAGTAATGACTCTTTCCAAAGGTTCTTTTTGAATAGATTATATTACAGCTATGATTTGTTTAGAGTTGATACTCAGGTTTTAGCTAATAAATGTAAAAGTTTTATACCAGATGCAATTTTAGGAATTGCTAGAGGTGGGTTGACACTTTCTCATATGTTATCGCAATCTTTAGATATTAGAGATTTGTATACTTTAAACTCAATACATTATGATGATACCACAAAATTAAGTACGTTTAATATTTTTAATATTCCAAATATTTCAAAATTCAATAGGGTTTTGATAGTTGATGATATTATAGATTCAGGTGAAACTATGAATGAAATATTAAAAATATTAAAAAATAAGTTCCCACAAATAGATTTTAAAATAGCAACTCTTTTTTATAAAAAATCAGCTCTGATTCAACCTGATTTTAGTGTAAGAGAAGCCAATGAATGGATAGATTTTTTTTGGGAAGTTGATATAAAATAAGGAATATTTATGGAAAAAAAACGAATGAGTTTTATAAATTTTAAGAAATTGTTATTGGATGCAG